>JBMDXS010000142.1:0-7390 GCA_048595045.1 Acidimicrobiia bacterium
TCGAGACTCGATCGGTAGCACGACGCGAGTAAGTCGACCGCTTCGTGCTCGTCGACCGTGCCCCAGACCGGCCCCACGGTGTGGACCACATGACCTGCGGGCATTCTCCCGGCGGTGGTGATCACTGCCCTTCCGGTCGGCAGCGGGCCATCACGCCGCACGATCGCGATGCACTGGTCGCGGATGTCTGGCCCTCCGGCCCGGTGGATCGCGCCGTCCACGCCACCCCCGCCCATCAGCGAGGAGTTGGCGGCGTTGACGATCACATCGACGGCCAGTGTCGTGATGTCGGCCTCGATGGCCTCGAGTCGGGTCACCCGCCCGACTGTAGGTCAGGCGACCGCGGTCGAGGTGCGGCGGGTCACCATGCCCAGGAGGGCCGACTCCTCGGTGCGGGCAAAGGCCCGACGACGCACACCCTCTGCCACTGCGTCCCGGCGGGGGTTGGGGCCACGACCGAAAGCTTGAAGGGCGGCTTCGGTGCTCATCGCCGCGGCACGGAACGGATCGGGGAGGACGGCGTTCAGGGCAACGAGCCACACCGACCGGGTGACCCGAGAAGCAGCCTCGAGACCCGTCATCAGGGCACGTTCCACAGAGGAGAGCTCGTTTTCACGTCCCGCCGTCACCAGCTGCAACGCCTGGTGGAGGAGACGCTGGACGAGGTCACGGGACTGATCGGTCAGATCGGGAAGGTGGTAGCGAAACACGATGGAGGCGCAATCGATGGCGTACAGCCGGGCGTATTGCTCATCCCAGTCCCCGAGCCGGTATCGCTCCACCTCGAGCAACGTGGCGATGGAGTCGAGACCGTCCATTCGACTCGATATCCTCCTGCCCGCTTCCACGTGGTTTGGTGCCACCATCACCGTTGTCCGGTCCTTCCCAGATTTCGAAACGCCTTACCTGTGGATAATCCACAATCGCGACGGGTTTGGGCATGGGCCGCATGGCCCATTCTCCACGATGCCATCTGAGCTAGTCCTCTAGACCTATGCCCGTGATAACGATGCCCTCCGGCTAGATTGCCGCGCTCACCGCCGAACCCGCCCGCAACGGGTGGGGGGAACCAAACACCCCGGGGCGAATCCCGGCCACCATGGCCGGGTAGGGCGAACTTCCAGCCCGAGCCCGTCAGCTAACCCCCAAGGCGACAGAGGAAGGAAAAGGCACCGAGTTGGAGACGTTCAGCGCCGCCTCCCATGCCGAGGTCTTGCAGCTCGTGATTCAGATCGCGGTCCTGCTCGCCGTCGCCCGTTTCCTGGGAGGGCTCTTCCAGCGAATGGGTCAGCCGGCGGTGATCGGGGAGATCCTGGCCGGAGTGATACTCGGCCCGTCGCTGCTCTCCGGGCTCATTCCATGGGTCGAGCAGTGGATCGTCCCTCAGACCCCGGCCCAGGGCTACATGCTCGAGGTGGTCGCCCTGATCGGTGTGATGCTCCTCTTGGTGATCACCGGTCTCGAGACCGACATCGCATTGATCCGTCGCCGTATCCGCGTCGCGTTGGGAGTCGCCGTGGGCGGACTTGTAGTTCCCTTCGTCACCGGGCTCCTGCTTGGGCTCACCCTGCCCGATTCTCTCCTCGTTGATCCCACGGATCGGACTGTCTTCGCCCTCTTTGTTGCGACTGCGCTCTCCATCTCGGCGATCCCGGTGCTGGCCAAGATCCTCATGGATCTGGATCTCATGAGGCGGGAATTCGGCCAGACGGTGCTGGCCGCCGGGATGATCGATGACATAACCGGCTGGACCATGCTCGGACTCGTAACCGCCCTGGCCAGCGCGGAGGCGATCACGGCCGGCACTGTCCTCCAGACCATCCTGATGGTGCTGGTCTTCCTGTTGGGGACCGTCACGCTTGGCAGAATCGTGGTCGAACGGGGCCTCGAGCTCATCCAGGATCGTTTTCGCGGCCGAGATGCGATTCTCACCCTCGTCGTGGTGCTTGCCTTCGCATGGGGCGCACTCAGCCATGCACTTCGGCTCGAGCCGGTCATCGGGGCGTTCGCCATCGGCATCCTCTTCGGTCGGTTGCCCCGTCTGCCCACCGATGTGGTGCAAAAGCTGGAGAGCATGGCCCTGGCGGTGTTCGCGCCGATCTTCTTCGCGGTGGCCGGGCTCAAGGTGGACATCGGAGCCATACTGCAGCCAGACCTGCTGCTGTGGGCGGTGGCAGTCATCGCCGTCGCCACCATTGGCAAAGTGGCCGGCGCCTATCTCGGCGCCCGCTACATCTCCGGCCAGGACCATTGGTCGGCACTGGCCTACGGATCGGGGCTCAACGCCCGTGGCGCTGTTGAGATCATCATCGCCACCATCGGCCTCTCGCTGGGGATCCTCAGCACCGAGATGTTCTCCATCATCGTGGTCATGGCGGTGGTCACCTCCATCGCAGCTCCGGCAGCGCTTCGCTATTGCCTGGCTCGGGTCACGCCCGGCGATGAAGAGGAGATGCGGTTGGCCCGGGAGGAGGTGCTGAGGGGCAGTTTCGTATCCGGTCTGCGGCGTGTCCTGGTGCCGGTGCGTCCCCGGATCGGCCAGGTGGGGACCCAGACCATCCAAGCCGTGCTGGTGGCTCGTCTCGGGGAGACCAACGACATCTCGACCACCCTTCTCGCCGTCGCAGGAGAGAAGGACCGGGTGATGGCGGGGGCATATCTGACGGCTCTTCGAAATGTCTTCAGGGGAGGCACCACCACCCGTATCGTCTCCAACCACGACCCGGTCGGGGCCATCCTCCACGAGGCAGAGGCCGACTACGACCTTCTCGTGATCGGCACCCCGACCATGAGCGGTTCGGGACACTCCGTCTTCGGACCGGTGATCGACGACCTGATCAAGCTGTCGAAGACTCCGACACTGGTGGTCAAGGGCGAGAACGTGCCCGAGGACTGGGTTCCGCACCGGATCCTGGTCCCCGCCAGCGCCAGCATCAGCTCGAAGAACGCCGCCGACCTTGCTTTTGCCATCGCCGGGATGGATGCGGTAGTGACTGGAGTGCACGTGGTCACCCCGTCCCGTCTCTCCGGGATGCGGCCCAACATCGCCCTCGACGTGACCGCCGAGTTCGAGATCGTGGCGACACGCATGGGGCAGAATGCCGAGACCGAGGTGAGGGAAGCCGAAGACGTCGAGACAGGGATCCTCGAAGCCATCGACGAGTTCGGTGCCGATCTCCTCATCCTCGGCACCAGCGTTCGGGCCGGCACCGCCCATCTCCATCTCGGTCCTCGCGTCGAGTATCTGACCAGGCTGGCCCCCTGTCCGGTCGTGATCCTCAATAGTTAGCACCGAACCCTGGGCCGGACTGCGCTGTGCGCCCGCTACGAGCCCTGGGCTGGCTGCTGGTCGTAGTCGTAGAAGCCCCGGCCGGTCTTACGGCCGAGGAGACCTGCTTCGACCATCCTGGTCAGCAGGGGAGGAGAGGCGAAGAACGGCTCCTTGTACTCATCGAACAGAACGTCGGCGATGTGCTTCATCGTGTCGAGGCCAATGAAATCGGACAGCTCCAGAGGTCCCATTGGGTGGTTGGCACCCAGTCTCATCCCTGCATCGATGTCCTCTCGCGTGGCCACACCAGCCTCGAGCATCCGGATGGCGCCGATGAGGTAGGGGACGAGGAGCATGTTGACGATGAAACCCGCCCGGTCGGCTGCCTCGATCACATTCTTGCCGAGGGACTCGGCATAGGCGCGGACCGCGTCGGTGGTCTCCCGGGTGGTCATGACGGTGGTCACCAACTCGACCAATGCCATGACCGGGACAGGGTTGAAGAAGTGGAGCCCCACTACCTTCCCCGGCCTTCCAGTTGCAGCCGCCAGCCTCGTGATCGGTATCGACGACGTGTTGGAGGCGAGGATTGTGTCGGAGGGGACGACTGCGTCGAGATCGGTGAAGATCGTCTTCTTCACATTCTCGTTCTCGGTCGCCGCCTCGATGACGAGCTGGCGGTCGCCCTGATCGGCGAGGTCGGTGGAGAAGGTAATCCGTGCCAGGATTGCCTTCTGCTCCGTCGTATCGAGCTTTCCTCTCTCCACGGCCCGCTCGACTGAAGACGCCAGGCGGTCCCTGGCCGCCTCCGCCGCCGCCGCATCGATCTCGTGTACCACGACGCTGCTGCCGGCACGGGCGCAGACTTCGGCGATCCCGGAGCCCATCAGCCCTCCACCGATCACGCCGACCCGCTGGATGGTCACGCCTCTCCCTCACGAAATTGGCACTGCAAATGTCGCATATGACGCCTCCTGGTCCCAATTACGACTCAGGCCGGGGCGATGGCAAGGTCCCCTGCCCGCAGCCAGCATGCCGCCTGGTGATGAGGGCCCTGTGGCGAGTTCATGAGGGGCGGATCCTGGATGTCGCAGAGCCCTTGACGAGCGATCGGGCAGCGGGGGTGGAAATGACACCCGGGAGGAGGGTTCAACGGCGAGGGGATCTCCCCTTGCAGGATGCGACGGTCGCGCGGTCGATCCGGGTCGGCGATGGGGATGGCGGAGAGCAACGCCTCGGTGTACGGATGTAACGGGTTGCGGTACAGGGTGTTGCGATCCGTCAGCTCGACGACCCGTCCCAGGTACATCACGGCGACCCGGTCGGAGATGTGCTCGACGACTGCCAGGTTGTGGGCTACGAAGAGCAGGGTGAGGCTGAGCTCCGCCTGGAGCTCGGTGAGGAGGTTGAGGACCTGGGCCTGCACCGACACATCGAGCGCCGACACGGGCTCGTCGGCCACCACGAGATCCGGCTTGAGGATGAGGGCGCGGGCGATGCCGATGCGTTGTCGCTGACCGCCGGAGAACTCGTGCGGATAGCGGCTGGCGTGGGAGGCACGCAGGCCCACCAGCTCCAGCATCTCCTTGACCTGTTCCTGACGCTCGTCTTTGTCGCCGATCCCGTGAAGGCGAAGACCCTCGGCGATCGCCGGCCCGACCTGGGAACGAGGGTCGAGCGAGCCGTAGGGGTCCTGGAAGATGATCTGCACCCGCCGCCGGAACGGCTTCAACGCATTACCGGAAAGATGGGTGATGTCCTCTCCTTCGAAGCGGATCGTCCCGGATGTCGGCTCGAGCAGCCGGGTGAGCATCCGCCCCAGCGTGGTCTTGCCACATCCCGACTCACCTACCAGGCCAAGCGTCTCACCCTTGATGATGTCCAGATTCACCCCATCCACCGCCCTGACCGTGGCCACCTGACGCTGCAGGATGCCACCCCGGACCGGGAACTCTTTGACCAGGTCGCGGATCTCGACGAGGGCCTCAGCCATCGAGATCGATCACCTTCTCGGGCCCGAAGTAGAGCCAACACCTGGCCTTGTGCCCTTCTTCGACCTCGCGCAAGTCGGGCTCCTGTTGGGTGCAGATCTGCAGGCCGTGCTCGACTCTTGGCCCGCAGCGTGGGGCGAATCTGCAGCCGGGGGGAAGGTCGATCATGGAGGGGACCACGCCCGGGATGACTTCGAGACGCTCCCGGAGCGCTCCCAGCACCGGGATCGAGCCGATGAGGCCCTTGGTGTAAGGATGGAGGGGATTCCTGAAGATGGTGCGAACGTCCGCCTCTTCGACGATCTCACCGGCGTACATGACTGCCACTCGGTCCGCCATCTCGGCGACGATGCCAAGGTCGTGGGTGATCAGGATCACGGCGGTGCTCGACTTCTGCTGAAGGTCCCGGATCAGGTCGAGGATCTGAGCCTGGATGGTGACGTCGAGCGCGGTCGTGGGCTCGTCGGCGATGAGCAGCTCGGGCTCACAGGCGAGGGCCATGGCGATCATGATTCGTTGCGCCATGCCCCCCGACAGCTCGTGGGGATAAGAGGCGGCCCGTCGCTTCGGATCAGGGATACCTACTTTGGCCAACATCTCGATGACCTTCTCCTCCTCGACCTCCGAGCTCCAGTCCCGATGCAGCTCGAACACCTCCTGGATCTGGGCGCCGGCGCGATAGACCGGGTTCAGTGCCGAGGTTGGCTGTTGGAAGATCATCGAGATGTGCTCCCCACGGAGGTCGCGCACTTCGTTGGCCTTCATATCTGCGATGTTCTTCCCGCCGAAGAGAATCTCACCGGCCACCACCCGGCCCGGCTTGGGCACCAGCCCCATGATCGACAGCGAGGTGACGGACTTCCCGCATCCCGACTCACCGACCAGACCCAACACCTCACCGCGATCGACGTGGAAATCGGCGCCGTCGACTGCTTTGACCACACCTTGACGTGTATCGAAGTGGGTCTTCAGCCCACGGACCTCGAGCAACCGCTCGCCTGCGGGCACGGGCAAGGGAGCGTCGGTGTCGATGGAAGGCTCGGGCAGTGGTCGGGCAGCGCTCATTTGTTCAGGGTGGGGTCGAGGGCGTCGCGGAGCCCATCCCCCATCAGGTTGAAGCCGAGCACGGTGATCATGATCGCCAGGCCGGGGAAGATCATCAGGTGGGGTGCGGTGAAGATCCGGTCACGCTCGGCGGCGAGCATCGAGCCCCATTCCGGAGTGGGCGGCACGGCGCCGAGACCGAGAAACCCCAACGCCGCTGCCTCCAGGATCACGGTGGCGATCCCCAGGGTCCCCAGGACCACCAAAGGGGTGAGGGCGTTGGGGACCACCCTGGTTACCAGAACCTTCCAAGGCGACGCCCCCAGCGCCCGAGAAGCCGATACGTAGTCGACCTCCTTGACGGACAGGACCGAAGCGCGCATCACACGGGCGTACTGCGGGATGGTCACGATGGCGATGGCGAGAAGCGTGTTACGGAGACCCGGACCGAGCACGAAGACGATGGCGATGGCGAGTATCAGTGAGGGGAACCCCAGCACCACGTCCATGATGCGCATCAGGACGTTGTCTGACCATCCGCCTGCATACCCGGCGATGGCCCCGATGACCGTGCCGATGACGATGGTGATGAGGACGGTCGTGAACCCGAGGGGGAGGCTGACCCGGGCTGCGTAGACCACACGGCTGAAGAAGTCGCGGACATTGCCGTCGAGACCGAAGATGTGTTGAGGGCCTTCACATCCGAAGGCGTTGATGCAGGGTGGTGCCCATCGCTCCGCACCCTCCTCGCCGATGAAGTTCTGATAGGGGTCGTAGGGCGCGATGAGAGGGGCGAAGATCGCCACCAGGATCATGAAGCTGACCAGGATCAGCCCGGCAATCCCCACCTTGCGCTGGAAGAAGCGTCGGGCGGCGATACGCCAGACCGAGCCGGGTTGCTCGAGGAGGGACTCGGGATCGGGAACGGCCACATCGGGCCGTAACGACATCTCCGCTTCGCCAAGGGTCATTCCAGTCTCACTCTCGGATCGAGGTAGCCATATGAGATGTCCACCAGCAGATTGACGATGACATAGGTGGCGGCGATGACGACGGTGAACCCCTGGATGATTGGAAAGTCCCG
>JBMDXS010000143.1:0-9577 GCA_048595045.1 Acidimicrobiia bacterium
CCTCTCATCGCTATGGCTTTCCCGCCGGCTTCGTATTGGCCGCTGGCGCCGTGGTGCAAATCCACACCGGGTGTGGGACAGACACAGTCCAGGCCCTGTTCTGGTGCAACGACGGTGCGGTGTGGAACAACGACGGTGACACTGCCTTCGTTCAGGATCACAGAGGCAACATCGTCCATTCCTTGCCTTTTGTCCCACCGACAACCACCACCACATCGACGACGACCACGACGACTGTGGCCCCGGCGACGACAGCGGCGCCTGCGTCAGGCTGTCACCCTTCCTACACGGGGGCCTGTGTGCCGATCGTGTCGGATGTCGACTGCGCCGGCGGATCAGGGAACGGGCCCGAGTATGTGGGCCGGGTCAACGTGGTAGGCCCCGACGACTACGACCTCGACCGGGACGGAGACGGGGTCGGCTGCGAGGACTCCTGACCGGCTTCGCGCTGCTCCGGTATCCGAGTTGCTTCCGTAAGCATCAAGGGCGCCGGCCGATGATCCTGTCCGAACCGGAAACGGGCCGACCAAGAGCCCGGGTTCACCACCCGTCATGCCCTCCCGGCCGGTACTCCTCCAGTTCGTCGAACCAATGGAACCTCACGCCGGGTCTTTTCCGGTCAGCCAGCGCACCGGACTCACCGTCTCGATCACCTCGATCTGCTCCTGGGTGAGACTGGGGACCTTGCGAATGTGGCCCCGAGGGTCGGGATCCTCCACATCGAAGGGGAGATCGGTGCCGATCACCACGTTCCTGTGCCCCATGACCTCGACCAGATACGACAAACTCTGAGGCGAGTGAGTGAGAGTGTCGCAGTAGATGTTTTCGAGGTAATCGCTGGGTTGGCGAGCGATACTGACCTGGGCCTCAGGACGGACTCGCCAGCCCTTGTCCCACCGTCCGAGCAGATACGGCGCCACGCCGCCTCCATGCATGAAGCACACCCTGAGCTCGGGGAACCGGTCGAAGAGACCGGAGAAGATCATGTTCGCCATGGTTATCGCCGACTCGACTGGCATTCCGAGCACGTTGATCAAGTAGTAGTTGGCGGTCCTCGAGTTCGGGAAGAAGTCAGGATGTATCAACAAGGGCATCCCGCTCTCGGAGACTTCGCCGAGAAACGGCAGCCGCACCTCATCGCTGACATTGCCCCCGGCCACATTGGTCCCCAAGGTGACACCTGAGAGGCCCAACTCTTCACGGGCTCGTATCAGCTCGGCGATGGCGGTGTTCGTGTCCTGCAGGGCCACTGTGGCCAAGCCGACGAAGCGGCCCGGATAGGCCTCCACAGCGCGAGCAGTGGCGTCGTTGAGGAGCCGGGCTAGATCGGCTGATTTGTCCGCATCGTCCCAGTATCGATAGGTGAAAGGCGGCGGTGAGAGTACGCGCCGATCTATTCGCGCCTGGTCGGTGGCCTCGACAATCGCGTCGAGATCAGCGAGTTGCTGGACGGTGGCGCCGACAGCCATCCCGTTGACCGTGATCGAATCGGCTATTCCATTGACTGTCCCGGTCTCTACCTGGACCTGGCCATGGCTCATTTTGGGGAGGGCAGATTCCGGGAGGTAATGGGCGTGGACATCCCATACCACGCCCGAAGCATTGAGATCTGAACCTGTCCTCATGTGATATCGATGTTCGCAGACGATCTCGCGCCCCTCGCCACGTTGAGGGGTACCCCTATCGAGGTCAGGTGTCCATTATCCCCTTGCGCTGCGAGCCATCGATCAGGATGTGAGCGCCGTTGATGAAGGACGCACGATCGGAAGCGAGGAACACCACGAGATCGGCCACCTCTTCGGGCTTGGCAATGCGGCCGAGAGGAATGCTCGCAACGGCCAACTCGTGAGCACGCTCTTGGCTGACTCCTTTGTCCCGGGCGAAGGCCTTCTCGAGGGTGTCCCAGCGGTCGGTATTGACCGGCCCCGGGTTCACAGAGTTCACCCGGATCCCGTGAGGCGCATACTGCTCGGCCATCGACGCCGCCACATTGATCCCCGCCGCGTTCGCCGCCCCCGCCGTGGTCTCCCAATAGCTGGGCTTGATACCGTCGTTGCCGATCACCAGCACTACCGATCCCGACCCCCGCTCCCGCATGTGAGGCAGGATCGCCCGCATCGACCGAACGTAGCCCATGAACTTCAGATTGAGCGACGAGTACCACTGTTCATCGGTGAGGTCCTCCATCAGACCCCCCGGCGAGCTGCCCGCGCAGGTCACCAGCACGTCGACCCCACCCAGCCTCTCGATCGCCTCCTTGGTCACCCGGTCGACGTCCTCCTGGACACTCATATCGCCGACAAGCGGGATCACCGATCCCCCCGTCTCCGATTCGATCTCTTTGGCCGTCTTCTCGAGATCCTCTTGGGTCCTGGCAACGATGCTGACGCTGCACCCCTCTTCAGAGAAGAGTTGGGCACTCGCACGGCCTATCCCTTTGCTCGCCCCGGTGACCAGGACTTTCTTGCCTGTCAAACCGAGATCCATACGCCTCCATCTCCAGCGGGTGGCGGATGATATACCATATGTCGAGGCTTGGCCGATCAGCTGCGATCGATCGCGGTCAAGGCTGCGAGCAGATCGCGTCGTATCTTCCCCAGTTCGGTCCGAGGTATCGACTCAACGGCAATGATCTGTTTCGGCCGCTTGAAAGGCGCCAGGACCGATTCCATTCTCGAGCCGATCTCCTCAGTGGAGATCCCTGAAGCCACGACGAATGCGGTCACTGCCTCGCCCCATCGATGCGAGGGAACTCCTATGACGGCCGCGTCGACCACTCCACTCAGTGCCAGCAGCGCGGCCTCCACCTCACGTGGGTAGACATTGACGCCGCCGGTGATGATCACCTCTTTGGACCGTCCGACCAGCCGCAGGTGACCCGATTCTTCTTCAACCGTGCCGATATCCCCGGTCCGGAACCAATCGCCGATGAACCCCTCACCACCGTCTTCGACATAACCGTCGAACACCTGCGGCCCACGCAAGATGACCTCGCCGGTTTCACCCAGACCGAGCACCTTCCCGGCGTCGTCGACCACAGCGAGCTCGACACCGGGCAACGCGATGCCGACAGTCCCGGCGATTCGAGGGCCCTCGAACGGGTTGGATACGTCCAGACCGGTCTCTGTCAGGCCGTAGCGCTCTACGGGGAGTTCCCCGACAGCATGCTCGATCCGGTTCCCTAGTTCGGCCGGAAGTGGGGCAGACCCCGAGGTCATGAGGCGTAGCCGGCTCAACGATGCAACCTTCGTCGGGACCTCGGTCAGGAGGCGGTCGTAGATGGCGGGGACTGCGAACAACGCAGTGGCGTCTTCATTACCCAAGGCTTCGATGAGGCCAGCTGGCTCGAAGCTTGGGAGGATGACGGAATGGCTCCCGGTGAGGAGAGCGATGTGGATTGCACCCAGTCCGTGCTGGTGGGCGATCGGGAGACAATGAACCAATCGGTCGTCCGGGCGCCATCGCCACGCCAGCATCACTCCGCGGATCGACGCGAGGAGACTGCGATGGGAGAGAGGCACCGGTTTGGGCTCGCCCGTCGTTCCCGAAGTGAACGCAAGGATCGCGATGGATTCGCCGTCCTCATTCGGCCGCGGGGCGCGGGCCGGTCGTCGGTCGGCAAGGATCTCCGTCGTAGCTTCACGGTCCGCCGGCGCCAGCCCGAGGACCGGAAGATCGGGATCACTCTCCACCAGGCGTCGTAAGGACTCGCCGGTGCCGGCTGCCAGCTCTGCTCCGCTGGCCGACAGCGTCCGGCCTATCTCGTACGGGGTGTAGGAGGGATGCGCCAGCGTGACGACGGCTCCGGAGCGGAGAGCGGCGAGATACGTCAAGACCACCGACATCTCGGGCTCGGCGAGCAAGGTCAACCGCGTGCCCGGACCCACCCCCCAATCGGCCATGAGGCCTGCGACCCGCGCCGACTCCTCCTCGACCTCACCATGAGTGAGTGTGATATCGCCAAGGGTGAGGGCTGCCGCCCTGCGATGGCGACGCGAGACCGCAGAGAACGCCGCAGGCAGGGTGGGACCTCTGGTGAGCTCCCGGTGAAGCGCTTTCGGGTCATGCACAGGGCGGCCGACATGCTTCGACCAGGCGGCGAGCATGTCACCCGACGGAGTGGGGTCATCCAGCGAGATCGGGGCCATTCTCCGCATTGGAGGGGACCGCGCCATCCCAGCCTTCGTTGTGGTCCCTCTCCGCGGCCAGGGCTTGGAACGGATCCGGAATCCCGACGATCCTCTTCACCGCGGCAACGGCGGACGGCGAGAGAGACGTGATTTCCTCGGCAAGCGAGATGGCATATGCCAGAGGGTTTGGGTCGATCCTCTGGATGAGGCCGATCTCGAGGGCCTCCTCGGCCGACACCGGCCGCATGCTCAAGGCCAGGTCGATAGCTCTCGCCCTCCCCACGAGCCCAGGAAGCGCCCAGGCGCCCACGGCGATGCCATGCCCCGGCCCCCGGAACCGGATCGTCGCGTCAGGAGCCGCCACAGTGAAATCGGAGGCGACCACGAGTTGTGCTCCCCCACCCACCGCGTGCCCGGAGAGCGCGACGATGATGATCGCGGGGGTGGATCTCATGATCTCGTAGAGGCGGTAGAGGTCTCTGCTCACCTCGGCGCGATCAGGGTCGGAGAGCTTCAGGTCGGCGCCGGAGGAAAGCGCCACTTCGCTGGTGGACCCCAGGACAATCACCCGGGCCCGCTCGTCACCGACTACCTCGATCAAGCTGTGCACCATGTCGAGGTCGATGGCGTTTCGTGATTCGGGGCGGTCCAGCAGGGCCTGGACGACCCCGGGCAGGGGATGGCTGAGGGCAACGGTCATGAATCGAACCCTGCTGGCGGCCGGAGGGCTTGGTATATCATATTGGCACCATCTCGGCTCCCACGACTACCCACGTCCAGTATCAGAGCAAGTCTGAGCTCGTTGCCGATGCCCTACGCAAAATGATCGAAACCGGCGAACTCGGGCCGGGCGCTCACCTGCGCCAGCGCGACGTGGCCGAGCTCCTCGGCGTGAGCCCAACACCGGTTCGTGAGGCGTTCCGGCGCCTCGAGGGTGAGGGTTACATCGTCACCGAGCCGCATCGGGCCTCGATGGTGGTCCGCTCCGAGGGCTCCCGGCTCTATGAGAACGCATTGATCCGTGCTGCCCTGGAGAGCCTCGGCGCCTCTCTGGCAGCGGACCATGTCACCAAGGAGTCGCTCGAGCAGTTGGAGGAGCTCAATCAGCAGCTGGCCGAGAGCACAGACGAGGAGACTGCGCAGGCGGCCAATCGTCGTTTCCATTTCAGGGTCTACGAGTTGACGGAGTCACCTGTGCTGCTGGCGCAACTCAACCTGCTCTGGCGGACCTTGGGCAGCGGGCCTCACGTTGACCGCCCCATCGCCGAGTCCGTTCGCCAACATGCTGAGATCATCGAAGCGCTGCGGGCAAGGGACGGTGATCGGGCCGCGGCCGCGACAAGTCATCACATCCTCGAGGCCCACCAAGGGATGGCTCCCTGACGGTGCCGGTTCATCGTGTGAAGTCATCGGCGAGTGCCGGTGTCTCTCTCCACGTCGAGGAGATCGGCAGCGGTCCCAATCTTCTGTTCATCCACGAGTTCGCCGGCGACCATCGCAGCTGGAGCCTCCAGGTCCGACACTTCGCCCGACGGTTCCGCTGCATCACGTATTCGGCCCGTGGCTACCCGCCGTCCTCAGTGCCCACCGACCCTGCTCTGTACTCACAACAGCATGCCGTTCAGGACGCCCTCGACGTTCTCGACGCCCTGGATGTGGAATCGGCTCATGTCGTGGGGTTGTCGATGGGTGGCTTTTGTGCCCTCCATCTCGCCTTACAGGTCCCAGAACGGGTGCAATCTGCGGTCATCGCCGGTGTCGGCTACGGAGCGGAGTACGAGCAACGGGCGGCCTTTCGCGAGGAATGCGAGCTCATCGCACGAGCGTTCGAAGGAGAGGGCTCAGCCGCGGTGGCCACCCGTTACGCGGTCGGCCCTGCCCGCGTCCAGTTCCAGAACAAGGACCCGCTCGGACACGCCGAATTCGCCGCGATGCTGGCTGAGCACTCCAACGTCGGCTCGGCGTTCACGATGCGGGGCTTCCAGAAGGAGAGGCCCTCCCTCTTCGACTTCACAGAAGAGCTGAGCCGGCTTTCGGTGCCTTTGCTCATCCTGGTCGGTGATGAGGACGAGGGAGCGGTCGATGCCTCCGTCGCCTTGAAACGGATCATCCCCAGTTCTGGGCTGATGGTCTTGCCCCGTAGCGGCCACACTCTGAACCTGGAAGAGCCGGGTTTGTTCAATTCCACGGTCGAGAGCTTCCTCACGTCGGTGCTCACGGGGTCACTCGGGACCCGCGACCCTCGGTCTCGGGCGGCGAGCACCACCGGGATGCGCTGAGCTCGGCCGCTCAACGGGTCGGTCCGTCAGAGCAGCGGCAAGGCGAGGGGCCGTATCGGCCCGGCGGTGGCGCCCCTCATCCGCAGACTGGCCCCGATGAACACGAACTCGTAGATCGCCTCGGAGGCCAGCTCCTCGAGGTAGACCACCTCCGCCATGGGCACTCCGGCCTCGGCCAGCAAGTAGGTGTGAACTGTCATCCAGTTGTCAGGATCCTCGGATGGAAGCTGTTCCACCGCGATGTTGTCGCAGCCGATCATCGAGACGCCCATCTCGGCGAGATAGACCGCGCCCTCGCGATCGAGCCCCGGCTCACGAGGCAGATACGTCGCCGGATCGGGCCAGTAGCGCATTCGACCTGTCCGGACCATGACGATGTCTCCGGGACGGATCTCGGTGCCCTGACGGCGGAGCGCCTCGCCCAATTCCTTCGGCCCGATGGCGTAGCTGTCGGGCAGCACGTCTACCCCGATGGCTGCCGGAACGTCGATGAGGATCCCCCGGCCGATCAGAGGGGGAAGACGATCGGCTCCGGCGACCGTCCAGTGGAGACTGCCTAAATGCTCGTCCGCGGAAAAGCCGTTCCAGATTCGGCCCCGGTATCCGAAGTGGTTCAGGGTGTCGATGTGGGTCCCGCAGTGGGTGAACATCGAGACGGAGTCTGCCGACCAGGCCACGTAGTCGTTCTGCTCCGCACCGACCCCGATCGGATCGTCGACCACCGATCCCCTTGGAGTATGGACCATCCAGATGCTGTAGGGCGGCTCGCCTCCAGCGGTCCATGTCGGCATCCCCATGAACAGATCCACCGACATGTCGAACACCTTGCTGCCGTCGGCCCGGGCGAGTTGGTCTCGGGCCATATCAGGACTGAGCAGATTCAACATTCCTATCTGGTCGTTTGGGCCGAACGGGCTCGCCGATGGCTCGCCCATCACTGCATTGAACGCGGCTATTTTGCCCTTGGTTTCCTCATCGATCAGCGCCGGCCCGCACATGTGCTTCTCAGATCCTCTCGCCCGAGAGTAAGCGGCGGGCCCTTCCCGACATCAGCTCGTCGCCATCCTGGCCACCAGTGACGTCGGTGAGGGCTTCGATGAACGGGCCCACCCCGCCCGGGACATGCGGGAAGTCGCTACCGAAGACCAGCCGGTCGAGACCGAGCGTGTCTACAGCACATCTGATTGCCGGGCGATGGCTGCTCGCCGTGTCGAAGGTCAGCCGCTTGATGTACTCGGTCGGCGTGCGGGGGGCCCTCTCCCTGCATTCGGGGAACTGGCGGTAGTAGTTGTCGAGCCGGGGCAGCATGAATGGAAGGGTGCCGCCGAGATGGGAGAACACCCAGCGGATCCGCGGATAACGCTCGAAGACACCGGAGTAGGCCAGCCGTGCCAACGCCAGATTGGTATCGGAGAGAAAGCCAACGCCGATGGCGAGGGCGTAGTCGTCGAGATGGCCGGCGTCGGGCACCGTCGGATGGACATAGACAAGCAAGGCCTTCTCATCTGCTGCCGACCAGAAAGACTCGAAACGATCGTCGTCGAGAGGGATACCGTCGACGTTGGTCAGGATCATCACACCGGCCATTTCGAGATCGCCCAGAGCGTGGTCGAGAACGTCGAGCGCACGGTCCGTGTCGTGCATGGGCAGGGCAGCCAGGGCCTCGAACCGTCCCGGGTACTGCCGGCACAAGTCGGCTAGCTCCTCGTTGACCCGACGGGAGAGGACGTCGGCGGCCGCAGGGTCGAGGAAGTAAGTGCTCGGTGACGGGATCGACAGGACCTGGGTTCCGATGCCAGATTGGTCCATCAACTCGAGACGTTGCGCGAGACCGGGATGGGGCTGGGGCACGGTGAGGGCAATCCCGCTGCGCCAGCTGCATACGAACCGCCCGTCGTGCTCCCGACGGTAGACGCTCGTGCTCGGGGCCGACTCGACCGCATCCAGATCCGAGTCCGTGTAGTAGTGGACGTGGAGGACGATGATCTGCGGGTCGCGTCCCCTGTCCCCCTGCTCGCTGTCGACGGCGCTGATTTCAAGCCCCCTGGAACGCCGGCTCTGTCTCTTCCTGGGCGATGATCCAGGGAAGAGCCTTGCGCTCGGCTACGGCAACCGCCTCCATGCTGACCAGGCCGAACAGCCCAACGAACAGCACCACTGCGTACAGCTGTTCCACTGCAAAGGCGCCTCCCAACCGCTGGACCAGCCCACCCAAACCAATCAACCCGATGACCTGCTCGGCGATGATCACCGCGCGGATGGCCCGTCCTGTGGCAATGCGAATCCCGGCGAAGGTGAGAGGAAGGGCCGAGGGCAGGATGACCCGGTTCATCACCTGCGCCTCACCGGCGCCGAAGGATCTGGCCATCTCGACGATCTCGGGGTCGGTTGTCTTGACTCCCGCAGCGGTGTTGACCACCACGATGAAGAAGGTGTAGATGACGATGGTGGCGAGAATGCTGCCCCGGCCCAGGCCGAAGATGAGAAAGAGCACCGGGATCAGCGCCACCAGGGGTAGCGAGAGGAACGTGTTGATCAGAGGATCCAGGGCCCATTCCACACGCCTGTATCGCCCGATGAGCAGGCCGATGCCGACGCCTAGGACGATCGAAGGCGGGAGAGCGATGGCGATGCTGATCAAGCTCTCTTTGAGGGCGTCGAGAAAGCGCGGGCTGCTCCAGACTTCGACGACCGCGGCCAGTACCGCACTGAACGGAGGGAATGCCGGCGAGAGCTCGAGACGTCCGATCACCTCCCAGAGGATCAGCCCGGCGAGCAACCCGATCACTGAGAGCAGCCGATTCCGGTTTTGCCTGGTCATACTGCGCATCGCATCACTCCGGTGCAGGCGCGGTTGGATCTCCGATCATCCCGCGAAGCTCATGCCACATATGCGAGGTGAGCTCGTTGAACACGGGAGTCGTTCTCACGGCCTCGTCTCGGGGTCGCGGAAGCGGCACGTCGAGGACCTCCCGAACCTTCCCGGGGTGGGTGTCCATGACCAGAACCCGATCGGAGAGGTAGGCAGCCTCGTCCATGCTGTGGGTAACGAAGATGACCGTCTTTTGTTCTACGTCCCAGATACGCATCAAGTCCTCTTGCATCAGCTGACGGGTCTGGGCGTCGAGAGCGCCGAACGGCTCATCCATGAGGAGGATGTCCGGGGAA
>JBMDXS010000144.1:0-2758 GCA_048595045.1 Acidimicrobiia bacterium
GGTGTTCGGGTTCGAGGAGCCCAGGATCGAGCTGTCCACGAAGCCCGGCGAGGCCATCGGCGACGAGGCCATGTGGGCCCGGGCCACCGAGGCGCTCCGCGGCGCCCTCGACAAGAGCGGGATGGCCTACGACGTGGCCGAGGGGGAGGGCGCGTTCTACGGGCCGAAGGTGGACTTCCACTTCCGCGACGCTATCGGCCGGTCGTGGCAGCTGACCACGGTGCAGTGCGACTTCGCCCTGCCGGAGCGGTTCGAGCTGGAGTTCATGGGCGAGGACAACCAGCGCCACCGTCCGGTGATGATCCACCGGGCCATCCTCGGCTCGCTGGAGCGGTTCATCGCCATCCTAATCGAGCACCACGCCGGGGCGTTCCCGATGTGGCTGGCCCCCGAGCAGGTCCGGGTGATCCCCATCGCGACCCGGCACGACGGGTACGCGGAGAAGGTGGCGGCCCGGCTGCGCGAGGCCGGCCTGCGGGTCGAGGTCGACGACAGCCGCGAGACCCTCGGGAAGAAGGTGCGGGCCGCTCAGCTCGACAAGGTGCCCTACGTGCTGGTGGTGGGGGACAAGGAGGAGCAGGGCGGGACCGTGGCCGTGCGCGACCGGGCCGGTGTCGAGGCCCGCGGCGTCCCCCTCGAGGCGTTCCTGGCCCGGGCCATCGTCGAGGAAAAGGAGCGGACGCTGGAGACCGGGGACGTCGGAGCCCTGTAGTGGAGCGGCTGTGGGCGCCCTGGCGGATGGAGTACATCGGCCAGGCCCGCGAGGGCGAGGCTCAGGGATGCCTGTTCTGCGAGAAGCCAAAGGAAGGCGACGACGAGAAGGCCCTGATCGTGGCGAGGAGCGAGCTGTCGTTCGCCATGCTGAACCGGTACCCGTACAACATCGGTCATCTGATGGTGGCGCCGCTCCGCCACGTCGGAGAGCTCGAGGAGGTCGGGGATGACGAGTCGCTGGACACGCAGCGCCTGATGCAGCGGTGCGTGATAGCGCTGAAGGAAGCGATGCAGCCCGACGGGTTCAACATCGGCATGAACCTCGGCACGGTCGCCGGCGCCGGCATCCCAGACCATGTCCACTGGCATGTGGTCCCAAGGTGGAACGGCGACACCAACTTCATGCCCGTCGTCGGCGAAATGAAGGTCCTGCCTCAGCGACTGTCTGACACGTATCAGACGGTGAGTTCGGCCCTTTGATGGAGAACTGAGCGGGCGACGCCATTCGCCGGAACTCGTTACTCCTCCAACCTGCGCCCCTCGGACCTGGATGATGCAGCCTGCCGCAGTCTTCGCAGCGTTCACCGCGAGCCTCGCGTGATGTTTCCCGGCTCGTAAGATCTGACGTTTCTAAGGCCCGCGATGCCGGTCACGATGCTTGATAGACCGCCCAAGACTTGCCGAAGCGGCTCAGAAATGTCTGCGCGGCTCGGCTCAAGGTTGAGATTCCTCAGGACTCGCTTGTTCAACCTGACGAGGTCTCCATCGTATGCTGGAGGAGTCGGGTTTAGGTCGTGCTCCACCGTCCTGAAGCACGGCTTCAAGAAGTGACCGTGTATTCGTAATGGCACCGTCTAGGTCGCCATCGGCAACCTTCTTGTCGCATTTCCTGACCTGTTCATCTCCTGTCGGGTCTCGGGGTGGCCGGACATGCCGTGGTGGGTTCGGAAGCTCTGATCGATCAGGCGGCTTTCGACGGCCCAGGACCGGGTGGCGGCCCCTGAGAAGAAGCCGTCGACTGTAACTTCGTGGCGATCGGAGGTGATGTCCTCATGGCCGCGGGTACGGGAAGGCTTATGGCCTGGTGGAGGCGGCAGGCTTCCCGGGGTCCACGAAAGGTGCTGTGGCCGGCTCCCGCCCGGGAGGCACGATCACTCGGTCTTCTCCTCCTAGGGCGTTCGCTGAGTCGCCAAGCCGGGCGTCGGGTGTCTCCACATCTCGTACGCCAGCGGCCACAGCGCCACGATCAGGGCGGCGCTCTGCACGTAGAACTGCACCCCCGTGAGGGGCACCAGGCGGGAGAGTCCCGCTGCGACCAGCGCCACCACCACCACTCTGGTGAACGTCGGCCCCACCGGCGCAATGCTGGCTACCCCTCTGGCGAAGCCGATGGCGGCGAGAAGGAAGGTGATCCCGCTGACCATGATGATGGGCCTGAACCACGGCTCCACCGCCATCTGAGCGGCCCGAACGTCGGTCCCCGTCTCGGCCGCGGCCAGCGCGGCGAACTCCATCCCCGGGAGAATCGCGTACAGCGTGCTGGCGATGACGATCGGTGGCACCGCGCGAGCGCTCCACCGGTCCTCGCCGGACTCGCGCAGGGAGGTCCGGATGGCCAGGAAGGCGAGGAGCAGGATCCCGGATCCCACGGCGACGATCAGGTGGGACACTCCCCATCTGGTGGTCTCGGCGGCCGCCGCCGCCCCGACGGCTGCGGCATCGGGCGGGCCCAGGCCGATGGAGGGGTGAGCGACGAATCCCACCAGCAGCACCAGGGGAGCGGCCGCCACGACGGCCGATCGAAGTCGGGCCCTCTTCGCGGCCAGCGTCCGAACTGGCTCGCTTGCCTGCGAGACACGGGTATTCCGGGCCATGCTCGAGGTCGCCATGTTCGCCTCCTGTCGCCCATCTGGGCTCCAGGAGGGACGCTAGTGCGGGGCCGCCGGGCGGGAAATCGGGAGTTCTCCCCATGTCACCAGGCCGTGCTCCATGGCGAACAGGGTGGCTCCCGCGCGCGTGGAGACCCCGATCTTGGCGTAGGCGT
>JBMDXS010000145.1:0-1780 GCA_048595045.1 Acidimicrobiia bacterium
GACCCGGCCCCATGCGAAACCATTGTGTGGAGCCGCACCCACGGGGTCCCGCTCCACAGATTTGGGGCAACGTCTCGTCGCCCTCCGTCTATCAGCCGGTTGCCACCAGGTCGGTGTACACGAGGTTCCCGAATGCGTCCACGTAGACCCCGTCCACGGTGTCGTTCCAGGCGTACTGGTTCAACCCGAAGAACATCGGGATCAGCGGGGTGTCGGCGCAGGCGATCGCCGCCGCCTCCTGGTAGAGAGGGATGGCGTCGTTGATGTCGGCCTGAGCGTTGGCCTCGTCGATCTTGGCGTCGAACTCGGGGTTCACGTAGAACGTGGTGTTCGAGCCCGCCGGCGGATGGAGACGACTATCCAGCAGCAACTGCCAGTAGTTCTGGGGGTGTGGATAGTCCATGCCCCAGGCGAGACGGAACGGACCGGTCATGCCCTGCTCGTCCAGACGCGGCAGGTAGTCGGCGAAGTCGAGCTGCTCGAACGTGAAGCTGCCCGGGTCGATACCCAGGGTCTCCGACCACATGTTGGTGACTGCCTCGACCCAGGCGTCGTGACCGGCGCCAGAGTTGAACCAGACCGTGATAGGCCCTTCGATGCCACCGGACGACTCCCAGAGAGCAGCTGCCTGCTCCGGGTTGTAGCTCCAGTTGTCACACACCGTCTCTTGATAACCAGGGATGACCGGCGACTGCAGGTTGAACGCCGCCACACGAGTCCCGTTGAAGATCGGGCTGTTGACAATGGTCTCACGGTCGATGGCCATCGACAGTGCCGCTCGCACATCCGGGTTCTCCAACTCGGGCAGGTACGACGGGAGGCCCAGGTAGTTGATGGACGAGCTCGGTGACTCACCGAAGTTCGGCACCGCAGCCTCCACCTCGGCCACCCTCGCCGGGTCGATGAAGTCGACGATGTCGAGGTTGCCCGCCAACAGGTCGTTGATCGCGGTGTTGACGTCCTCGTAGATCCGGAAGGTCAGACCCTCGATCTGGGCCGGGTCCTCCCCGGCGAAATCGGGGTTGGCCACCGTCCTGATCTCGATGTCGTGCTCCCACGAACCGTCCATCATGAACGGGCCGTTGCCGATCGGCGCCTCGTTGTACGCGGCCGGGTCGGCGAAGAACGCCTCCGGCAGCGGGTAGTAGGCGGTGTAGCCGAGGCGGGTCATGAAGAACGTCTCCGCCTGGGCCAGGGTCACGGTGAAGTTGAGGTCGTCGACCACGGTCAGGCCACTCATGGTCTCCGCTGCGGGGGGCGAGCCCTCACAGTCGGCCACTTCCGTGTCCTCACCGGTTTCCGGATCGGGCTCCGTGACGGTCCCGCACTGAAGGTCGGCGTAGCCGGCGATCGATGCGAAGAAACCCGACACCTGGGCCGCATTGGGCCCGTATGCCGAGTAGTTCCACGAGTCGACGAACGACTGCGCGGTCACGGGAGTGCCGTCATGGAAGGTCCAGCCGTCCTTGAGGACGATGTCCCAGGTGAGACCCTGGTCGGCCGAGGTGATCGACTCGGCGACACCGGTGAACTGGGGCTCACTGGTCTCCGGGTTGTAGTCGATCAGGCCACGGAACAGGGCGCTGAGCACTGCGTTCCCCTCCGACTCGTTGGTGTTCGGGGGCTGCAGCCACTCCGGCTCACCGATGTAGCTGGTGATGATCCCACCGCCGGCGGCAGGCGCCTCGGTGGTCTCCGTCGGAGCCTCCGTGGTCTCGGTCGGAGCCTCGGTGGTCGCCGTCGTGTCCTCCGACGCCTCCGTGGTATCGGTCGGCTCTCC
>JBMDXS010000146.1:0-26152 GCA_048595045.1 Acidimicrobiia bacterium
ACGAATACCTCGGTCCCGGGGAGGAGATGCTCGTTGATGGCCCGGGCCAGCCCCATTCGGTTGTTGAACGACGCCGGGCTGGCGACCACCCGGAATCTCCCAGCCAGAAGATGGGCGACGTACTGTTTGGTCGTGGTCTTCCCGTATGAGCCGGTGATGGCCACCACCTTCGCCCCGGACGTCTTGAGTCGGGTGGCGGCCTGATCCACCCATCGGTTGCCCAGCATTCGCTCGACTGGGCCCATCGCGAGCAGGGCAAGATCGACGAGAGCGGGTAGGAGGAACACGCCAAGGGCGAGGAAGAAGGCAGAGCCGATGGCGACGCCATAGCCGAAGACCGCCGAGGCGAGGACGCCGGCAAGGACCGCCACGCGACGAAGACGTCCCGTCCAGGCCAGCGGGGAGGATCGACCCTTGATGGAGAGGCCCACCGGGCCCACCTGGGCGGCCGGCACCAGAAACGCCCACCAAATGCTCCACCAGGAACCGACCAGCCCGATCAGCATCAGCCCCAGCAGAATCACATTCGCCGGACCGCTCGTCCACCATCTACTGGCGAAAGTGGCCACGGCAGATGGCAGGTAGTGCTCCCGCTGTGCAACGCGTAGCCAACGAAGCCCCGCGGGGATCGTGGCCAGGGCGCAGGCGGCGAGCAGCCACCAGATCACCTGGCCATGACCTCCTCCAGCACCCGGGCGATCGCATCCGGGGCCTGAGTCGGGACGAGATGTCCCACCCCGTCCAGGACCTCCAGCTCCGCCGATCCGCCCGACCGGCGGATCAGACGCAGCGACTCTTCGGCGACCTGCACGGGAACCTCGTGGTCCTCGCCGCCCCAGAGCAGAATGACACGGGACTCGAGCCGGCCCAGCTCATCCTCGTATGTCTCGTTCACCACCTTCACCAGGATGTCCCGCATCACACCAGTCGCAGCCCGATAGTCGGTCGAGCCCCGGCTGCGACGGATCTCTTCCATCCGTCGGTCGGTAACGACGCCCACCTGGTTGAGGGCTCGGATCAATCGGTAACCCACCGACGGTTTCCTGGACGGAGCGGTGCGAAGCAAGGGCGTGCCCGTCACCACCAGTGGCCCTACCCGCTCTGGGTAGGCGGCGGCGAGACAGACCGCGATGCGGCCACCGAAGGAGTGGCCGAGGAGGGCTGGAGGGGCATCGAACATCTCGAGCACGGGGGTCAGGACGTCGGCATAGCCTCTCGCCCCGATCGGCTCAACGGGCGCCGGGGTGGCACCGAATCCGGGTAGGTCCACGGCCAGGGCGTCGAATCCCGCCAGCGATCTGGCGAAGTCATTGCCGCGGCGGCCCCATCCATGGAGCGCGAGGACCCGCGGCGGGCCCTCGCCGTAGGACTCGGCGAACAATGCGCCATCGAAGAGGGCGCGCAAAGGCACGTATCTAGTCCTTGTTCGGAGATGCCGAGAATACTGTCGGAAGGCTTTCTTTCAGCGACATGGACGGGACCACACCCACGACTCATCAGGCGATGGCCCGCTTCCGGGCCTCTCTGCTTCGACGCGCCTCGGCCGTCGCTTGGGTGATCCTGATCATCATCGCCGCCCAAGCAGTCCGGCAGCAGGTGTTCGCCGAGCCCGGCTTCTGGGCGCCCATGGCGGGGCTCGCCGGGATGCTGGTGGTGTCGACGGCTACCCGTTGGGATCGCCCCATGGCGACTCGCTACGCGCCTTGGATAGCGGTGGCCTGGCTCACCGGTCTCATCCTGGGGATCACCGCTTTCGCCCTCATCGACGAGCTGACCGCCACGGCCACGCCGATCCTCTACGGGATCGCGGCAGTGTCCGGGTTGCTCCTGACCTGGTGGGCCCACGCCCTCATGACGGTGCTCATCGGGTTCGCCATCGCCTACATCTCATTCCGGACCGGGAGTGCCGACGCCATCGCCGATGTGGTTGCTCCCGTCGTCACCGTGGCCGTGGTCTCCGCGGCTACCGCCCTGGTAGGAATGGAGTTCGAGCGTGAGGCGGTCCGCTCTGCGTCGCGTGAAGGCCAGATCGACCAGCAACGGCTGGACTTCGAGCGGCTCTACGAAGTCAGCGCCACCCTGGCACGGGCCGAGTCCCTGGCCGAGATCGTCCCCCACCTCGTAGGGACAATCTGCAAGTACCTCGATGCCCAGGTCGGGGTGGTCCTCCTCTACAACGCAGACCAGCACCGTCTCGAGGTGATGAGCCCGATCTGGGTCAACGGGTACCCCCTCGACACCGACCCGATCGTTCTCGACGTCGCCTCACCCGCCATCGTCGCCCAGGTATATCGATCGGGACGACCTTTCTTCGTCAGGGAGATCGACCAGGACACCGACGCCCACGTCCTGCTGAAGGAGCTCGGTCTTCGCCAGGCCCTGGTGGCGCCGCTCAAGGTGGAGAACTTGAGGGTGGGGGCGATCATCGTCGGTGACCCATACGTCGGGACCTTCAACGAGGACCAGCTCGACCAGCTCGGGTCGCTGGCCGCACCCGCGGGTCTCGTCCTCTCTCAGATCGGGCGTTACGAGGCGCAGGCCGAGATGACCCGTCGCTTGGAGGAGGTGGCGCAGATGAAGACCGACTTCGTCTCGACTGTCAGCCACGAGCTACGCACACCGCTCACCTCGATCATCGGCTCGCTCGACACCGTGAACCGCCCCGAGCTGGCCCCGAGCCAGGCGACTGCCCAGCAGCTCCTGGTCACGGCGCGTCGACAGGCCGGGCGGCTGCAGCGGCTGATCGATGACCTCCTGGTCGTGTCCCGGATCGATCGGGGGGCGATCCCGGTGCATCTCGAGCCGGTCCCGGTCAAGCACGCCTTCGACGAGGTGAATCGAGTCGTCTCCATCGAGCCCTCGTTCACCATCGAGCCCGAAGAGCTGACCGTGTCGGCCGACCGGGACCATCTGACCCGGATCCTGATCAACCTGGTCGAGAACGCAGCCAAGTACGCCGTGGACAGCCCCGTGGAGCTCTATGCGTGGCAGCGACCGAACAAGGCTGTCATCGCAGTCGTCGACCACGGGCCGGGCATCCCCGAGATAGACAAGGAGAGGGTCTTCGAGCGCTTCACCCAGATCGACCAGTCCGACACCCGCTCCAAGGGCGGGACCGGTCTCGGCCTCTCCATCGTGAAGAGCCTGACCGAGGTGATGCATGGGGCGGTCCGGGTCGAGGCGACCGAGGGTGGCGGCGCCACCTTCGTGGTCGAGCTGCCCCTCGCCCCCGCCCTCCAGCGCGTCTGAATGAGGGGTAGGGCTACCGACCTGAGTCGGGGCCGGGCCGCACAGACGAGAACCGTGCGCCCACCCTCGCGTGGGGGAGAGCACGCGCTGGGTGGTTTGTTTCATAGCCGGCGGTGATCAGTCACGGTCGACGCCGGCGGCGATGGCATGGAACCCACCGTCGACGTGGACGATCTCACCCGAGGTCATCGGCGCCCAGTCACTGAGGAGGACACAGACCATCCGGGCCACCGGGTCGGGGTTGGAGCCGTCCCACGAGAGTGGGGCGCGCTCCTTCCACACCCGATCGAAGGCATCGAAGCCTGGAATCGACTTGGCGGCGACGGTGCTCAACGGGCCCGCCGAGACCGCGTTGACCCTGATCCCGTGTGGTCCCAGGTCGCGGGCCAGGTACCGGGTCACGCTCTGCAGGGCAGACTTGGCCACCCCCATCCAGTCGTAGGCGGGCCAGGCCTGTCTGTTGTCGAAATCGAGAGTCACCAGCGCCCCACCGTCGCTCATCAGTGGCATGAGGGCCGCAGCCAACGTCTTGTACGAGAAGGCCGAAGTCATGAAGGCGGTCTGCGCGGATTCAGGAGGGGTGCTGAGGAAGTTTCCGCCGAGGGCATCCTCGGGGGCGAAGGCGATGGCGTGCAGGGCCCCGTCCACCCGACCCCAACGCTCCCCCAGGTCGGCCATCAGACCGGCCACCTGGTCGGGATCGTTGATGTCGAGCTCCAGCACCGGGCAAGCCACGGGCAGACGCTGGACCGAGCGCTCGGTGAGGCGCAGGCCGCGGCCGAACCCGGTCACCACGATCTCGGCGCCCTCCTCCTGTGCGATCCGGGCCACGTGCCAGGCGATCGAGTCGTCGGTGAGCACCCCGGTCACCACGAGCTTCTTTTCCTCGAGCAGCATCGTCATCGCTCAGAAGTCGACGCCGACGGTGGTCATGCCCCTGATGGCGAGGCCCATGGCGAAGAGGAGGAGCAGCCCGTAGTAGAGGGCAGGGCTCTTGCGGAACTGGGCCCGGTAGATGTAGGCGAAGGAGAAGGTCACCGCGATCAGTACACCGTAGAACACATGCTGGTCACCGGGGTCGATTCTCGACGCCCTCATCCAGGCGATCCCGACCACGACCTGGACCATCAAGGCGGCAATGGCGAGGCCGACGCCGTACCAGAAGGCGGTCGGTGCTGGGATCCGGCGTCGGATGATCACCCCCCAGAGACCGACGCCACCGCTGATCCCGGCCGCGATGTAACCCCAGATCTCGTGGAATCCGCTCAAGCGAGCGAGCTTAGGACTCACCCCTTTTCGCCGGCTCACGAACATCTAGAATGGCGCCAGGAGGCTGGATCATGTTCGAAGCGGTCGAGTTCACCGAGGTTCGCGGCAGAGACGAGCCCGATGAGCGCGTCATCGGGTTGTTTCCCGACGAGATCAGCGCTGTAGACGCGGTGCGAGCGGAACGGACTTCCTTCGTCGAGACCGGGTCCGAGGACTACGTCTGGTGGGTGGTGCGTCAGCCGGGCGAGCGGCTGGCCCAGTTCATAGCGGACTCGAAGAGCAACAAGGAGTTCGTCCTCGACCTGGCCACTGGTCAGCTGGTCGAGGTCTAGAGGGAGAGGCCCCGGCCTTACCCTGGTTCGGCGACCTCGCTCAGCTCGATGATGTTCCCGTCGGCATCCCTGAACCACGCCGCCTTGTAAGGGCCCATTGCCAGCAGCCCGTCCACGGTCTTGAAGTCGGGCAGGTCAGCGGCGTAGACCTTGAAGTCGGTGAGCATCTGCGAGCCTCCTCTGGGACGGATCCTACGCCGGAGCCTCCGACAGAGAGGGGAGACGGGCGTTCTCGCGGTCGGTCACGATGGCGTCAGCGATCCGCGCCGCATCGCGCCCCACTCCATGGACCTGCGCCGACGAGACCGAAAACAGGAACTTCAAGCCGACGAAGTACAGACCGGGCTCGTCCGGGACGACGCCCGCATGATGGTCGGGGTAGCCGCCGTTGAAGACCGGCAGGCGAATCCAGTCGAGCCCGGGCTCGAATCCGGTGCACCAGATCACATTCGACGGGTCGACCACCAGGTCGTCATCGAGCAGTGGCCTGCCTTCGCTCACGCCGATTACTCGACCGACCCGCTCGACTCCTGCGTCGAGCAGATCACCGGGTTTGACCCGGACCAGCGCCTCACCGTGGGCGACCATCTTCGGACGCTTCCGTCGGCCCATCGGTGTATTGACGGTGAGGACGCGGTGGAACAGCAACCTGAGCACCACGGGGACCATGACCCTGCCGATCCTCCCCTCGACGCGGAACGGGACGTGACCGGTGTCCGGGCCGGCGAGCAGGACCCTTCGTCCGTCGGCCACGTCCAACGCAATCTCGGCCCCCGAGTTCCCGGCACCGACGACCAGGACCGAACCATCCCGCAGTTGTCCGGGATTTCGGTAGTCCGCCGAGTGAATCTGGAGGATGTCGGGCCTGAGGTCATCTGCCCAGGCGGGGATCCGGGGACGTTGCCACCCGGACATGGCCACCACGACCTGGTCGGCTTCGAAGTGCCGTTTACCCGCCCGGATCAGGAACCGGCCATCGTTTCGCTCCAAGGATTCGACTCGTGTCTCGTGGAGAACCGGCAAGTCGAACTGCTCTGCGTAGGCCTCCAGGTAGTCCGCCATCTCCTCCTTGGTCGGAAAGTATTGGGGGGGTGCCGGGAAGGGCATCCCGTCCAACCCGTCGTACCGGGCTGGCGTGAACAGACGCAGGGAATCCCAGCGGTTCCGCCACGAGTCACCGATCTCCGGATTCGCATCCAGGATGACAAATGGGAGACCCCGCTGCCTCAGGTGGTAGCCCATCGACAGGCCGGCCTGGCCCGCTCCGATGACCACGATTTGACCGTCGTCGGAACTCGTCATCTCGACTCCTTCGATATCTGCACGGACCGCACGTTCGCGCCCGGCAACGGGACAGCGGGGTGGAGGCGAACAAAGCTCCGGGCCTGCACGCCGGCCGAGAACAGACATCCGGGAATGAACCCGATCTGACCGGTCACGACCGCGTAGGTGATCCACACCGGCTGGACGGCAGCCCCGAGCAGCCAGCCCCAGCCTCGCTTCGCCCCAGCCGCCCAGAGGGCGAGGACCTGGAGCCCGGTGAGCAGCCAGGGCCAATACCCGGGTGCACCTATAGGCGACCCGCCCCCCGGGTGGGAGGTGACGACCAGAAGCAGGGACACCGTCAGGCTGGACAGGGCGGCTGCCCGCATCCGCCTGTCACGGTGCTTGGTAGCGCCTGATGTGTGTCGGTCTCCACGGCTGTCCGCCATGGCCCCGAACCTAAGGGCCGAGTTTCGAGCCCACTATTGGGAATTCTCCCCACCAACCAGTCCGTGCTCCATCGCGAACACGGTGGCCGCCGCTCGAGTCGAGACCCCGATCTTGCGATACGCGTTCTGGATATGACGGTCTGCCGTCTTCGCCGATATGTCGAGACGCCGCGCGACCTGCTTGGTCTGAAGACCCCTGGCCACCAGGCCGATGACCTGTGCCTCCCGATCTGTCAAGCCGGCCGGGCGGGGCAGGCGAGGGATCGATTGTCCCGCGGCCTCGAGCACGGCGGCCACCACGTCGGGGTGAAAGCGACCCTCCTTCGCCTCCTGACCCAACATGACGGCAGCCTCCTCCCCGGTCATGGCCAACCGATGTGGTCGGGGCTCTGTCATGGCGTGATAGGAGTCGGCTGCTGCCAGCAGGGCGATCGGCAGCGGCAGCGCGGGCCCGGAGAGGCCCCGGTGGTAGCCGGATCCGTCGCGCCGCTCGTGATGAGCACAGCCGATGTCGGCGACGGAGGAAAGGAGTGGGGATCGGGAGAAGACACGTTCCGTGTGATAGGGGTGGAGTCTGATCTGTTCCCAATCGTCGGCGGTGAGCCCTGCAGTCGTCTGCCAAACCCGGGGATGGACGGCGACACGCCCGACGTCGTGAACGAAAGCAGCGCGCCTCAGCCGGCTCTTCTCCTCGCCTTCCAATCGACAGACCTCGGCGGCGGCTGCGGCCAGATCGGCCACTCCACTGGAGTGCCCCGACTGGTATGGGGACACCAGGTCGGCGAAGTAGCCGATGGCGGCCAGAGCGCGATCGATTTCAGCGCCCTCGAGGACGTACCGGGGTTTGGGCTCGACGTCGAGCACGACATCCCACACCGACCCCCCAACCCGGGCCGCCGCCAGGATCTCGGGCCAGGCGGTGGCGAGCGCTTCGGCTATCGCCGGGTCGAAAGCGTGGCCGGCTCGACCACGGACCGTTTCGGCGACGTCGTCATCACCCCTCACCACCTGCTGATATGCGGCATCGCGGGCGACCTGGATGATCCGGATCGGGAGAGGCAGCTCCTCCGCTTTCGCCCGGCCCAGCACCCCCTTTCCGTCCCATCTCTCGGTCAGGTAGGGGAACAGCCCGCTCACCGAAGCGGGAACCCCGAGTCGATCCGCCAACATCTCGGCGACCTCGCAGATGGCGGCGAAATGGGGCTGTCGGAACCTTGCCGCCTTGACCACACGTCCCGCGGTGCCGAACGGCCGAAGTGCGGCGTCCTCCGGGTCTCTCACCGCCCGCATCACTCCACCGAGACCCTCCATTCGTGAACCGAACATGGCCGGGGCGAGATGCTCCGTGCGACTCCCGGCGAAGATCTCCAAAGCGAGGTCCGAGTCCGTGGTGCAGCCGGAGTACATCAGCAGAGAGGCGTAGTACGTCTGTGATGCCATCTCCTCGCCGATATCCAGCATCTCGACGAGACGCATCGTCATCAGAGTGGCGTGGAGACCGTGCTCGAAGGGAAAGCCCATGCCGAGATCGGTGGCCAGGCACGCAGCCGCGATCACTTCGGCGGTACGAACCCGGTCTTCCTCGCCTTGTGGGATCGATCCCATCAAACGACCGTAACCAGGCTGGTAGGGGCTCGGCCTGTCAGCCGTCGTCCATCAGGAGATCGGCGTATTCGTTCCGGACTACCTTCTTGTCGAATTTGCCTGTCCCGGTCTTGGGGATCTGGTCGATGAACAGGATCCTGTCAGGCAGCCACCACCTGGCGACCCTCTCCTCGAGGAAGACAGCCAGCTCTTCCTGTGAGACCTCGGCTCCCTCTCTGAGGACCACGAAGGCCACCGGGCGCTCCTGCCACTTCACATGCTTCAGGCCGACCACTGTCGCCTCGCTGACATCCGGATGGGCCATCAGGGCATTCTCGAGGTCGATCGAGGAGATCCATTCTCCTCCCGACTTGATCACGTCCTTGGCCCGATCGGTGATCTTGATATAGCCCTCGGGGGTGATCTTGCACACGTCCCCGGTGCGCAGCCAGCCATCCTCGAACGATTGGGCGGACCGGGTGTCCTGGTAGTACTCGGCGGCGATCCATGGCCCTCGGATCAGCAGCTCGCCGAACGCCTCTCCGTCGTGCGGGAGCTCGTCGCCGACCTCGTCGACGATCTTGACCTGCAGGCCGGCCACCGGGATGCCGGCCGTCTCCAGGAAGTCGAGCTGACGCTCGAGGTCCCAGTCCTCCATCTCCGGTTTGAGCAAGCTGGTCGAAGCGACCGGGTTGGTCTCGGTCATGCCCCAACCCTGCACCACGCGGATGCCCAGGTGCTGCCAGTACCACTCGATCATCGCCCGAGGGACCGCCGACCCGCCACACAAGAAGGCCCGGATCGCGGAGAGATCGGCCTCCGGGTGCGCCTCGAGGTACTGCTTGATGCCGAGCCACACCGTGGGCACTCCGGCGCTGAAAGTCACCCTCTCCTCCTGAAGCAGGGGCACCAGTGCCTGCGGAGTCAGGTCGGGCCCGGGGTAGGTCAGCTTGGCCCCCTGGGTGACGGCCATGAAGGGGTACCCCCAGGCGGCGGCATGGAACATCGGCACCACCGGCAGCACGTTGTCACTGGGCAGCATCGAGAAGTTGGCCAGGTTGGAGATGGTGTGCAGGTACGTCGAGCGCTGGGTGTAGGCGACCCCTTTGGGATTGCCTGTCGTCCCCGATGAGTAACAGAACATCATCGGAGAACGCTCGTCGAGCTGGGGCCAGGATCCATGCGGTTCGGCATCCCCGATCAGGTCCTCGTAGGCGATCGAGCCCGGGATGTCCTCCGTGGCCTGCTCCCCCATCACCACGAACGTCCGGACCGATTCGAGGAGAGGGACGATCGGGGCGAGGACCGGCACCAGGTCCGGGTCGACGAAGATCACCCCGTCGCCGGCGTGATTGACGATGTAGGCCACCTGGTCGGCGAAGAGGCGGATGTTGACGGTGTGACAGACCAGACCTGTGTTCGCGGTCGCCCAGTAGAGCTCGTGATGACGACGGTTGTTCCAGGCGAATGTCCCGACCGGATCTCCTGAGGAAAGCCCAAGACCCTGAAGTGCCGAGGCGAGGCGTCGCACCCGATCATCCGTCTCGCCATAAGTGGTTCGGACCCGGGAACGATCCGACTCGACCGAGACGATCTCCTGATCCGGGTAGAGCCAAACTGCCCTGTCATAGAGGGTGGAGAGGTTGAGGGGGAAGTCTTGCATGTGCGGCATCAGGTGCCTCCGAGCAACTTGCGCTTCTCTGCTTCGAACTCGGTGTCGGAGAGCTTGCCCTCGTCGTGGAGCCGGGACAACGTGGCCAACTGGGACGCCGAGCTCTCAGCGGCGACAGCCGCCCCGCCCGACTGGAGGGCGTGCTGACGCTGCTCCCGTACCTGATAGATCAACGACTGGACGGCCTCCGGGTCGGGGATGTCGGTGTACTTGGTCTGGCCGTGGGTCCCAGCCGACTCGATGAGGAGGTCGCCAGTGCCGAAGATCCGCTCCCACGCCGACTGGCTGAAGGCGACGTCGTTGATCACCTCCAGGGGGATCTCCTTTCCCTGCTTGGAGATCCAGCCCATGCGATGGATGACTCGTTCGCTGGTGATCACGTGCAGGGTGGTGAACCAGCGGATGAATCCGCGTGCCACCAGGACCAGCCAGAGCAAGACGATGGCTCCGATCGCCCAGACGCCCCAGCTGAAGCCCTGGATCGCCACCACGACGATCACCACGAGTGCTATCAAGGAGACCAGTAGCTCCGAGACGATCCCCGACCAATGGGGGCGGAACTCGCTCTTGATCTCCTCCCCGGGGCTGAGCAGTTTCTCTGGGTAGGCCATGGGTTGAGGCTACCGATCGGGCATGGCAGGTGGCGGGCGGAGAACCAGACGTCGCTGGGTTATCCGTTCACCAGATACAGCTGCCACGAATCGGGGACGCCCTTCAGTTCGTGGCTGCCGGCATCCGTGAATTGGAAGCCCGCACCTCCGGCCAGGTCCTTCACCGTGCGAGACACCATGACCGAGCCAGGCGGAGCCAACCCCATGACGCGAGCGGCAATATGAACTCCGACCCCTCCGATGTCTCCCTCGACCGCCTCCACCTCTCCCGTGTGCAGCCCAACACGCACCTCGATCCCCAACCCACGGACCGCATCACGAATCGCCAATGCCGAGCGGATGGCGCGTGCCGGACCATCGAAGGTCGCCACCAGCCCATCCCCGGTGTTCTTGACCAGATGGCCCTGATACCTGGAGAGCTGGCGACCGCTCAAGAGATTGTGCATCGCCAGTATCTCCTTCCACTTCTTGTCACCCATTCGGGCCGCGGCCTCGGTGGAGCCGACGATGTCCGTGAACAGAACAGTCGCCAATCTCCGGTCGGGATCTGCCCCGCCCCGGGCGCCGGTCAGGAATTCCTCGACCTCGTCGAGCAATCCGTCCACATCTCCCAGGCCGAGGCCGTAGTCGGCTCCCGGCAGCTCGACCAAACGAGCGCCGGGGATGTTGTCGGCGAGGTAGCGGGCACTCTCTCGAGACACCAGCGCGTTCTCGCGCCGATGTAGCACCAGGGTCGGAGCCTGAATCGACGGCAGGGCGGCGCGGACATCGATCTGAAACAATGTGCGGAGGACGTCACCCGCGGTGGCGGGACTGGCCGCGAGGCGAAGATATCGGGCCCACGCCTGCTGGCCTCCTGAATCGTGGGCCAGACTCGGGTTGGACGCCAGCATGAGGGCGGGTCCACCCCATGCCTCTTGAGTCATCTCGACGAGCGCGTCTTGGGTGCTCTCGGGCAGGCCCTGGGGATAGTCGGGGGCCGCGGAGAGACGGGCGCTCGTGTTGGCCAGGATCAGGGAGGAGACCCTCTCCGGGTAGGTTGCCGCGAACAGCGCAGCCATCATCCCGCCATCGGCAGCCCCGAAGAGCACCGCCTGTTCGACTCCGACAGCATCCATGACCGCTCGCACGTCATCCATCCAATCCTCGATGGGTGGCGGGTCTCCGGGTGGCGCCGGATCGGAGAGACCTATGCCGTATTTGTCGAACGCGATGACACGACTGAACTGCCCAAGGCGGTCGAGCATGTGGGCAAAACCCGCTATCTCCCAGCGGGCCTCCAGGTGGCTGAACCAGACGGAGACCAGGACCAGATCGAGCGGACCATGCCCCGTCACCTGATAGGCGAGGTGTATCTCCCCTCGTGTCGCATACCGGGTCTCGGGAACCACCGCTCGAAGCTTATGTTCGCCCGCCTGAGGCAGATGCTGCGGACCGATCGTCTGGAAACGAGAAAGCCCCGAGGGAGCCTTGGCCGAAGCCTCAACCCTCTCGGGACTCTCGCCCATTCGGTGTCGGGCCGGGGACCCAACTCCGAGTGGAGTTCTCGCCGGTGGCCGAAGCCTCCGGCTGGTTGCGATCCGAAGATCGCCCCCTCCCGTCTCCGGGATGGTTGTGCGGGTCGTGAGACCCGCCATCCGGGGACCGCTCGACGATCCCGAAGGATCCCCGTCCGATCTTCCGAAAGTCCCCGGTGCCCTCGGTCTCCCGATGGCTCCGGGTCCCGTTCCATGGCCTCGGAGCGGCTCTCGCCTCTCCGCGCCTCTTGGCTCGGGCCGCCGCCGGGTTTCCCCTTCGGCGTGGCGGGCAAGGTAGACCCCCACCCTCGAGGTGGCAACTCCATACGCTGATTGTTTTTCGCGAGGGCTGGTGGACGGCCCCGTGGTCCCGCGCGATGAGGCCCTTGTCCCCTATCGGGTCTGCGAAAACCCTCCGATTCTGGCCTTGTGGCAGACAGGAGTCCCTGCCCGGATAAGGAGCGGTGATGAAACGTCTTCTCGTGCTGGGCGGCGGCACAGCGGGGACCATGGTCGCAAACCGGTTGCGACCACTGCTCCCGGAGGCTGAATGGCAGGTCACCGTCGTCGACCAAGACGAGACCCACCACTACCAGCCCGGCTATCTCTTCATCCCGTTCGGGCACTACCAGCCCGACGAGATATTGCGAACCCGCAGCCGCTACCTCATCAGCGGGGTCGACCTCGTGATCGGCCAGATCGATCGTGTCCGTCCCGACGACGATGTCGTCACCCTGGTCGACGGGACCGATCTCCCATACGACTTCCTCGTGATCGCCACCGGCGTCGAGCCTCGACCAGACCAGACGCCGGGCATGACCGAGGGATGGGGAAAGAACGTATTCGACTTCTACACCCTGGCCGGGGCCCGTGCCCTGGGCGAGAGACTGGCTTCCTGGGAGGGCGGGCGGCTGGTGGTGCACATCACCGAGATGCCGATCAAATGCCCCGTCGCCCCGCTCGAATTCGCCTTTCTCGCCGACTCCTTCTTCGAAGAGCGTGGGATGAGGGACCGCGTCGACATCACCTACGTGACCCCACTCGACGGCGCATTCACCAAGCCGGTGGCAGCCGGTCTGCTCGGTGACATGCTCGAGGTGCGGGGCATCAGGATCGAGCCTGATTTCTACATCGAGAGAGTCGACGTCGATGCCGGGGAGATCATCTCCTTCGACGAGAGAGCCATTCCCTTCGACCTGCTGGTGACGGTCCCGCTCAACATGGGGGCTACCTACGTCGAGAGGAGCGGCATGGGCAACGAGCTCAATTGTGTTCCCGTCGACAAGCACACCTTCCTCTCACCCCACTGGGACAACGTCTTCGCCATCGGCGATGCCGCCGATCTGCCCATCTCGAAGGCCGGCTCGGTCGCCCACTTCGCAGTCGATGTGTTCGTCGACAACTTCCTCCAGCACATCAAAGGCGAGCCAATGACTCACTCCTTCGACGGGCACGCCAACTGTTTCGTCGAATCCGGATCCGGCAAGGCGATGCTCATCGATTTCAACTACGACGTCGAGCCGCTCCCCGGCCGGTACCCCGTGCCTGGCATCGGCCCCCTGACACTGCTGGGGGAGAGCCGGGTCAACCACTGGGGCAAGCTCGCTTTCCGTTGGCTCTACTGGAACGCCCTTCTGCCGGGCCGGGACCTTCCGGTGCCCACGGCCATGTCCATGCGCGGCAAGAAGCGGGTCGTTCCCACACCGACCTCAGAAAAGGAGATGGTGCCATGAGCACTGCGACCATCGGCGGCCACGACGTTCACGTCGACCAGGAAGGATTCATGACGGTCTACGACGAGTGGACCGAAGACCTGGCCTCGACCCTCGCCGACAACATCGATATCCGGTTGACCGATGAGCACTGGGCGGCGATCCGGTTCATCCGTGACGATTTCAAAGCCATGGGGGAGACCCCGACGCTGCGTCGAGTCACGACCGTGGGCGGGATCCCCACCAAGAAGCTCTTCGAGCTGTTCCCGAAGAAGCCGGCAAAGAAGATGGCATACATCGCGGGCTTGCCCAAGCCGGCAGGCTGCGTCTGATCGGAGGTGCTGACATGACGTTGACACTCGAAGCGCCGGTCCCGGTGTTCGACGACGAGGGCTCTGGCCGAAAACTGGCGATTATCTGCTCAAAAGGCTCGCTGGACATGGCATACCCGGGGATGGTCCTGGCCAATGCGGCACTAGGGGAAGGAATCGAAACCCACCTGTTCTTCACGTTCTGGGGGTTCGACATCATCAACAAAGAGACGATGTCACACCTGCAGTTCACCCCCCTCGGCAACCCGGCCACCCACATGCCGCCCATGTTGATGGGGCTTCCAGGGATGACCTCCTTCGCCACCCACATGATGAGGAAGCAGATCGAGGGCATCGACGTGCCCGACATCCCCGAGTTCCTCGAGATGATCACCGACTCCGGTGGTCATCTCTGGGCCTGCAAGATGTCGGCTGACATGATGCACCTCGAGCCCGAGGACCTCTACGAGCGTGTGGAGGGGATCATCAGCGCCAGCGACTTCATAGAGCTCTCCGAGGGAGCGCAAACGATCTTCATCTGAGCGATCCCGGGTCGTAGGCTCGGAGACGGCACGCCCGTCCGCCCTGGCTGGGCGATCTCAGACCACACGTCCTCGAACGCGAGAGACCCCGAGAAAGCCTTGGCCGAAGCCGAAGCCCTCTCGGGGCTCTCAGTGCCACTCGACCGGGAAAGCGGGCCCCCAGTCAGGTGGCGATCCGGAGAGGCCGAAGCCTCGCCTTCCCCGACCCGGGCGAACCCGTGTCGGTAGACGGGAAGGTACGAAATCGCCCCGGGAGCGTCAAGCCGTATCCGGCCCTTGTTTTCGCGGGCTAGACGATCTTTTCGCGCTCGGCCTCCCCCATGACGAAAGGCCCAAGAGAAACGTGCGGACGGCATCGGGGGCCATCCGCTTGCTGAGCGTCGCACGCCGAGAATCCGATTACGGTGGCGGCCCGCCCGACGCTCCCCGTTCCTGTCACAGGCCCGTCTTACACTCGCCGGCATGACCGTCGAACTGGAGCTGTCACCTCTCGAGACCCTTTCCCCGAGCCGGGCGGGCGACTTCAAGACGTGCCCCCAACTCTTCAAATTCCGCGCCATCGACCGTCTCGCCGAGCCGGCATCGATCTATCAGGCCCGTGGCACCACCGCCCATCTCGCCCTCCAGCGCCTCTTCGACCATCCCTCCGGGGAACGCTCGCCACAGCTTCTCTACGATCTCTTTCGGGAGGCATGGACCGAGCTCCGAGGCTCGGACGAGTTCACCGGGCTGTTCTCCGACACCGAGGAGGAGCGGCGCTGGGGTGTCGATTCGCTGGTCCTGCTGGCCAACTACTTCAGCATCGAGGACCCCGCTCGTCTCGACCCGGTCGACCGAGAGCTCGACATGCTCGAAGATCTGGACGGGATCACCATCAGGGGCATCCTCGACCGGATGGATCGCGACGACGATGGGCGTCTGGTCATCACCGACTACAAGACCGGCAAGGCGCCACCTGAGCGATTCGCCCTACCTGCCTTCTTCGCATTGAAGATCTATGCCTTGCTGATCAGACGACGGAGCGGTGAGACCCCAAAGGAGCTCCGGCTCCTCTACCTGAGCGGGCCGACCCTGTACCGATTGGAGATCGACGATCGCCAGCTCGATGCCATGGACTCCCAGCTCCGGGCGTTGTGGAACGCCATCGACCGGGCCTTGGCCACCCGCAACTTCCCAACCCGGCCCGGGACCCTGTGCAATTGGTGCTCGTTCCAGGAGATCTGCCCGGCCTTCGCCGGTGCCGGGAACTAGGGGAAGATCCCCCGGACCAACTTGGCGTCTGCCACCTTGCGGATCCCCTTGATCAGGGCCGCCGTCCTCAGATTGACGTCTTCGTTGAGGGCCACGTTGTGCACGTCGCTGAAGGCACGAGTCATGATCTCGCGGAGACGGGCCACTACCTCGTTCTCGGTCCAGAAGTACTTCTGGACGTCCTGTACCCACTCGAAGTACGAGACGGTGACACCCCCGGCGTTGGCCAGGATGTCGGGGATCACCAGGATCTCTCTCTCCCTGAGGATGTCATCTCCCTCGATCGTTGTGGGCCCGTTGGCTCCCTCGATCACGATCTTGGCCTGGATGTCCCCGGCGTTGTCGGCGCGGATCACGTTCTGGATGGCGGCCGGGACCAAAACGTCGACAGGGAGCACGAAGATCTTGTCCCCGTCGATGAAGTCGGCGTCCGGAAAGCCCTCCAGGAACCGGTTCTCGTCGACCCACTTGGCCACTGCATCGACATCGAGCCCCTCCGGGTCATACAACGCACCCGAGATGTCGGACACGGCAGCGATCCTCAGCCCCATCTGGTGGCCGGCGATGGCGGCATAACGGCCGACGTTCCCGAAGCCATGTATCGCGATCGTGAGCTCGTTGGGGTTCATCTGACGAATCCCGGCGGCCTGCGGCAGGAGGAACATCAGCCCACGCCCGGTCGCCTCCCGTCGGGCGACGCTGCCACCGAGAGCGGGGGGCTTCCCGGTCACCACAGCCGGGACCGAGTGGCCGACGTGCTGGGAGTAGGTGTCCATCAGCCACGCCATGACCTGCTCGTTGGTCCCCAGGTCGGGGGCGGGGATGTCCGTCTCAGGCCCGATCACATTGATGATCTCCATGGTGAAGCGGCGAGTGACCCGTTGCAGCTCGGCCCGGGACAGACCCATCGGGTCGACTCTCACCCCGCCCTTGGCGCCGCCAAAAGGGACACCCACGATGGCGCACTTCCAAGTCATCAACATGGCCAGGGCGGCGACCTCCCCGAGGTCGACGTCGGCCGCATAGCGGATTCCGCCCTTGGTCGGGCCCATGGTGGTCAGATGCTGTACCCGATACCCGAACAGGGTTTCCACCTCGGAGTAGGTGTCGCGACGGAACGGGAAGCTGACCATGGTGGACTTCTGCGGGACACGAAGCCGATCGGCGACGTTGTCGTCGAGACCCATGAGCCGGGCTACCCGGTCGAACTGACCGGCCGCTTCGTGATACATCGGCGACTGAAATTCGTTCCCAACCGGCGTGGTCAACCCGGCCTCCGTTCAAGCAGGCGCACGTATGCGCATCCTAAGCCCCGGGGGCGCTCCGGGGAATGTGTCACACCCGGTCTATAGCTTGCCCGATATGAGCACTTTGGAGACATCACACGTGGTGACAATCGACCCATTCGCCGATCCCGTGGCCTATCTGGCCGAGCACGGCATCGAGGCCGAGCTGGTCGAGGTCATACACACCCTTCCCGAGGCCGCCTGAAACCTACGATCAGGAGGTGTCAGTGAACGAGATCCGGCTCGAGCCGGACGACTGGGGCCCCGCCCTCGCCGACACCGACGGAGCACAGCTGGTCGTGGCCGGGCCGGGCACTGGGAAGACCGAGTTCCTGGTCCGACGTGTCTGCCACCTCCTCGAGTCCGGGCTGGCCCGTCGCGAGCAGGTCGCCCTGCTCACCTTCTCCCGGCGGGCGGCAGGCGATGTGAGACGAAGGGTCGAGGAGGCACTCGGTGGCGGCGGTCTGCAAATCGCCGCTTCCACGTTCCATTCGCTGGCGCTGAGGCTTCTCGAAGCGGGGCCGGAGTCGGAACGGCCCATACCCCTCACCTCTCCCGAGCAGATCGCGCTGGTTGGCCGGCTCCTCGTCGACGAAGACCCCCTGAGCTGGCCCGTCCTATATCGCGGCATCCTGGGTAGCCCGGCATTCGCCGGAGAGGTCGCCGATTTCCTCATGCGCTGCTCGGAGCGTCTTCTCTCACCCTCGGACCTCGAGCAGAGGGCGGCATCCCGGGCGGACTGGAAGGGCCTCCCCGGCTTGTTCCGCCGTTACCGGGAGACCCTCGCCGAGAGCGGCCGCACCGACTATGCGACCCTCCTGGTATCGACGGCCCAGCTGTTGGCCCGCCCGGAAGGACAGGAGCTGGTCGCACCGTTCCGCTATGTGCTCGTAGACGAGTATCAGGACACGTCGCCGGTGCAGGCCGAGATCGCCCGGCTCCTCGCGCAATCCCACGGAAACCTCACTGTTGCCGGAGACCCCTATCAATCGATCTACTCGTTCCGGGGGGCCGAGGTGCGCAACATCGCCGCCTTCTCCGATGACCACCCCGGGGCACGCCGGATCGTCCTGGGACGGAGTCTGAGGGTCCCGGCGGCCGTGCTCGACGCTGCGCTGCGCATCGTGTCCTCAGGAGATCTGCCCGGGGCGGCCGGGCAGGTGCAGCCGGCGGCACATGCCGGCCGGGTCGAGACATATGTGTTCGACCAGGAGACCGCGGAGGCCGACTGGATCGCTCGCGACATCGAACATCAGATCAGGGTCGAGGGGCGCACCCCATCGACGATCGCGGTGCTGGTGCGTTCCAAGCGCGAGATGCTGAACGAGCTGAGCCGTGCCCTCGCTCGTCGCAGCGTGCCGCACGACTCACCCGAGACCCGACTCGTGGAGCATCCCGCAGTCAGGATGATCCAGGACCTCGTCACAGTGGCCAGGCACGGGGGGGCCGTCTCCCCGGAGCATCTCGGTGAGGCGGCCGACGCCGATCGGGCCATGCGTCGACTGCTCCTCGGCCCGTTGATGGGGCTGAGCCTGGGCCGGGAGAGGGAGATCGTCCGCGGCCGGCGTCTCAGCTCGGCCTCGTGGCCCGAGATCTTCACCCGTGAGCTCCCCGAGCACCCCGGCCTCGCCGCCCTCCTCGACGATCCCTCGTGGGCGGCGTCCGTGTCCGCAGTCGACGGATTCTGGCAGCTGTGGACCCATATCGACGAGCTCGAGCGTGTCGTCCTCGACCCGGAGCGACGGGATTGGAGACTCGCCTTCACCTCCTTCTCCCAGGTGCTCGAGCGACAGGCGGAGCGTGACCCCTCGGTGACCCTGGAGCAGGTGTTCGCCTATGCCGACGAGGAAGGGATCGAGTCGATCCCCCTCCTCCCCTACCGGCCCACCCGGCAGCACGTGACGCTCACCACCCTCCATCAGGCGAAGGGCCTGGAGTTCGACGTCGTATATATCTCCAACGCGGTCGAAGGTGTCTTTCCCGATCTGCGTCGGGGACGGAGGATGCTCAGGCCGGAGCTGCTCTCGCCCGAGAGGACCACGGATCCCGAAGCACAACACATCTTCCAGGTCCAGGAGGAGATGAGGCTTGCGTACACCGCGATGACCAGGGCGCGGTCGAAGGTGGTCTGGACCGCCACCTCTGCGGGTGTCGACCAGGGAGAGAGCCGTCCTTCCCGGTTCCTGCTCGCCGCGGCCGAGCCGGGCACGGTGCCCGGCCGTCCCGCCGAGGTCGAACGGCCACCCGTGTCCATGAGCGAGGCCGAGATCGCGCTGAGACGGACGCTCCTCGACCCGGCGGCACCCGTGCACGAACGTCTCGCCGCAGCACAACTGCTGGCCCGTCCCCCTGGGCGGTGGTGGGACCCCATGGCGTTCGCCGGTGTGCCTTCCGCCGGACCGGATCGGCCCATCCTGGGTGACGACGTGAGGCTGTCCCCCAGTCAGGCCGACTCCTATCTCACCTGTCCTCGCCGTTATGCCCTGGAGCGCAGACTCCGGCTCAGCGACACCTTCTCGCCATATGCCGAGCTGGGCACCTTGGTTCATGCCGCACTGGAGGAGGCCGAGAGAGAGGTGGTCGGCACCGGGCGTCGGCATGCCGACCTGGCAGATGCCCTCAGGCACCTGGACGAGGTGTGGAAGGAGGCCGATTTCGGCACGCCTCAGCTCAACGATGCCTGGCTCAAACATGCCCGCGCCACCATCACCCGCCTCTACGGCGCCTGGCCCGGGGATGGTGAGCCGATCGCCCTCGAGAAGCAGGTCCAAAGCGAGATCGGCGGTGTGCGATGGGTGGGTGTCATCGATCGACTGGAACGCACTGCCACGGGCCTGAAGGTGGTGGACTACAAGACCACGAGGAACCCCCCGAGGGTGCCGGATGCGAAGAAGTCGGTACAGCTCGCCTTCTACGCGACGGCTGTAGCAGGGGAGACCGATGAGAGGGTAGATGGCGCCGAGATGTGGTTCCCCAGGTATGAGTCCAAATCGGTGACCACCAGGTCGCTCGACATGGATGCTCTCCCCGAGGTGATGCAGGTGATGGAGGCGGTGAGCCACGCCATCGTCGCCGAGGCCTGGGAGCCGCGGGTCAACGACTTGTGCCGGCGCTGTGACTTCCGACTCTCCTGTCCCGCCTGGACCGAAGGCAAGGGGGCTTATCTGCCGTGAGCCGGGTGGATCCCTCCCCTGAGCAGATGGCGGTGCTCGACCTCGGCCTGGAGACGATCAGGATCCGGGCCGGGGCCGGCACCGGCAAGACGACGACAGTCGCCTTGGTGATCGCCAACCTGGTGCAGAACCACGGGATCGAGCCCGAGCGGATCCTGGGTATCACGTTCACTAACAAGGCCGCCTACGAGCTGTCAGACCGGGTCAAGACCTACCTGGGCGAGGCGATGGAGGAAGGTCGCCAGGCGGAGGTCCACACCTATCACGGCTTTGCCGCCCAGATCTTGTCCGAGTTCGGCGCCCTGGCCGGTGTCGACACCAGGCTCCGGGTGATCACCCCGACCTTCTCCCGTCAGATCCTCGGTGAGACCTATCACCAGACCTCGTATGCCCATCTCGACATCACCAACCTGCACGGTCTGGACAGGATTCGAACCCTTGGCGACCGGATGGGAGATCATCTCCTCACCCCTGACGATCTCGCTGCGCATGTCGACCTCGCGGACGACGTGTGGGCAACGAGGGCGGAGATGCTGGACACCTTGCGCCGGTATGACGACGACAAGCGGCGGCTAGGCGTCGTCGACTACTCCGACCTCGTCACCCTTTCCACCCGCATCCTCAGCGACCACCCCGAGCTGGTGGCGGAGATCCGTGGGCGTTACCAGGCGGTCATCCTCGACGAGTACCAGGACACCAATCCAGCTCAGCGGGTGCTGCTCACGACGTTGTTCGGCCCATCCCGGGGTAGTGGGTTCCCGGTGATCGCGGTGGGTGACGAAGACCAGACCATCTACGAGTGGCGAGGCGCCTCTGCCGAGAACTTCGAGCTCTTCCCCAGGCACTTCCCGAGCAGCGATGGCACCCCGGCTCGTCAGGGGGCGCTCACCCTGAACCGCCGATCCGCGCCCGAGATCCTGCAGGTGGCCAATCTGATCCGTCGACGCGCCAACCCGGGCGCCGAGGACCTCGTATCCCATGACCCGGAGGCCAAAGGTGAGGTGATCACCCACTGGGCCGCCGATGCCGTCGCCGAGGCGGACTGGATCGCCCGCAAGTTCGAGGCGCTGCACCAGGCAGGCACACCCTGGTCGGAGATGGCCGTGTTGTTCAGGAAGAACCGGGACTTCGCCATCGTCGTCGATTCCATGGCTCGTCACGACATACCGGTCGAGGTGGCCAACCTGGGCGGCCTGCTCTCGGTGCCCGAAGTGGCCGACCTTCGTGCCTGGCTCACTGTGGTCGAGCGACCCGAGCACTCTCCTTCGCTGGTCCAGATCCTGTTTGGCAGTCGTTACCGCCTGGGCTTCGCCGACATCGCACCACTCACGACCCGGCTGGGCGGCATGCGCTCCGAGCACATGGACGCCGACAGTGTCCCGGGCCTGAGCGTGCTCGAGGCGATCGAGCAGGTCGATCACATCGAGGACCTGCGCCCCGAGGCAAGGGCAGGGCTGCAACATTTCACCGGCATCTACCGGGACATCCTCAGCGAGAGCCAGGGCGCCAGCCTGGTGGAGGTCTGCCGGCTCGTCCTCGACCGCACCCGCGCCTGGCAGGACGTCGAGTCCCTGCCGCCCAACCAGCGAATGACGGCCAGGTTGAACCTCTACCGGCTGCTCGACCTCGCCGAGGAGTGGAGCCCGTTGAGGGGACGGCCGTCGCTGGCGGCGTTCCTCGACTACCTGGAGGCCATGGAAGACGAGCCCGCCGAGGAGCTCGACTCGGCCCACCTCTCCGGAGAGGAAGCCGTGACGCTGGTCACGGTGCACCGGGCCAAGGGCCTCGAGTGGGATGTAGTGGCGATCCCGGCAGTCACCGAGAAGAATTTCCCGGTCAAGGGGGGGCCCTTCCCCGACCCGGTGCGATTCCCTCAGTTCCTTCCTCCCGAACTGCGAATCGACGAGGCCCTCGCCGACATGCCGGCCGACGAGAAGGAACGGATGGACTTCTTTCGCAACCAGAACGACCTCGGAGAATGGCGGGTCGCCTATGTCGCCGCGACCAGGGCGCGTCGAATCTTGATCCTGACCGGCTCCTATTGGTACGGGCTGCCGGAGCCCACCGTCAATGCCAAGACGCCGTCGGAGCTGTTCGACCTGGTCGAACAGCACCCGGTCAATCGCAACGAGGGCCATGTCGACGAGCCACCCCGACCTCCATTGCTCCGCTTCGCGTCTACCGGAGCCTCACCCGACCCTCTGTTCGAGGACGGGTGGGACGGGGCGATCAGGATGGCGGTCGCCGATGAGGATGCGTTGAGGGCGACAGCGCTCGCCCACGACGTCGCCGAGCCGTTCGAGCAGCGAGTCGAGGCGATCACCCGGACATTGTTCGACTTGGATGCAGCCGGTGTCATCGAGATCGCTCCCGAGAAGAGCCGGGTGGTCTCGGTAACAGGGCTGGTCACTTACGCCCAGTGCCCGAAACGCTTCTTCTGGTCCGAGATCGACCCGCTTCCCCGCCGGCGCAATCCTGCCGCCATCGCCGGCACCGACCTGCACAGGCGGATCGAGCTCCACCAAAGAGGACAGATCCCCTTCGACGACTTCGAGCCGGGTCTCTACGACGCCATGGACGAGCTCGAAGGCAGCGGTGGCTTCAATGCGTTCCTCGAGTCTCGATTCGCCATCAGGCCGGCCGCCCTGATCGAAGCGCCATTCACGCTCTACACCGAGAGCGAATACGAGGTGAGGGGCCGCATCGACGCCATCTACGAACAAGATGGGAACTGGGAGATCGTCGACTTCAAGAGCGGTCGAAGACGGGATGATCCGGCCCGCCTGGTCCAGCTTCAGGCCTACGCCCTAGCCGCCGATCGGTTCGACTTCGGCATCGATCGCCCCAGGGAGATCGATGTGAGCTTCGCCTATCTCGGTGGGGGGCTCGACGTTCACACCGAGAAGGCAGACCGAGCCTGGCGCGAGGCGGCCGCGCTCGAGATCGAGAACCTCACGGGCGGGATCGAGCGCGAGGGCTTCGAGCCCGCCCCGGGCACCTGGTGCACGAGCTGTGACTTCCTCCGCTTCTGCCCGGATGGCCGTCGGGAAGTGGGCCGGTGACAGCCCTCGTCGCTGCCGGAGCGGGCTATCTGATCGGTTCGGTGCCGACGGCAATCTGGCTGGGCAAGGTGTGGGGGGTCGACCTGCGCAGGGACGGCACGGGCAACCCGGGGGCCAACAACGCGAGACGTCTCGGCGGCTACACCCTGGCACTCCTCGTTCTCGTGGTCGAGATCGCCAAGGGCTTTGTCGCCGTCGTCGTCGGGCTGGCCATCGCCGATCAGACAGGGGCGCTCGCCGCCGGGCTGGCGGCAGTGGCGGGGAACGTGTTCAACGTCTGGTTCGGCTTTCGGGGTGGGAAGGGCCTCGGCATCAGTGGCGGGGTGATCCTCGGTCTGTGGCCGGCGGCATTCCCCATAGTGGTCCTGGTGATAGCCACTGCCTCCGCGCTGACCCGGTCGACCGGCATGGGGAGCCTGATCACCCTGGGGTTCATCCTGGTCCTCGCCCTGGTGTGGGAGCGTCTCGGGATCGACGCCTTCTGGGGGATCGATCAAACCGGGCTATTGGTGGTCCTTGTCCTCGGCCTGGGAATGATCCTCGGGCCGCGACAATGGCGCGACGCACGGACGCGGCTCAGCGCACCTTCCCTTCGCTGATCTTCATCACCAGGGTCACCGGGCCCGTGTTGATCAGCTCCACCTCCATGGCTGCGCCGAAGACGCCCGATTCCGTGTGAACGCCCGCCGCCCGAAGCCGTTCGACCATGCGACCAACCATCGGCTCGGCCCTCTCGGGTGAAGCAGCACCCCCGTACGACGGGCGACGACCCTTTCGAACGTCACCGAGAAGGGTGAACTGGCTGACCACGAGGACGGATCCGCCGCTGTCGAGCAACGACATGTTCATCCGCCCCTGACCATCCGGGAAGACTCTGATGTTCACCACCTTCTCCACGGCACGTTCCACGTCTTCATCAGTGTCAGAAGGCTCGATCCCGATCAGCAGCAGCAGACCGGGGCCGATGGAACCGGCGACGGACCCATCCACGGTGACCGAGGCACGGCTGACACGTTGAAGCACGATTCGCAAGGGTGGCGATTGTGGCAGCCACATAGAGTGGAGCCGTGGCCAGGAAACCGGCGGAGCCCCCTCCCCTCCTCACCGCGCCGGAGGGCTCGCGCCACGTATATCTGCTCGACGCTGCCTCCGACTTCGAGGCAGCGATGCTCACCAAATGGCTCACCCAGGAGGTGGGCGGAGGGTCGACCACCATCCGGATCACGTCGTCTCGCCGGGGCAAAGGTGGTGACCCCGCAGCGCTGACTGCTGAGCTGAATGCTCCAGACGACCCGTATCTCATCCCGCTCCGTGTGATCTGGCTCGCCCCACTCAAACGGGGTCGGAGGGCCGTCAGCTGGTGGGATGCGCTGAGACCCGGCGACGCCCGCGATCCACGGGGTGTCAGGGCGAGATGGATCAGGTTGGCGCGCCCGGGTCGAGTCCGTCTCATCGCTGCCCTCGGCGAGCACGCCTCGGCCCTGGCCGCGGATTATCAGACCTCCGGCCAGGTGGACCCGTTGTCGAGTTACGTCACCCGGAGGGCATGGCTCACCCTCGACCGGGCCGAGCGGAGGCTGGTGGGCAACCGCTACAAGATCCCCCGCTTCGTCCCGGAGGCGATCTTGTCCCGTCGTGAGTTCCTACAGGCTGTGGACGGTGTCGCGGCCGAGACGGCGATGCCCCGGGCCGTGGCACGAGAGAAGGCGGAGCGCTACCTGCGTGAGATCGCAGCCACTCACTCACCGTTCGTGATCGACCTCATCGCCAACGCCATCCACAAGCTCTACCGCCAGGGATACGGCGACATAAAGTACTCGGAGGACGACGTGAAGATGCTTGCCGCCCTCGGTGACGGCGATCCGCTCATCTTCCTCCCCGCCCATCGCTCCAATCTCGACCGACTCAGCCTTCAGTTCATGCTCTGGGAGAACGACTTCCCTCCCAACCACACCGCGGGCGGGGTCAACCTCAACTTCTTCCCGGTCGGTCCACTGGTGCGGCGAACCGGTGTCTTCTTCATAAGACGCAGCTTCAAGGACAACCCGCTCTACAAGGTCGTGTTGCGCTCCTATCTCGACTACCTGATCGAGAAGCGCTTCCCCCTGGAGTGGTACATGGAGGGGGGGCGCTCCCGCTCGGGCAAGATGCTGCCACCCCGCCTGGGCTTGCTCAGTTACGTGGTCGACTCGCTACACCGGGGGAAGGCCGGGGACCTCCAGCTCATCCCGGTGTCGATCGCCTACGACCAGATCCAGGACGTCCCCGACTACGCGAGGGAGGCTCAAGGCAAGGACAAGGAGAAGGAGTCATTGGGCTGGATGCTCAGGGCCGTCCGGTCGCTACGCCGCCGATACGGCGACATCCACATCCGCTTCGGCCAGCCCGTATCGGCCCGCGCCATGGTCGGGGTTGCCGGCGGGGAGGAGGACGAGGCCTCTATCGATCTCCAAAAGCTCGCGTTCGAAGTCATGTACCGCATCGGACAGGTCACCCCAATCACCCCCACCGCCCTGGTGAGCCTGGCACTGCTCGAGGCAAGGGGCACGGCCCGGTCGGCCGGCCAGCTGGCCGACGTGGCGACCCGGCTGACCGAGTTCGCCACGGCACGCGACCTCCCCACCACCGAAGACGCCGACCTGAGGGACCCGGCCCGGGTCTCGGCCATCCTGGATTGGCTCGCCGAGCACGACAACGTGAGCAGCCATGAGGCGCTGGAACGACGGGTCTTCTGGCTCGACGAGGACCAGATGATCCGGATCTCGTACTACCGGAACGTGATCGTTCACTTCTTCGTGAACCGCGCCCTGGCGGAGATGGCGATCGGACAGGCGGCCGACCGCGGCGATGACGACCCCGAGCGAGTCAG
>JBMDXS010000147.1:0-6473 GCA_048595045.1 Acidimicrobiia bacterium
GTTGCGCCGAATCGACTCGCTTCCCTGGCCGCGTTCTCGATCGAGTTGTTCTGACTGAGCGCCACGGCGGCGGTCACCGTGCCTACCAGCAGCATGATGAGGAGACCGAAGACCAGGGCCAGCTCGACCATGGCCGCTCCACGCTCACCTGCATCGCTCTTTCCGGTGTCTCCAGCCAGGTCGATGACGAAAACATCGGCGCGCAACGCCGTGCTGTCAGTGGCCCCAGATCTCATTCGCTTCCTCTGAGTGGTCCGAGGCCTCTCAGCACACACCCCGTACCCCCGTTATCGCTTCGACAGCGGATCGGGATACGCCTTCCGACCCTCGTGGCAAGACACGGAGGGATTGAGCTGGGCGGGGTTATCCAATTGGGTCGATAGGGGGCGCCGTCGAGAGGCGAAGGTCTGGAGACGCTGCTCGGCCCGCCGTGGTGACCTATGGCTCTAGCCACGCATTTCCTCGCCGGATAATCCTGGATCATCGGGACTGATATCCGGGGGCAGAACGGTGGAGACCCGAGAGAAAGGAGGAGCGGATGTCGACAACAACCGAATTGCCTCTCGCCGCGATCGAGGACCTGGCCAGGCGGTTACCCGCGCCGGGAACGGTCGACGTGACTATTGAGATCGTGGGCGAGGAGATCGGGGACCAGATCCAGGTGCAGCGGCTCCCATGGCACGCAATCGTCTACGACGCGAATGCAGAGGTGCTCGAGCTCTCGGTTGGGGCTCGAGGCCGGGGTGTGCCTGTGGTCTTCCGCCACGAGATCCACAACCCGCTCCGGTTGTGGATCGAGGAGGACGGAGTCTCGGTGACCTCCATCGCCATCGAGCAAGCCGAGGGGCCCCAGACCATTGTCCGGTTCTTCGAGCGTTTGGCGCTCGAGCCCGGTTCCTGAGTCACCATCGGCGCGTCATCGGAGATGTGAGGACGGGAAGAACGCTCCCGCCCAAAACTGACCTCCGTCCATCAGCTATCGGGTTCGGCGTCGCGGTGTTCAGTGGTCTCTCATCGCCGCGTCGAAGAAGTCGACAACGACTCGCTCCCAGTCGGTGGGGGTAGTCGCCAGCCCCTGGATATGCCCGGCTCCCGGCACCGACCACACCGAGACATTGCCCGGCGAGGCCGCCTGGATGTGTGAAGCCGCCTTCGCTTCGTCCGGCACGTGACCCCCCGTGATCATCAGAATCGGCGTCGGGTCGGCCAGAGTGGCCGCGGTCGCCAAGGACCGAGGTTTGGTGGCATCGCTGAGGAGATCGGCGAGGCTGTACTGGAGCCACTCGAGTCTCATCTGAATCCATCCCCGCCATCCGTACTCTTCGATGAGCCAGATCTTGTCGGCATCGGTTCTCGCGGTGGCACCTTCGGCCACCACCGCCGCGACTCTGTCGTCCGATCCGGCGGCGCCGATTGCCTCCTCGCCTCCCATCGATATGCCAAGGATGGCGATACGCGACGAGTCGACTTCGGGCCGACCGGCCAGGAAGTCAACCGCAGCAGCGATGTCCTCCTCGCCAAACCAGCCGAAGTCCGACCCCGCGCCCTCGCTCCTACCGTGGCCCCGCGCATCGGTCATGAGAACGCCGAAACCGTTGGCAATCAACACCTGAGCTTGGCGTGTCACATCTGAAGCCGTCGAACCCGACCCGTGACGCACGATCGCCACTTTCCCGTCAGGCGGCGGGACGTACCAGCCCCACAACCGGACACCATCGGCGCTCGTGGACGTCACCTGTGTGCCGTTGGGACCAAGGGTGATCGGGACCCTGTCCTCGGCGGGCGGCACATTGCTGGCAATGACCGCCGGTGTGAGGGTCCACGTCAGGATGACAACGGCCAAGAAAGCCAGGATGCCGGAAATCAGACGAGGTACCGATCTCATTCCCTTGGTGAGCCTGATCAACCCCCAAGCGGTCAGAGCCATACCCGTGACCAGGGCCACCATCCCCACAACTGTCTTCCACGTGACGGCCCCCGCTCCGAGCCAGCGAAGCCCGATGCCTATCCCGTTGACGAGACCGACCACACCCAGCAGTAGGGCGGCCGCCCCCCCGAGCCTTCCACCCCGTGCCCAGACCAAGAGAGCGAGGGCAGCAAAGATCAGGAAGCCACCCGACCAAACCAAGCGCTCAGTGACGTCGCCTCGAGCCAGGAGAACGATCGTCGACGCACTGACGAGCCCGAACAGCGTCAACGGCCAGCCTGGCGATGACCCCCCTTTGGACGCCAAGGCGATGGCCATCGGGTTGGCGTGCGTCACGGCTCGGTCTGCAGGTGACGTCGCGTCGATGGTGCGACGGCGAAGAGAAGGATGGCCAGCGATCCCCCAATCAGGAGTGGGTGCATGACCGGGTGGAAAGGAACCATGAAGAGCTCGATTATCTCGAAGACGAGGAGCAGGAGGCCGATCGCCATGGTGCCGATCCACGGCCAGCGGTAGCCGATCGCAGCTTCGATGGGGTGCGCCCACTCCCACCTCCATTCGAAGAGGAGACCGGCCACGGTGAGGATCGAAGCGGCGCCTATCCCCAACAGAAACATGCCTGGCCAGAAGTAGTCGTCGACGGGTGCACCCTCTAGGAACTCGGGTGACATGCCCAAGGGATCGATCGGGTTCATCACCATCGCCAGACCCCCCTGAAGGGCCCCGATCACGAGGAGGCTCAGTAGAAGGACGAGAGCCATCACCGGACCCGGGGGCCAGTGGAACGCCCGTCTTGTTTCTTTGGTCGGAGATGCGGTGGTCATCGAAGGCTCCTTTCCCGAACAAACCTCATCCGGAGTATCCGGTCCCTCCTGGGCGAGCTGGTAGGGGCTTTCGTCAGTTGCGAAAGGGCGATATCGAGCCCGGACCCGCAGATAGGTGACCAATGGCCCTGTTCGGATTTCCCGCCGGATTGTCGAATCGGGCAAGAGGAGCGTTCATGTCAACGATGCAGAGCGGTGTTTCGCCCCAGCTGAGATTGCCGGGAAGACGGTTCGGTTATGGCCTGGCCGTCGTCATCAACGTGGTGATGTTGATCGTTGTGCAGAACATCCTCGACTGGGGCTCACTCCCTTTCCTCACTGATGAGTTCACCGAAGTCGTGCCGTGGATCAGCTTGTCCCTGGTCGCCTCGATCCTGGCGAACCTGATCTATCAGTTCAACGACTCGCCGGCTGTGAAATCGACCGGGCAGATCCTGGTCAACCTGATCAGCGTCTCGGTGTCGTACGTGGTGCTGCAGGTCTTCCCGTTCGATTTCTCCGGCTACGGGTTCGACTGGGCGATCGTCGTCCGGATCGTCCTGATCCTGGCGATCGTCGGGTCTGGCATAGGGGTGCTCACCGAGATCATCAAGCTGATCTCGAGTGGGCCTGAGAAAGAAAGGAGGCAGGAATGACCACAACGTCCGAATCGGTGCGCGATGTCGGTGAAGCCGGTGTCCGAGCTGACAGACGGCTCTATAGGAGCAACTCCCAGCGGGTCGTCGCGGGCATCTGCGGTGGTCTCGGTGATTATTTCGCCGTTGATCCCGTCTGGTTCCGAGTCGGGTTCGTGGTTCTGGCTCTAGGAGGCGGATCGGGGATTCTGATCTACCTTCTCATGTGGCTGATAGTCCCACCGGCGCCCGACGGATATGTCGCGCCGGGCGGGCGAGGCTCGGTTACCGGGGCGGCTGTGATCGGAGTGGTGTTCATGATCGTGGGCACCATCGCATTGGTGAACACCGTTGCCCCCTGGCTCGGGCAATACGTCTGGCCGATCGTCTTCGTGTTGGGTGGTCTGGCCCTGTTGCTTGGAGGTCTGAATCATGACGGTGACTGAAAGACCCCAGATCGGGCAGACGCCCACCCAAGCACCGGCGCGGCGAAATCTCTCGATTCCGCAGGTGGTGGGGGGTGGTGTCCTGGTCCTGATCGGCATCTTGTGGCTGCTGGAGAGGACCGGGGCCATCGATGTCAGCGTCACCGTGGTCCTTGGTTTGGCCACCATGGTCGTCGGCATCTCGCTGATGGTCTTGGCCCGTGATCGGGCACACGGTGGTCTGATCGTTTTCGGGACACTGCTGGCTCTGGTCGCTTTGTTGACCGCCGCCGCCCCATTCGAGGGGTTTCAGGGGGGTGTCGGCGATCGCACCGTGGTCGTCTCGTCGGTCGACGAGATTCGCCCGGACTACAACCAGGCGATCGGGGCACTCACCATCGATCTTCGACAGGTCTCTGATCTGGGATCGGCCACCCGACTGACCGCGAGCGTGGGAATGGGTGATCTGACGGTACGAGTTCCCGAAGGGACGCCGGTCCAGGTCGAGGCAGGTGTCGGGGCCGGACAGATCGAGATCCTGGGAAGGGTCACGGAAGGGGTCAGCATCGACGACACATATGAATCCACGGGATTTGCCGGGAGCGAGCAGAGTCTCTCGCTCGATCTTCAGGCATTCACTGGACGAGTGGAGGTCACTGATGAATGACAGATTCCATTACGGCACCTTCACTTGGGGGGCAATCCTCACCATCACGGGCGCTGCGCTTGCCGCGGTGGGATTCGGATGGTGGGACATCTCCTCAATCGACCTGCGGTATGTCGCCCCGGTGTTCTTGGTTCTGGTCGGAGCCGTGATGCTGTTGGGTGCATTCATGCCGGGTCGGCGAGAAGGGCCCGGAACCGACGCCACCCCGTGAGTGATTCGAGACCCGGGTGAGCTCGCTCGCCCGGGTCTCGGTCTTTCCACATCATCAGGAAGAAGTGATGAGTATGAGCCAGCACGCTGCCATACCGATCAACGAACTGGAAGAGACTGCGCAGGGCCACGACCTCTTCAGGGCGCCAGGCCAGGAGCTTCTCCTCGGCCAGGCCCGAGACCAGGCCAGCGCATCTGGATGGCTCCCCGCCGAAGTCGCAGGCGACTGGCCGTCGGCCGAGACCTACCGGGGGATAGTCGCTCGACGCCAGGATCTCTACGACGCCATGCGTCGAGTCGAGGCGAGTGCTGCCCGGGCAAGTGGCCTGGACGACTGGGCCGAAGCGGTCGGTGCTGCGCTGGTCATCCTCCAGACCGCCCTGGAGCGCCATGTCGCCGAGACCGAAGCCGACGATGGCCTCTTTGCCGAGGTCATCGAGCGCGCACCACATCTGACCTCGCGGGTCGAGGCCCTCCGGAAGGAGCACGTCGACCTCTTGTCGTCTTGCCGGACGGCGTTCGATCTCGTGTCAGGCGAGTCGGATGTCGCCCAAGTGCGCCGAAGGGTCCTTGGGATCCTTGGAACCCTCATCAGACACCGTCAAAGAGGATCCGAGCTCTTGTTCGACACCTACAACGTCGACCTGGCCGCCGGAAACTGATTCCCCGATCCAGCGATCCAGATATCGGCCGGCTCGGCCGAGATCAGGGCTCGTGCTCGAGGTCCCGATGTAGCCGTCGGGGCGGACCAGAGCCCAGGCGACAGGCCCTAGTCGCTTCACCGTGGCGGCGCTCAGGGTATGGACTGTCAAGGCATGCGGGTATCGGCGAGACAGCCGCTCCAGCCCCGTCCGGTCCACCCGACCGGGCACGGCGAGGGTGAATGCACGGGCGTCGATCAAATGGTGAAGGCGGGAGACACCCGCGTCGTCTATCGCCGCGTCGGGGAGCCGACGCCCGGCGCCCCACCGCCGTCGCGAGACACGATCGTGATCGAGAGCCCCTGTGTCATATCTCGTATCCAGTCCCGACACCAGCCTGGCAACGATCGACAGGAGCCGGGGATGGGGGAGGAGGAGGCCGGCGACCGGCTGCGCAGCCCAACGTCGACCCCATCGGAGAGGTGCGAAGTCCGAGACCTCCAACGCATAGGCCAGCCCGGTGAGTGCCACGACTTGTCGGGCGATGCGACGTCGCTCGATCTCATATGTCTCCAAGAGCGAATCGGGGGCGCCATGCAGCGCCAGGCCCAGTTTCCATCCCAGGTTCACCGCGTCCTGGATCCCGGTGTTCATGCCCTGAGCTCCGGCCGGACTGTGCACGTGCGCCGCATCGCCCACCAGGAAGACACGCCCACTGCGATAGGAACGGGCCAGTCGATGTTCTGGGGTGATCACCCTGATCCACTCGAGGTCTCTCACGCCTACCGCCCCGTTTGTGTGGCGATCGACCAGCTTGCTTAATTCGGACGTCGAATCCCCCGATGGGGCGGGCCCGATGAGACGCCAAGAGCCCGTAGGCAGCGGGAAGAAGAACATGATCCCGCGATCACTCAAGAAGGCGTGTGCAATCCCCGTCTCCAGATCCGGGATGGGCCCGGCATCGGCGATCACTATCGATTCCCTGTAGCTCCTTCCCCGGAATGGGATTCCGGCCCCGATGCGAACCGTGCTGTCGGCCCCGTCACACCCGGCGAGATAGCGAGTCCGGATTGTGCTCTCCCCACCAGCGATGACACGGCAGACAACTTCTTCTTCGGTCTGTTCGAAACCGACCAGCTCGCTTCCCCATTCGACGTCCACCCCC
>JBMDXS010000148.1:0-11255 GCA_048595045.1 Acidimicrobiia bacterium
CTGGGAGACACTGGCCTGGGACGGGAGCGTGGTCCTCGACGCTCCGCAAAAGGGAACCGAGACGATCGACCTCACCAACGGCGCGGTCCTGGTCATCCTCGATGGGAAGCTCTCCAACGACGACCGACTCGTGTTGCGGGCGTTTGCCGCCCAGATCGTCCAGGCCATGGAGCGGGAGGTGCTCGAACGGGAGGCTGGGTCAGCTGAGGCCATGGCCGAGACCGATCGCCTCCGCACCGCGCTGCTCGGCGCGGTGTCGCACGACCTCCGGACCCCGTTGGCCACAATCAAGGCCTCCGTCACCAGCCTGCTCGAGACGGACGTGGCATGGACCCCGGAGCAGATCGGGTCCTTTCTACGGACGATCCTGGAGGAGACAGAGCGTCTCAACCGACTGGTGGGGCGTTTGCTCGATGCCAGTCGTGTCCAAGTGGGGGCGGTCCATGTGTTCTTCCGCCCAGTGGGACTGGACGAGGTCGTCAGCGCCGCCGTAGCGGGCCTCGGAGGGGGCCGTGACCGGGTGGTGGTGGACATCCCCGAGACCCTCCCGGAGATCCAGACCGATCCGGCGCTCCTGGAGCGGGTGGTCGCCAACCTGGTCGAGAATGCCCTCGTTTGGTCGCCCAGTTCCCAGACGGTTCGGGTCAGCGCCGGTGAGATCGCCCGGCGTGTCGACCTGCGGATAAGCGACCGTGGGCCTGGCATACCCCAAGACTCCCGGGACACCGTCTTTCAGCCTTTCCAGCGTCTCGGCGATTCTGCTGCCAGCGAAGGGGTGGGATTGGGCCTCGCCGTCTCCAGGGGCCTGCTGGAGGCGATGGGCAACGAACTGACTATCGAGGACACACCGGGGGGCGGCACCACGATGGTGATCGGGTTCAAGATCGCCGGTCGTATCGTCGTCCCCGATGTCGTCGAGCCGGAGCCCCATCGTGTCTAGCCAGGGACGGATCCTCCTGGTCGACGACGAGCCACAGATCCTGCGTGCACTGGCCATAAATCTCAAGGCCATCGGCTATCAGATCGACGCCGCCCAGAGTGGTGAAGAGGCCCTGCAACGAGCGGCTGCCCGGCGTCCCGATGCGGTGATCCTCGATCTCGGGTTGCCGGGGATCGATGGGGTCGATGTGATCCGCGGCTTGCGAGGCTGGACCGATGTCCCGATCATCGTGTTGACCGTTCGTGAGTCCGAGCGGGACAAGATCCAGGCACTCGACGCCGGAGCGGACGACTACGTCACCAAGCCGTTCGGCATGGGCGAACTCCTCGCCAGGTTGCGGGCGGCCCTACGACGGTCGTTCCCAGACGACACGGCGGGGGCAGTGGTGACGACACCTCATTTCACCATCGACCTCCAGGCGAAACGGGTGATCGGCTCCGACGGCTCCGAGATCCGGCTCACGCCAACCGAGTGGGGAATTGTCGAGGTCCTGGTCCGCAATCACGGCAAGCTGGTCAGCCAGACCCAGCTTCTCCACGACGTCTGGGGACCCCAGTACGGCGAGGAGACCAACTACCTGAGGGTGTTCATGGCCCAGGTCAGACGAAAGCTCGAACCTGAACCGGGCGCACCCAGGTACTTCATCACCGAGCCGGGAATGGGCTACCGGTTCCAACTTCCCCAGTCGGAGATGACGAGCATTCCCTGATCGAGCTGGTCGGCCCGATTCAGGCAAGCGGGTGCGACCCTGTTAACGACTTCTTCGGCGAGCGGAAACACTTCTGAAACACAGCGCCGAAACGATGCCGCTGCAACAGAGCCATGCGGTTCGGGAGGAGTGCTGATGGATACTGGTGATGCGGCCTGGGTGTTGACTTCCTCGGCGTTGGTCTTGTTCATGACGCCGGGTCTGGCGTTGTTCTATGGAGGCATGGACCGGACGAGAAACGTCCTGAACATGCTGATGATGAACTTCTGGTGCCTGCTCGTCATCCCGATCCTCTGGGTGGTCGTTGGCTACTCACTGGCGCAATCGGGTGACGGTGCCCTCCTCGGCGACCTCGACATGGCGTTTCTCCGCGGTCTGGGCATCACCGGTGAAGATGGGGGATCCGGGTTGTTGACCGTGGCCTTCCTGGGCATGTTCGCAGTCATAACGCCGGCCCTCATCTCAGGTGCGGTAGCCGATCGGATGAAGTTCTCGGCGTGGGCCATCTTCGCCCCGGCCTGGCTCCTCCTCGTGTTCGTGCCGGTCTTCAAATGGGTCTACGGGGGCTGGATCGGAGACAGGGGTGCACTCGACTTCGCCGGCGGCACCGCCATCCACGTAAACGCCGGCATCGCCGCCCTAGCCGCGGTCCTCGTCCTGGGCAAGCGCAGGGGATGGCCGAGTCAGGGTCACCCCCCACACTCGATGCCTCTCGTGATGCTGGGGACCGGGATCCTGTGGTTCGGGTGGTTCGGGTTCAATGCCGGCTCGGCTCTGGCAGCCAACGGCCAAGCGGTCCAGGCCTTCATGAACACCTTTCTGGCGGCAGCGGCAGCCGGGCTGTCCTGGGGATTCGTCGAGAGGTTCCGGGACGGCCATTTCACGAACCTCGGCGTGGCATCCGGGATCGTTGCAGGTCTGGTGGCCATCACTCCCGGCGCAGGGTTCGTAGCCGGGATGTCGCCGATCTGGATAGGCCTGGCCACCGGCATCATCTGCTGTTTCGCCGTCGGTCTGAAGAGCAGGGCGGGCTATGACGACGCTTTGGACGTCGTTGGGGTCCATTTCGTCGGCGGTCTCGTCGGCTCGCTGGCGATCGGCCTGTTCGCCGACCCTGCATACTTCGGCGGCGAGTTCATGGCGGGGTCGTTGTACGGAGGCGGGCTCGAGCTGCTCGGCGCGCAGGCGCTGGGCAACGCGGCCACGATCGTTTACTCCTTCGTCGTGACCGCACTGATCATGCTGGCTCTGAAGGCCACGATCGGTGTCAGGGTCTCCGATGACGTCGAGAACAGCGGGTTGGACCTGGCGGAGCATGCAGAGGCTGCCTACAGCACCGCCAGCGCCAGCCTGGCCGGGCACGGACAGGAACGACGATGACCCGAGGAGAAGCGACGACATCAAGGACCGGGGTCGAAAGGACTGGGGAATGAGACTGATCATCGCCTTCATCAAGCCGTTCAAACTCGAGCAGGTACGGGATTCCCTCAAATCCGCCGGTGTCTCCGGGATGTCTGTGGGCGACATCTCCGGGTTCGGTCGCCAAGGGGGCCAGACCGAGGTCTATCGGGGCGCCGAATACGAGGTGGAGTTCGTGCCCAAGGTGCGGCTGGAGGTGATCGTCACCGACGAGTTGGCCGGGCCTACGGTGGCGGCGATCGAATCGGCGGCGCACACCGGGGAGATCGGAGACGGCAAGATCGTCGTCGTCCCGGTCGAAGACGTGGTACGCATCCGTACCGGTGAGAGAGGTGCCGACGCCATCTGATTCGGGGATTCCGATCCTCTCCGACTTCATCGACCTCCGTGACTCGGTGCGACGGCAACGCATCGGTGACGGAGGTCGTGAAGTGTGTGCTGCATTGACGGCAAGCCTCGACCAGACGGTGTCGGTCCTGGTCGACCCGGGAACGGCACCGATGGCGGTGGTGGCGCTCGGGGGGTACGGGAGGAGCGAATTGAGCCCCTATTCCGACGTGGACCTGATGCTGCTCTACGAAAGTGGCGATGTGTCCGCGGCGGCGGCGGATCTCTTCCGCCCTCTCTGGGACGCCAAGCTGCGGGTCGGTCATTCCGTGCGCACGGTGAGGGAAGCATCGGAAGCCGCACGTGAGCGATTCGACACCCAGACCACGCTTCTCACCAGTCGTCTGGTCGCCGGCTCAGAAGACCTGTTCGAGCGGCTGATGAGTGCCGTCACCCGGGTGACCCGGGCCCGTCCTCTGCGCCGTCATCTGGTTGACGCGGAGCGAAGCCGGCGTGCCGAGGCCCCCTACCGGTTGATGGCTGTCGACGTCAAGACCGGCCGTGGCGGCTTGCGGGCGCTACAGGCCTTCGAGTGGGAACGCCGCCGCCAGGAGCTGATCGGGAAGTTCTCCACAGAGCATCATGCCGACGAAGAGACGGCGCGTGAGACCCTCCTTCGGGTTCGCAACGCCCTCCACGCCGTAACCGGCCGGGCGCACGATGTGTTCTCTCCCGAATTACGCGACCCGGTTGCGCGCTGGCTCGGGCGCGACACTTTCGCAGTAGCTCAGGACCTGGTGACAGCCATGCAATCGATAGACAGGGCCGCTGAGCAGAAGTGGCCTGAGGTGCTGGATGCCCGAAAGGAGCCGGCCATCCGCCGAGTCTGGCCCCGCAGTGCAGTGTCGTCGGGCTCCATCAGACCCGAGCCTCCATCCAGCGTCGACGACCTCGACCGGCTGCTGGAAGCCGGGGAGCCCGGTCGAGCGCTCTTCGATCGTCTCTGGGAGGACGGCCACCTCGCAGATGTGCTCCCCGAGTGGGGAGTGGTGGCCACCCTGCCTCAGCTCGAGCCGTTCCACCAACACCCGGTGGCGGCACATCTGTGGCGCACCGTCGCCGAGATGCAGTCGATCGGATCGGACCAGGGCTCGCTGGGTCGTATCGGACGCGAGCTCGACAGCCCGCGGCTGCTACGTCTCTCCGCCTTCCTCCACGACATCGGAAAGGGTCACGGTGGTGATCACGCCCGGATCGGCGCCGATATAGCCGCCGCCTTTGCCCTGCGGACAGGGCTCGACGCAGGCACCACCGACCTCTTGGTCGGAGCCGTGAAGCATCACCTCCTCCTCCCTCGCACTGCCACCAGACGAGATCTCGCCGACCCGGCTGTGATCGACGAAGTGGCGTCAGAGGTGGGCAGCCTCCAAATGCTCCAGGTCCTCTACCTGCTGACCATCGCCGATTCCCGGGCCACCGGGCCCTCGATGTGGAACGAGTGGAAGGCAACGCTGCTCGACACGCTGTTTATGCGCTGTGCTGCCAGATTCGGCGATGAGAAGTCGGCGGCCATGACGAGCGGAGCCACCCGAGAGGAGGTGCTGGCCCGATCGGGGGAGGCGACAGAATCGGTGAGTGCGCACATCGACGCAATGCCTGCCGACTACCTGCGCAGCCTCACGATCGATGAGGTGTTCTGGCATCTGGAGTTGATCCTCGATTTGACGGGGGCGTCCAATCTGGGGGTACGAGTGGCGACGCCCATCGAGAGGGTGGCGGTCGTTGGCCCAAGCGTCCCCGGGTTTCGTCGGCTGGTGGGCGCGGTGTTCGCCGCCAACGGGGTCGACGTGCTGGAGGCACGGATGTTCGGCCGCTCCGACGGCCTGGTGGTGGACACATTCAGCGTCCGTGACGACCGCACCGGTGGGGTCGTCCCCCAGGAGCGGTGGGACCGGGTTCGGGCCGACCTCGAAGCCAGTCTCCGCGGGGAGCTAGACACCGACGACCGCGTCGCGTCACGGGCTGCTGCCTATCCGAGCTCAGAAGTGTCCCGTCCCAAGCCCAGTGCTGACGTGTCGATCGATCCCGCCACGGGGGATCTGGTGGTGGTGGTCAAATGCTCCGACCGCATCGGCAGACTGGCCGAGATTCTCGGCGTTCTGGAGACCCTTGGTCTCGAGATTCGCCTGGCAAAGCTCGACAGCCGCGCCGGTGAGGTGATCGACACGTTTCATGTCGGCACGGGTCCTTCGACGGCCATGACGGATTTCACCGAGCTGGGACGACGGATCGCCGACCAATTGACGCCGTGAACATCCGTTTCGAGAACTCACCCGATCCGGGCAATTCGGCGATCGCTGAGGAGACCACGGCGACCCACTCCAGGCCTTTTGAGGCCATCGCGCTCGAATCATGCCAATGACCTCACCTTTCAGGCTGCGCCGATGAGTATCGGCGGCTCCGACAGTCATTTCCTGAGGAGGTGACCTATGGCGACATATGTGTTGATCCCGGGCGCCGGCGGGGACCCGTGGGAGTGGCATCTGCTCGCGACGGAGCTCGAGAGACGCGGCCACGAGGTGATTCCCGTCACGCTGCCTGCGGATGACGTCGATGCCGGCTGGAGCGAGTACGCCGCCGCTGTCGTGGAAGCGATCGGCGATCGGCGGGATGTGGTGCTCGTGGCCCAGTCCCTCGCCGGGTTCACTGCGCCGCTCGTCGCCGAACAGGTTCCGGTCGACCTCATCGTCCTGCTCAACGCGATGATCCCGCTCCCCGGCGAGACCGGGAACGCGTGGTGGGAGAACACGAGGCAACACGAAGCAGAGCAGGCCTATTACCGGAGCATCGGTCTGCCCCCCGACACCGCCGACGACGAGGTGGCGGTCTACATGCACGACGTCCCACCCGAGGTGGTGGAGGAGGCAGCCAGCCACATCCCGGAGCAGACGATGACGCCGATGGAGCAGCCTTGGCCCCTCGGATCGTGGCCGGACGTCCCCACCCGCATCCTCATCGGGGGCGACGACCGGTTGTTTCCAGCGAAGTTCCAGCTTCGGATGGCTAAGGAGCGCCTGGGACTCGACGGGGACGTCATAACGGGTGGCCACATGGTCGCGTTGAGCCGCCCACACGAAGTCGCGGACCGGCTGGAGGCATATCTGGGCGAGGCCGGCTGAGCATCCGGCCTGGATCACCGACGAGGTTGCGTCTCGCTCCGCTCGAGCGTCGGTGTCATGGCACATGACGTAGGCTCGATCGAGTGAAGAGGAGTGTGCATGAACGGAGATCGATCACACGAGTTCACCAGGGCCCTGTATGGGTGGATCACCCATACAGAGATGGCTAGTGAAGACCCGGCCGCAACGCGTGAGTGGTGCGAGTCGGTCTTGGGCTGGGACTTCCAGGACCCGTTTCCAACGCGGAATGGTGACTATCACCTGTTCTCCTACTCGGAATCGGGAGGTGGAGGGATCCGGGAGGTAGGCACAGGGGAGACCCCCGGATCGACGCCGACGGTTCACGTCGAGGACGCCGACGCATCCTTCCAGGCCGCTCTGGCTGCGGGCGCCGAGTCGGTCACCCCGCCCACGACGGTCATGGAGGGTGTCCGGACCGCAATGGTGCGGGCTCCAGGAGGTGTCTTGATCGGGTTCTCCGGACCCACCGACTGATCGCCTCGAGCCTGTCGCTCACCGTGATCGGTCAGCGACCGAGGGGTGAATCCTGGTAAAGCCAGAGGGCGGTACGATCCCTTCCCGGTCGGCCCACCCCGACCCGACGATGCCAGATCTGGTCGAAGATCCGCAACACACCCTGGCTGACCTGTGACGCTGGGATCGTTCGCGCGCCGGCGCGTGCTGCAGGCGCTGGTCACATTGCTGGCTTTGACCCTGGTGGTCCACGCCGGCATCAGCCTCATCCCGGGCGACCCTGTCCGGGCTCTGTTCGGGTTCGTGCCCCCCTCCCCGGCGGAACTGGCGGAGCTGCGCGCCCGATATGGCCTCGATCAGCCCTACCCCGTGCAGTACCTGTCGTATCTGACCCAGCTGGTGCAGGGCAACCTGGGAGTGACCATCAGCTTCAATCCACAGCCGGTGTCCACGGTTGTCGGGGCGAGCCTGCCGACGACGGCGATCTTGATCGGTGTTGGCCTCCTACTGCAGCTGACCACTGCCTACGGTGTGACCGTCCTGTCGATGCTCCGCCGCAGCAGGCTGGTCTCCGCCCTCACTTGGTGGCTTGCCGTGGCGGCCACCGCTGCTCCCGTGATCTTCACGGCGTGGGCCCTCCGCTCCTTTTTCACCCTGGGCTACCAGGGGCTCGACTGGTTCCCCTATCCGTTCGACGGCACACCGGATGCCTACGTGCTGCCATTGATAGCTCTGGTGGTGATGCTCGCCGGGCCGGTAGTCCTGCTGTTTCGCAGCGAGCTACTCGACACACTCCGGTCGACCTCCACCAGGTTCGCCGTCGCCAGCGGGCACTCGGAACTGCGGATCGTGGCGGTGCACGCCGCCAAGGCCTCGGCTGGCCCGGTGATCGCTTACCTGGGCGCCAGCCTCGGGTATCTGCTGACGGGAATCGTGATCGTCGAATCGGTCTACGACATACCAGGTGTCGGCAACCTGATACTCGACAGCGTGGCGCGGCGTGACCGCGCCGTCGTCGTGGGCGGTGTGCTGATCATCTCGGTCTTCGCCATCCTCGGCGGGATGGTTGCCGACATCGTGGCTGCGGCCGTGGACCCACGGATCAGACTCGAAGGCGACGCACCACGATGAGGCCGAGGCTGCGAAGCGCGGCACGGGCGAGGTGGGTGACTAGGGGCGCCGCCTTGGTGCTCGTCGGCGCGGGCTTCTTGGCGATCTTCTCGGAAGCGCCGGCCGGTCTCGATCCGAGCGGTTGCTCCCTCGAACGCTCCCTCGTCCCCCCGTCATTTCCTGCCCACGTCTTCGGATATGACCTCCAAGGCTGCGACCTATTGGTGCTGACGATGGCGGGCACCCGCAACTCCTTGCTCGTGGGCGTCCTGGCCACGATCCTGGCCCTGGCCGTTGCGATCCCGGTGGGTACGACTGCGGGCTTCACCGGAGGATGGGTCGACGGTCTGGTGGGGCGGCTGGTGGATCTGGTCACCGCCCTGCCCATCATATTGATCGGCCTTGTTGTCCTCAGCGGGCTCGACGACCGCGGCGTGCTCCTGGTGGCGATAGTGATGGCCGTTGCTGCCTGGCCCATCTACACGAAGGTGATACGGGCAGCCACGTCGCGGGAGTCGGAGCAGGCGCACGTCGATGCGGCCAGGGCACTGGGGGCGTCTCGCTCCCGTCTGCTCGTCAGACACGTGATGCCCGGCTCTATCGGCTCCGTGATCGCCGTCATCCCGGCGACGATCGCTTTCACGATCGGGGCCGAAGCCCTGCTCAGCTTCCTCGGCGCAGGGCTCCAGTTACCCGACGTCTCCTGGGGGGTTCTGCTGGCCGAAGCGCAGAGATACATCCGCCAGGCGCCACACCTCATGCTCCCCGGCCTCTTCCTGCTCGTTGTGACCGGGGCCCTCGTCGTGGTCGGGGAGGCGGCACGGGTGCGTCTGCCCGACTGAGACCTGCCTGGCTAGGTTCGACATCGATCAGCAACACGCTCGAAGCCCTGCATGGGTCCGGCCCGGCTCGACTACCGGGCGCTCCTCCCACCTGGGAGGAGATCAGCGGACGGTGGGGCTAGTCGAGGACATGGGTTTCTCCTTCCATCTCTATTGGGATCTCCCTTCACCGGCCCAGGAGGTGTCGGTGACGTTGGAGGTCATCGAGCCCCCATCGGTGGACCGTCTCTACTTCTGGGCGCTGCAGGCGTCGTTCCTGGGCGATACCGGTCCACACGGCGCGGCGCATCTCGGACTGCAGTGGAATCCCCGCTTCCCCGACCGCACCGCGGTCAACTGGGGAGGCTACGACCCCCAAGGCGCCGTCCTCCCCGGCTCCGACTCGCCCCTTCCCAGCGCTCCACAGGATCGAAACACGCGGGACTTCGCATGGCTCCCGGTCACGGGTTACAGGCTACGGATCCTCCCCTCACCGGAGGTAGGTTGGAGGGGAGAGGTGACTGACATCGAGACTGGTGTGGTGACGGTCGTCCGCGACCTCCATGTCGGCGGTGACCGTCTCGGTCACGTCGTGGTTTGGTCCGAGCTCTTCTGTGAATGCTCCGATCCGAGGAGTGTCGTGGGCTGGTCCGAGCCGGTGGCGATCGGTCTGGGCGGGGAGCATCTGGTTCCCAGGGCATTCCGCGTCAACTACAAGGCCGACGGTTGCCCCAACACCAACGTCTACACGGATGGGGGGCGTGTGTTCCAGGCCACCGCGAGCGAGCGGGTGACCCCGCAGGGCTCGCTCGTCCCCGTGTGATCGGTGGGCCGCCAGTTTCTAATTCGTCGAGATCATCGCCGAGGCTGCCTCCGAGATCCGGTTCGAGGAAGGGAACGATCGATCGGTGACCGGGCCCTAATCGTCGTTTCCGGTCGGAACGTCGGACACTTCGGAATGGTCGATCGACAGCCAACGAATCGACCCGAACGAGATTCTGAGGCCGGCAGGTGAGGACACGATCACGAGCAGTTCGATACCGCACTTCGGGCAGCGGACCACGTCGCCGGCGCCCCGGTAGACGAGGACCGAACCGATGGCGCTGACCGTGCCGCATCCGTCACAGCAGCCATGTTGACCGGTCATGTCCCGGCCGAAGATCTCATGGAAGAGACCGCCGAGGGCATTGCCGTCGAGATGGGTATCACTGGTCATGGTGTCCTCACTGTTCGACCGACGACCGATGCGGCGCGTTGAGCAGCAGGACCTTACGGGGAATCGACGACGATCATCGATAGTGGGGCAGTCATCTCTCGAAAAATCGTTTCCAGTCCGGTGCGAGGGTGTGGGAACGCCGGCACCTCCGCCTGTCTGTGTTCGGCGCTGACGATGATCCTGCCCTTACCGCCCTGTCGGTGTGGCCAGTGGGATCAACCGATACCGATAGCGTCAGCCGCCCACTGCTCGACGTATCCGCAGTTGTCGCATTTCACCACCAGCAAGGGAAATCCGGCGTCACCCCCGAACAGAAGACCACCTTTCTCATACGACGGGGACTTGACGAGATCACCGATCGTCCACTCATTGCTATCGCATTTGGGGCAATTCGGGTTCTTGGCCTTGTCCCGGATCCATTTCTGGGCCGTCTTCTCTTGGGCCTTCTTCAGCGACATCTCACGAACCTCTCTCAGCGTGTCGGTCGGGCACCCTTACCCCGGGGCGCATGCGGCGACACCCCCGCGTCCCATTTGTCCGTCACATCGTCCGCAGCCTGGTCGATCGCCACGTAGTAAGGGTCTTTAGGCCATGTCGAATCGAGCTTTGTCCTGTCATGGTCGCAGCGATGAAGGGAGCCGCAGATGACTGTTGTCGCAGGCGTCGATGAGTCACCCATATCCAGGACCGTCGTTGCCAGAGCAATTGAGGAGGCCCGATGGCGTGGGGCCGATCTACATGTGGTCCACGTCGTCTACCTCCCGGCGGTGTACACCAACGCCGCCATCGATTGGGGTGAAGTGGCCGAGGCGCAACGCGCTTCCGTATGGGCCGGCCTGGAAGATGTGATCGCTGAGTCCGATGTGACCATCGATCGTGTCGAACTGGAGGGGTATCCCCCCGATGTGCTCGTCGACTACGCCGACGAGATGAAGGCCTCTCTGCTCGTGGTGGGGACACGAGGACGAGGAGAGTTCGCCTCCTTGATCCTGGGCAGCACCAGTCATCGGGCGATCCATCTCGCCCGAAGTGACGTCCTCGTCGTGAAGGCCCACGAGGA
>JBMDXS010000149.1:0-1582 GCA_048595045.1 Acidimicrobiia bacterium
GCACAAGACATCGGCATCTCCTTCTCCACACTGGACAGTGTCTATATGGCCTTTGGCCTGCCCCGGCCCGAGATCGACGAGTTGGTGCGCCAGGAGGACCTCGAGGCTTTGAAGGAGGTCGGGATTCTCTTCGCGGCCGGCTTGGAGGAGCGTGATGTACTACGCATGGCCCGGGTGTGGGGTGACAGCACCCGTCGCGTCGCCCAGTACCTGCCCTATTACTTCCATCACACCGTCGAGGAGCAGTTCCGGCAGAGGGGCCTCAACGACAACGACGCCTACGAGGCGGCGCTGCGTGAAGTGGGTCTGCGCGTGGGGCGCTCGGGGGAAGACCTACTGAGCTGGCTGTTCCGTCGACACTCGGAGACGTTTTCCACCGATCATCAGTTCGGTCATGTGGAGACCGCGCTCGAGCACGCCGGTGTGCGCCAACGACCGGCGCGCCAGGTGGAAACAGCGGTGTTCGCCGATCTCACCGGCTTCACCGAGTTGACCGAGGAAGCCGGTGACGACGTGGCGGCCGAGGTCGCCGTCAATTTCGCCCAGCTGGCCAGCGAGGTGGCGGTTAGATATCGGGGCAACGTGATCAAGCTGCTCGGCGACGGGGTGTTCCTCCAGTTCGGCGATCCCGACGATGCCGTGATGGCATCTCTCGAGATGGTGGAAAGCGCGCCCACCCGAGGGCTGCCCGAGGCCCATATCGGGGTCAACGCCGGGCCGATGCTCTATGACGAGGGCGACTACTTCGGCCGGACCGTCAACATCGCCTCCCGGATCGCATCACAAGCCGGCGCGGCGGAGGTGTTCGTAGGTGAGCCGGTGGTCGGGATCGCTAATGCGGATGGGTTTCGACTGACCGAAGTCGGAGAGTTCGAGCTGAAAGGCATCGCCAACCCGGTGAGGATCTATCGGGCCTCACGAAACGGGAGGGGCTGACGCGCCCGGTCTATCACCGACCCGGGCACTACCCCTTCCCGAGGTCCCGGCCCTTCTCCAGCCATTGGCGAACCGTCAGGGCAGCCGGGTAGAGATGCCTGGTGGGTCCGGGGTCGAGTTCGACGTCACCGGTGGGGAGCCAACGCCACATATCGGTCACGTCGTGGCGGGTGAAGCGATCGAAGGCGACCGGTACTCCACACACGACAACCCAGCCTGTAGTCATTCGTGAACCAGATGCCTCTTTAGGTCAGAGCGAACCGTGACCTTTTCGATGGCAGTGGGCTCAGGCTGCCCGACTATCTCCCGGTGCGGGCCGTGCCCCCAGCAAGCCCCCGGCAAGCACGAGTGCAGATCCCGCCACGAAAAGACCGTTCGTCACCCCGTCGGTCTCGAGCGACATCAACTCGGAGACCTCATGTACCCCGAGGAGCATCAGCACCCAGACTATGAAGCCAACCAGGCCACCGCCTCCGGCCGCAATCACATAACCCCACCTCTTCGTGCCCAGGCCGATCGCGGTGAGTGCCACCACAGCCAGCGAGACGAGGATCCTGAACCAGACCTGCTCGTCATGCCAGGTGGGTGTCACCAACAATCCGAACAACAGGACCAGCAGAGCGCCGGAGACCGCGAGAATGGTCGG
>JBMDXS010000015.1:0-19845 GCA_048595045.1 Acidimicrobiia bacterium
ATCACGTAGTCACGGGAGGAGAGAGCCATGCGCTTGACGGCGTCCCAATCGACATGGAGGAGCTTGCCGTCGCGCTTCATCACCCGACCGGCGATGATGACCGTGTCGACGTTGCCGGTGTCCATCGAGGTCACCACCGCGGTCACCGGGTCGTTGAGCGGGGTCACGTTCATCCGGTCGGTTCGAAGCAAGATCACGTCGGCCTGCTTCCCCGGGGTGAGGGTTCCAGTCGTCGACGCGAGGCCATTGGCCCGAGCCCCCTCGATGGTGGCGTACTCCAGGACCTCCCGCATCGTCACCGGGGGCTTGCCCTGGGCGGCCGCCAGCGCCCGCTGCAACGTCAGGACCGACCGCATCTGGTTGAACATGTCGGAGGGCACGTTGGTCTCGACGTCGACGCTGAGGCTGGGGCGAAGGCCCCGATCGAGGAACTTCTGGATCGGAGGCATCCCGTGACCCATCATCATCTCCACCGGGGTGGCCAGGGACACGGTGCCGCCGGTGTCGACGATCATCTGGATCTCGACGTCGTTCAGCGTGGTGCAGTGGATGTAGGTGGTGTCGGGCCCGAGCAGCCCCGCCTCCCCCATCTCCTGGACCTTGGCGTCCTGACCGTAGGTCCCGACCCCGACGTGCGCAGTGATCCGGGCGTCGGTCTCACGGGCCAGCTTCCAATGATCTCGCGCCACCTCGAAGTCGACGAACTCGGGCCCGGGAGCGGCCAAGGCGAGAGTGAGCTTCTGGTCCTTCGACGAGAAATGCTCGGTAGCGGCCCTGACGAACCAGCTGGGCTGACGCTCCTCCCATTTCCCCCACCACGGGAACCCGTAGGCGAACACCGCCCGCATCCCCGAGTCCTTCAGCGCCTGCACGACCGCATCGGTGTGCGCCGGCGACGCCTGGATGTGGGACCAGTCGAGCAGGGTCGTGATGCCGGCGTCGATGGCCCCCAGCGCCGATACGAGGTTGCCGGCATAGGCGTCCTCCGGGCGGTAGGCGGGTGCGAGGGTGCGGAGCACGAATGTGATGTAACTGGTCCGTCCTTCGAGGGGGACGTCGGTCCCGATGTTGCGGAGGAGGCCCTCCCAGATGTGACGGTGGCTGTCGACGAACCCGGGCATGACGATCATCCCGCCGGCGTCGATGGTCTCGACATCGCCGTTGGCCAGATTGGGACCGACCTGGAGGATGCGATCGTTCTCGATCAGCACGTCACCTGTGCTGAAGTCGCCGATCTCTGGGTCGAGGCTGAGCACCATCCCGCCCTTGATCAGCTTGCGACCGGTCGGGATGACGCTGAAGTCCTCGCCGGCGGGATAGAGCTGCGGGATCTCGGCTGCCTTGGGGGGACGGCTGCCGATCACCAGCCTTCGGGCTCGCCGGTAGTTGCGCTTGACCAGCTCCTTGATGTCCCCGACCTGGAAGAGGATGATCCCGATCAGGACCAGTACCCCGATAACCATCGGCCCGACATCCGGGGGCAGCCCATGGAACGGCAGCACCGTGATGATCACGGCCAGCAGGATCGAAGAGACAGTGCCCCCGACGAACGTCGCACGACCACCGGACAGCGCGGCGCCGCCCAGCACCGCGGCGGTGATGCTGTTCAGGGTGTAACTGGTGCCGATCTGGGCGTTGCCCACCCCCGAGCGTGTCATGACGAACACGCCGGCTATGGCGGCGAAGACCGAGGCGAGGAGGAGCGCCCGCACCCTGACCCAGTTGGTCCTGACCCCTCCCCTCTTGGCAGCCCGCTCGTCGTAGCCGACGGCGCTCACCTGCAGCCCCGATCCACTGGAGTGGAGCCAGACGTCGAGGGCGCCGGCGCCGACCACGACGACGATCAGAGCGAGCGGGACCGGGCCGATGCCGCCCCGGAGGATCGAAGTGAATGCCGGGTCGATGGTCCCGCCCGGAGTTGGGCGCAACGTCAGAGAGATGCCATCGAGGATGCTGAGAGTGGCGAGGGTGGCGATGATCGATGGAATCTTCACTCCCCGCACGAGGGCGGCATTGACCAGGCCCAGCGCCAGCGCACACAGGAAGATGAGGCCGAGCGCCACCAGCTGGGACCCAGCAGAGGCCTCGGGGGTGATCAGGAAGGATGCGATGACGACCGCCAGGCTGATCATCGCCCCCACCGAGAGGTCCAGATAGCCGACGAGGAGGGCATGGATCTGGGCCATGGTCGCCACTGCCAAGGGAATGGCGAGCAAGAGGATGTTGACCGTGTTGGTCCGGTTGATGAACCCCGGGAACTCGGAATCGGTGTACCAGACAACGAGGCCGATCAATAGGACCTGAAGCGCCACCGGCATCCAGAGCCGGACCTTGACCACCTTGCGCCATTTGTTCTTGTCCCGGGCGTTGCGGATGACCTTCCGCACCCATTGGCGGGCTCTGTCGACCGGGCCTTCGGCGGTGTACTGGCTGGTCATGTCGTCTCGGATCCGACGGGCGCCTTGGGCATGGCGACGCCAAACGGTGATCGGCCCGAGCGGGACACGCCGGGACCGCGGACGATGGCCTCGACGATCCTCGTCTCGTCCAGCTCGTCGCCGGGGATCTCCTCGATGATCGTCCCCCGGGACATCACCAGGACCCGATCGCACAGACCGGCGAGCTCGAGGGGGTCGCTCGACTTGACCAAGAGGGCGGCCCCGGCGTCGGTGCGTGCCCGGAGGGCTTGGTATATGTCGAAGCGGGAACCGACATCCACGCCCTGGGTCGGCTCGTAGGCCAGGATCACGGCCGGCTCCCGAAGGAAGGTGCGGGCTACCGAGACCTTCTGCTGGTTCCCCCCAGAGAGGAACTCGACGGGCTGCTCGAGCGAAGGGGTGCGGATCTCGAGCTCCTCGACCAGGTCCCTCACCGCCCTACGCTCGGCGCGCCGCCGTATGAAGCCGATCAGGCTGAACTTGCGGAGAGACTGGATCGTCGAGTTGACGCGGACGCCGAGCACGGGCATCAACGCCTCCCGCTTTCGGTCGCCGGCAAGGAGCATGATCCCGGATTTGACCGCCTCGTGGGTCGAGATCAGCGTCAGCTCCTTGCCATCGCACTCGACCCGACCTGCCCGTGGCGGCGTCCTCCCCGCCAGGGTGTCGAAGAGTTGAGGCTGGCCGTTGCCCTCGGCACCGGCCACTCCGACCACCTCACCACTCTCCAAAGTGAAGGTGACCGGGCCGAACGACTGCCCTTGCAGACCATCGACCACGAGGACCTGTCGCCGCTCGCTTGCGTCCAAGGTGGAAGGGGGGAATGCGGCTTCGAAAGGACGGCCGACGATCAGGTCGACCAGTTCGTGCTCGCTGGTCTTCCTGGCATCGAAGGTCCCCCGCGCCCGCCCGTCACGGAGCACGGTGATCCGGTCGGCGATCTCGAGGACCTCGGGGAGACGGTGGCTCACGTACACCACACCGACGCCTCGCTTACGGCAGGCGGAGATCGTTCGATGGAGGGCCTCGACTTCGTCGGGGCCAAGGGCCGTGGTGGGCTCGTCGAGGAGCAGCACCTTGGGATTGGAGACCAGCGCCTTGGCCACCTCGAACATCTGGCGCTCGGCGAGGGTGAGGAAACCGGCCGGCACGTCGGGAAACAGCTCCATGTCGAGGTCGAACTCCCCGAGCAGCCGCCGGGCCCACTTCTTGCGGCGCCAGTAAGGCGGCCGCTCATCCGGCGGTGCAGCCAGGTACAGGTTGTTCTTTACCGGCTGGGCCAGGACCAGGGAGGTGTCCTGATAGGCCATGGCCAGACCCAGCTTGCGAGCCAGAGCCGGGGAATCGGTGCGGAGGCGCTTGCCCCCGATGATCACCGATCCCCGATCCTGTTCTACGAACCCGCTGGCGATACCGAGGAGAGTCGACTTCCCGGATCCGTTCTCGCCGACGAGGGCGTGTACCTCGCCGGCTCGACAGTCGAAGCTGACGTCGGTCAACGCCCGGACCGCCCCGAACTGGCGGGATACCCCGCTCAGCTCGAGGACGGTGACCGGGGCGGCCGACTCCCCTCCAGGATCGCCGGTCGTCAACTCATCCTTCCGGGTACATCAGGGCGAGCACGGAGTCCGGCACCAGTGAGGTGTTGGACACCGTCGGCGTCACCCGATCCGGGTTGCAGTCGTCTGCCGTGACCTCACGCATGACGTGGGGGACGACGATCTCGGCCGGGATCTCGGCCCCGGCGATGTTCATCATCTGCGCCGTCACCGCGGTCCGCGACTGGAAGTTGCCACCCGCCGAGTACCAGATCCGATAGTTCGGGTTGTTCCGCTCCACCCAGTCGCAGAACAACGTCTGCTCGTCGGTGCGGATGGCCAGAGTCATGGTGTCGATCTCGACATCGGCCAACGCAGTGGCCAGCCCGTCGGCGTACTCGTAGCTGAACCCGGCGATGTCGGGGTTGGTCGACAGCAAGCCGCCGACGACCTCGGCTGCGATGTCGTTGGCCCAGTAGGTGTCACCGGTGGTCGAGTTCTCGTCGGCGGGTGGGTTGACCACCTCGATACCTTCCGCCAGCGACGGGATATGGCATTGCTGCCACCCCAGCGACAGGGCGTTGCCCGGCGTCCCGCCGAGGACACCGATCGAGCCTTCGCCCACCCCCTCGTTGATCACCTGGGAGAAGCTCTCGCCCAGGGCGCAGAGATCCTCACCCACGATCGACATGTAGTCGGTGCCAGGGACGAGGGCCCCGTCCTGGCCGGGGAGGCCAACCCAACCGGCCGAATACGGCACGTAAGGGATGCCGGCCGCTTCTGCGGCCTTGATGGCGTCACCCAGGGCAAGGCCCCAGTCCGGATAGCCGATGATGAAGGTCACCCCGCGCTCGACCATGTAGTTGATGTCGCCGATCGGGACTGCCGGGTCGGTGGACCACTGGGCATCGCGGTACACGATGGTGCCGATCTCGGGATAGGTGAGCGCCTGGAGAGTTGCCTCCATTCGGGTCACCTGCCGCCACACGTTGAGCCCGCCGCCGTCGGCGTAGCCCATGATCACGTCGCCACCGGTGCCGGTCTCACACTCGACCGAGGCCCAGCACTCGAGTGCCTTGTCGATCGTGGCCTGGTCGAGGTCCTGCTCGGCCCGAGCGATCGACGCCAGCACGATGTCCGGGACTTCGGTCACCGGCCCGAGCGCCTTCTCGACGAGGGACGGATCTGCATCGGTGCTCTCGCCGAACTCGCTCAGCGCCCCCTCGGCGGGCGCCGCCGTGGTGGTGGCCTCGGTCGGGGCAGCCGTCGTGGTCGCCTCGGCCGGGGCGGCCGTCGTGGTCGCCTCCTCTGATGGTGCCGCGGTTGTCGTGCTCGCGACATCGCCCGTACAGGCGGCCAGGACGAGCGCCAACACGGCGATCAGGGCAATCACCCTGGGTTTCATAGTCCTCCTCCAATCGTTGATTTCCTGCTCCCGCTTTTGGACTCGATCATTGATTCTCCTTTTCTCACGGCTCGCCGCCTTCGACGGCGAGACTCCCTTCCTTACGCCGCCCCGGCCGCGACCGGTCGCGCAGAATCCTTTCCACCGCTTTGATGATGCGGTCACCCGAGACCAGCATCCCGCCCACGATCACCAGCCCGAAGACCACGAACTGGATCGCGGTGGGCAACCCCATGACCCGCATCATCTGGTTGAGACCGGCCAGGAAGAAGGCGGCGGCCCACGTCGATACCGGGCTGGCCAGCCCACCGGTGAGTGAGGCGCCACCGATCACGACGGCCGCGATCGGACCGAGCAGATAGGGAGCACCGACGGTGACTCCGGGGGCCCGTATGTCTGCAGCGAGCAGGGCTCCCGCCGTGGCGTACAGGATCGCCGCCACCACGTAAGCGGCAATCTGATTGAGGTTCACGCGAAGGCCGAGCACGTTGGAAGCCAGCGGGTTGGCCCCGACGACCTGGAACCGACGGCCGACCCCGGTGAACCTGAAGACGACGACGAGCACGACCGTGAGGACGACACCGACCCAGAAGATCCTGGTCACCCCGAGAAAGTCGCTGGTGGCCCATTCGGACAGGCCAGGAGGCACGGGCTTCTGGATTGCGACCTGGTTGTAGTAGCGATTGGCCACCCCGGCCACCACCTGGCCGACGGCCAGTGTGACGATCAACGCGTTCAACTTGAGGCCTCCGATCAGGATGCCGTTGACCAGGCCGATCAGGGCGGCAACACCTATGGCCGTGAGCAACGCAACCCAGATCCTGGTGTCCGATTGCTGGCCGACACCGACCACCAACAGGCCGCCGAGGAGAAACGTCCCCGGGATGCTGAGGTCGATCCCGCCGGTCATGATCACCAGCATCTGACCCAGGGCGGTGATGGCGAGAAATGTGCCGAGCGGGGCGATCGCCTCGAGTCCTGCCTTGGATAATGTGGCCGGGGCCCAGATCGCGGCGACCACCACCAGGACGACAATCGCCAGATAGACGGGCATGTACCTCGACCCGACGACGAACGAGGTGACTGCGGAGGAAGGGGCCCGTTTGGCGGTCATGACGCCTCCCCGGCGGGGGACAGCGTGACGGACGCTCGGGTCATCCGCTCCCTGGCGTCGTTGGCCAGGGTGCGCGCACGGGCCACATCTGTCACCAGAGAGCCGGCCTGCATCATCGGGCGGCCGGCCACGAACACCCAGTCGACATTGGAGGTGTCCATGCCCCAGACCACGGCCCCGATGGGGTCGTTGATCGGGTAGATGTTGGGCCGATCGGTCCGAAGCACGACCACGTCTGCCTGCTTCCCGGGTGTCAGCGATCCGGTGACCTCCCCCAGACCGATCGCCCGGGCCCCATCGATGGTGGCGTAGCGAATCACCTCGCGAGTCGTGAGCAGCTTGGGCAGACCTGCCTTGCCGGCCAGCTTCAGGTCGAACAACGTGGCGTGCTGTAGAGAGATCGCCGCCCGCATCTGGGCGAAAAGGTCACCGGGACCGATGCGCTCGGTGTCGACGGCGAGGCCGGGGCGGATCCCCCGGTCGATCAGCTTCTGGACGTCGAGTGGGGGCAGGCCACCGGCCATCTCGCTGGACGGGGCGAGGACGATCGCAGCTCCCGACGAAGCCACCGCATCGAGATCGCGGTCTTCCAGGTAGGACCCGTGAACAAGGGTCACATCGCTCCCGAGCATGGAGGCCATCACTCCAAGCCCTCTCGTCTCCGCGCTGAGGGCGGCGTGTGCATGAATGCGCAGACCCTGCTCTCGGGCCGTAGCCCAGACCCCCGGGTCGTCACCTCCGGCGGCGATCGTGGTCAACGACGACTGCGGCGCACCCGCCGCTTCGGGCCGGGTAGATGTCACGAAGACTGTCCTCAGCCCGGAATCGGCATGGGCCTGAAGTGCGGCATCGGCATGCGAGCCGACGGGCATGTCGAACCAGTCGACGAGGCCGGTGATACCTGCCTCCATCGCCCCGAGCAGCCCGATCAGGGTGGCTGCGTAGACATCGTCGCTGGAGAAGGCGGACCCGGCAGCGGTCTCGCCATCGCCGCCCCCCCGGGACAACGACTGCCAAGTATGGCGATGGGCGTCGACGAAGCCGGGCATGACGATGGTGTCGGCCGCGTCCACCACCTCGGCGCCGCGGGCGCGCAGATCGGGGCCGACTTCGGCGATACGACCCTCCTCGATGAGCACATCGGCCACCCGAAAGTTGCCCACCTTGCGGTCGAGGCTGAGCACGCAGCCACCCTTGAGCAAACTCCTACCCATCACTCCGCCCTAAATCTGCTCCTTCGCGTGAACAGTGACACTACACACTCGGACCCGGCCCACCCCCGGATCGATGGTGATGTTCAGTGTCGCTTAGGTATCGCCACCCGGTTGCATAGCCGCAGTAGACAGCCCCACTGTTGATCGTCACCTGCCCAAGGGAACACGACGCATCAGCGCGGAACGAAGAAACAGGCTGATCCCGGCCCCGAAGACAAAGCCTGCGGCATGTGCCTCCCATGCCGTGTTCGTGCCGCCCAACCCGAACTGGGCGATGAACCAGATGATCAGGAAGAGCGCCGCCGGCACGGGAAGCAGGAACCATCCGACCAGAGAGAGCACGCGGTGACCGGGGAACAGGACCACGTAGGCGCCCATGGCAACGGCGACCGCACCCGAGGCGCCGACCAACGGCACCGTGGCGTCCGGATTGAGGCCGACATAGGCCCCGGTCGCGGCCAGCCCTCCGATCAGGTACATCAACAGATATCCGATGTGCCCGTACGCCTCCTCGACGTTGTTGCCGAAGATCCAAAGGAACCACATGTTGAACAAGACATGGCCCACGCTCCCGTGGAGGAACATCGAGGTCACCAGGGCAAGGAACACGTTCTTGTCGGGGAAGAGCGGGTCCTGGGCCCCCGCCACACAGGTGTCGCTGACGATCTCGTCGATCCCCAGGGGGAACCCGGTAGTGACCTCACACGAGATGGCTGCCCGCTCGTAGACGAGTGCCTCCTGCTCCTCGATCGTGCCTCTGCCCTGGATCAGGAAATAGACCAGCAGGTTGGCCCCGATCAGGGCCAGGGTGACGATGGGGGTGATTCGGGTCGGGTTGACGTCGCGTAGCGGGAACAATCGACCGTGATGCTATCCGACGATCCCCGGATCCTCAGTGAGACCCTCTGCGTCTGCGGAGGGGCCCGATGGCACCAGGAGGAAGGAAACGAGCTCTTCGCTGGTCCGGAACCGGTCGCTCCGCCCAGAAGCGATGTGCTCCACGACGCCGCGAAGGCTCGTCTCCTCCTCCCCGTCGGCCACTGGCCCCCACACACGCACCACGAAGGTGTCCATCGGCGGCATTGTGCGACTCCGCCTTAGTGATGTCTTAAGCCAGGACGGGAAAGGACGCGGGCTCCACCTCGAGCTCGGCCATTCGTGTCACGTACGTGCGGTAGAGACGTCTCGCCGACCCGTGGTGCCCGGCCGTCGCCATCGCTATCACCAATCCCAGGTGAGCGGGCTCGTCATATGCATCCTGTTCGAGGATCCGCATATACCAGCGTGCTGCGGCGTCGTTGTCCCCTGCCTCTGAATCGGCACTGGCGAGGAGACGGGCGATCGAGATGAACTCGGTCCGCGCCTCCTCCCGGAGCCCGATGGCCCAGTCCGCATAGGGATGGTCTTCGAGGAACTCACCGACGTACCGGGCTTCCGCCGACCTGAGCACGGCGAGACCGGCGTCGAGCTCACCCGAGCGAACAAGTGATCGCCCCATTCCAGCCTCCCGGAAGAAGGCGTCTACGTCGACCTCCACATGGTCGAGGTTCAGCCCAAGCGACTCGCGGGCGGCGACGAGATAGTGGTCGCTGCCGTGAGCACGGCGCGGGTCGAACACACCACGGATCGTGCTCAGCGCAACGGATAGCCTGTTGCCGGCCCTGGCCGGGTCTTCGTCCGGCCACAAGCGCTCGATGATCACCTCACGATGGATCGCCCTGCCCCGGCTGGCGGCGAGCATCCCAACGATCTCCCTGGCGACCCGGGACTGCCAGGCCGACGCTGGGACCGCTTCATCGCAGACGACCACCGAGAAGCCGCCCAACGTCCGGATGCTGACATCGCATGCAGACCAATCGTCGACTGCGACCCTGGCCGCGTCGAGAGCCAGGCCCTTGGCCCCAAGTTGGCGCAGGCTGGCGGCTGCCATGTCGGCAAGGGCCGTATCACCTCCGCCGAGCCCGGCCAGGGCGAGGTCGACCCGAGACACCCCGACAGGGGCGTCGATCTCCTCCCACACCCGGCGAGCCTGCTCCAGCAAGGATCGGGCCCGACCCTCGTCCCCGATCGCAGCTGCCTCGAGCTCCATAGCCTCGGCCAGACCGGGCAGATCCTGGCGGGAACGGGCAACGTCGGCCGCTTCCACCGCCCTGGCCCGGGCGACATCAGCCGACCCGGATGCAAGGGCGACAAACCCCTGGGCAAGCACGGCGCGGACGTGACCGATGACCGACGTCACCTCGGCGGCCCGGTCGGCGAACCGGGCCGCTCGTTCCGGGTCGTCTTCGGCCAGGACCCGGGCCAGGCCGGAGAGGGCAGGCACCAGCGCCTGCAGGTCATGGCCCTCCTCACCGAGCCGGATCGCTTCCTCGTAACCCGCTCTGGCCAGCGCCATGTCGCCCCGCAGGGCATGGACATCGGCCATCTGAGCCAACGGATAGGACTCGAGGATCGAGCCCATCTGCCTGAAGACCTCCCGTGACTGCTCGAGATCGGCTACCGATTCCTCCAGCCTCCCCAGACCGGCCAAGACCTGTGCCCGGTTGGAGAGCGCCATCCCCCGCCACAGTTGGAAGCCGGTCATATCGGCCAGCCGCAGCGCCATGTCGAGCTCGGCCAGCGCATTGGCGTAGTCGCCTTGCTCCAGGAAGTGGGAGCCCCGATTCGACCTGATCCGAACCGTCTGTAGGACGTCTCGCGCCCTCTCCGCGTGTTCGAGGGCGCGCAGGTAGTGGAGGTGGTTTCCCGCCCGATCACCATCCATCGCCGCCACCATCGCCAAGATGGTGTGGGCCGTGGCCAGCGCTCCCGAATCGTCGGCCTTCCGGGCCAACTCGAGGGCCTCGTTGGCGAGGCGCTTCGCCTCGTCACGCTCCCCTTTCAGCCAGTAGGCGCTCGCTGTCCAGCCGACGAGGGCAGCCTCACTGGCCAGATCACCGTCGCCACGCCTGCCCCGCTGATAGGCGTCGAGCGCCGCGGTCACATCGCCGCGCATGTGACTGAGAAACCCCAGGCGCCATGCCAGGCGGGCGGGCATCTCTCCCGATCCGGGAGCGAGAGCCTCGTAGCAACTGGTCGCTCCTTCCCAATCGCCGAGCACCTGTCTCGCCTCCGCCTCGAAGAGAAGAGTGTCACGGTTGCGTCGCTCACGGGGGATACGCTCGATCGCCTCCACCATCTGCCGGGCCAGACCCGCCGCCAACATCCTCTCTCCCCGTTCGGACACGAAGCGAGCTATCGCGTCTTCCCATCCCAGCCTGACCAGACAATCCATCGCCTCAGGGACGGCCCCCTCCTGCTCGTACAGGCCCGCGGCCCCGAGCATGAGCTCTTCCATCTCGTGAGGGTCGAGAGGATGATTCTCGAGCAGATACTCACGAACGAGCGGCGAGGGGCTGATCGCCCCGGGGTGGTTCGGGGCGGAGATCACATACACGCTGCGACGATGGGCGTGGAACCAGTCTGCCGACCCGGTCCCAAGGCCAAGCCGGCCCACCATGAGGGCCGTGACCCAAGGAAGCGGTGCGATGGTGCGAAGTGCGGCCAGGGTCTCGGGGGGCTCGGACGCGATCACCTCCTCGGCCAGGTACTCGAAGAGAGTCGAACGATCGATGCCCGGAGAGGTCACATCTGCTTCGAGATCGTCGAGCCGTGCGCTCAGGGCCACAGCCACCGGCCAGCCGCCGGTCTGATCGAACAACGACTGTGCCGTGTCGAGGTCCGTCCGGCTTCCCATGTCGAGCAAGTCCTTGATCTCCTCGACGGTGAAGGCAAGCTGGTCGGCGGTGATCTCCCTGGCCTGACCCTGGAGCTTCATGCGGCTGGTGGGGAAGGGCAACGGCGCCCGGGTGGCGATGATCACATGGAGCCGCTCGGGGGCGTTGCGGCAGAGTGCTGCGACCAGGCGTAACGAGTCGCCACCGCGACCGAGGACATGGAGATCGTCGAGCACCAGAAAGAGATCTCGGGACAGCCGTGTCTCGAGCTCCCGGCAGAGCTCCGCGGCCAGAGAGTCGGCCCGCTCCGAGCGACCGGCGGCCGAGTCGGGCCCTTTGCCCCCCTCGACTGCGAGCCAGAAGTCCGGGGACAGGTCGGAGACCTGCAGACGCAACTTGTCGAGGATGGCGCGGGCGAGAATGGACACTGAGGTGTCGGCCGGAGTGACCGTGTGCCACAGAGACGGCTTCCGGCCCAGCCACTGCAAGAGCAATGTGGTCTTACCGGTTCCGGCGCCACCGATCAGCACCGTGAGACGTCCAGCCGCAGCTTCATCGACCAACGCCTCGAGACGTGGCCTTCGCAAAGTGTCCAAATGGGACCGGCTCGTGGGGAGCCTGTCTCCTGCGGAGGAGGGGACTATTTCTACCGGCCTTTCCGGATGAGAGCCGATTCAACCTTAAGACTTCACTAAGGACCACCCCTAAGGTCAGCGACAGGTCCTGAGCGGAGAGACGACCGCGAGGGCGGGGGTTCGGGCCAGGGGGGCGGACGATGTCCGCCCCCTTTGCTCGTCCCGGCCCCTGTTCGATACCGGAGCTGTCTCAGCCCTCGGTGTGGATGAGGAACCGGTCGATCTTCTGCTGCACCGAGTCGTTGATCTGGGACTCCAGATCGGACAGCGCCCGGGCAACCGCCAGCTCCTCACCGATCACGGGTCGGGCCGGGTCCACCGGATTGCGCCGGGCACGGCCCCGCGCCTCGAAATGATCCTCACGAAGATCGAGCTGGGCCACCGCCACGGTCTCAACCTCGTCTTCGACGAGGTGTATCGACAGGACCACGTCCATGCTCTCCTGCATGCCTACCTCACTGAGTAGGGGGGCCCGAACATAGTCGATCCCGGCCGGGGTCGTTTTGCGCAGGTCACAGGTAGATTCTCCAACATGGAAGCCGCAGGCATCCTGGCCGGATCCGGCTGGGCGTCAGGCATCAACCTGTACCTGGTCACGCTGATGCTGGGGATGGCCGGCAGGCTGGGATGGGCCGATATCCCCGAAGTGCTCACCCGTATCGATGTGATGATCGTGGCCGGTGTCCTCTTCGTGGTCGAGTTCTTTGCCGACAAGGTCCCCTATCTCGACAACGTCTGGGATGCCATCCACACGGTGATCCGGCCCTTGGGAGCGGCCGCCATCGGTGCGGTGGTTGCAGGTGAATCGGGCAGCATCGGCGCCGCCCTGGGCGCAGCCATCGGCGGTGCCCTCGCCCTCGACGCTCATGCCGCCAAGGCATCGACCCGGGTGGTGGTGAACGCCTCTCCCGAACCGGTCTCCAACATCGGGCTGTCCCTGGCCGAAGACGTTGGGGTCGCCGGCCTGGTGACCCTGGCGGTCACCTACCCGATCCCGACCATCGTGGTCGTGATCATCCTCGTCATCGCCGCAACGGCCCTGACCATTTGGCTGTGGCGAACCGCCCGGAAGAGCTGGAAGAAGCTAGGCGCCTGGCTCGAGAAGAAGTCCTGGTATCCGTCCGCCTCGTGATGTGAGTCTCACCCCGACGCGGTGGAGGCGAGAAGCAGCCCACGCAGCGGGATATCTACCCAATCGGGCCGGTTGTTGAGCTCGTAGGACAACTCGTAGGCGGCCTTGTCCAGGACCAGGGTGTCGAGCAGGCGCTTGAGATGACCCTGGTCGACCGGGATCAGCGGGGTCCCTTCGGTGGTCGCCAGATACCCGCGCAAGAAGGCAGCAGCCAACCATCGGGCGAGCGCATCACCCCACTCGGCTAGATGGACCGCGTGCCCGGGCTCCTCGACGCCGCTCTTCATCGCCTCGCGAAGTGCCATTTGAGTCGTGTACTGGTAGGACCGGATCATGCTGGCCACGTCGCGCAGACCCAGACGTTTGATCCGCCGCTCGGAAATGGGCCGCTGCGGCTCACCTTCGAAATCGATGATGACGAAGTCGTTTCCGGTGAACAGGACCTGACCGAGGTGATAGTCGCCGTGGATCCGAAACCTGACGGCGTCGATCTTCTCGGTGGTGATCGATCGCAGATCGTCCAGGATGGTCGTCTCGAGGGCGAGAACCGAGTCGGCCAGGTCTTCCTGTTCCTGCGTGAGCTGGCCGCGGCGCCGTCTGAGAAGGTTGAAGCTGTTCCTGATGGACGACCGCGTGGACTGGTACAACGACCGCTGATAGAGCGTGGTGAGCCGCTCCGGGGTGAAGGCCGCATCATCGGTCGCCGAAGCGAGGGCCAGATGCATCTCAGCGGTTCGCTGACCCAGCAACCGGGCCTCGTGCAATGGGATCCCGATCAGATCCCGCATCACATCCAACTCGTCGTCGCCTACCTCCAGGGGATGGCGGGGGGCTGGAGCCGAGCCCAGCTCGTCCCGTCGAGCCGCGACCAGTTCGTAGACCATGGAAAGGGCGTCCAGGGTATGGGACCAGGCGTCGCCGTGACTCGGGACGAACCTGTGGAAGACGGCGAACGCTGCCTTCCTGCCATTCATCGAGACCTCGAGGGCACCCATGGTCGGTGCTGCGTTCTCGAACCCTGCGCTCTCGGTGAGGAATCGGCCGACCTCGACCTCCGGGTTGGGCCCGGCGTCGAAACGACGGAACAACTTGAGGACGAGCTGGTCGCCGAATATCACCGAGGTGTTGGACTGCTCGCCATGACCGGGTCGCGCCGGCTGGCCGTCGATGATCTCGGTCAGGCCGCGTGACGCCGGCATGGGCAACGCCGAAACCACCATCCCCTTTCCCTTCAGTTTCTTTCGCTGGGCGGCCAGCCGGGTCAGAGCCAGCGCAAAGGCCGGATCCGTGGACGCGTCGTAGAGGAGGCCGGTCTCTTCGGGCCCCACCACCTCGGCGATGACCGATGCCGGGTTGTCGATGAGCCTGCGCTCGGCGTCGACGCCCACCGACACGGCGATCGGGAACGCGTAGACCTCGGGCTCTGCCTCGACGTAATCGATCTGAACGAACGCGACGGTGCAGTCGGCGCCGGGGATGTCGACCCGGTCGACGATGTGGCCCCCCCTGATCGTCTGCGCCTTGCCCCGGAACCAGCGTCGGCCCTCCATGTCGCCCATGAGCGCCTTCTCGAGCTCCCGGCTGGTGCGGAGCACGTCCGTCACCTCTGCGTCGACCGTCATTCGCCGCAGCCCCGCCGGCTCCTCGGCCAAGGCCATGGACCTGTCCATCTCGAACCAGAAGAAGTCATGGGGACCGATGGTGAGGAGATAGGGGTTGGGCCCCACCGCCGGAAACCGGGCCCGGCCGAAGAGCTCGACCGGCTCCACCCCTTCGAACCCGCTGAGGTCGAGCTCGACAGGTTGAGAGTGCCGGGAAAGATTGGCCACTACCAGGACGGAGCCCCCTCCCAGGGTCCGCAGGAAGGCCAGGACCTTCGAGTTCTCGTTGGGGACGAACTCCAGACTGCCCCTCGACAGCTCCGGCATGGCCTTGCGCAGGGTCAGGGCGCGTTTCACCCACCACCACAACGAGTTCGGGTTGTCTCGTTGCACCTCGACATTGACCGTCTCGTAGTGATACTCGGGATCGGTGATGACCGGGAAGTAGAGCCGCTGTGGGTTGGCATCGGAGAAGCCGGCGTTCCGATCCCCAGACCATTGCATCGGGGTGCGCACTCCGTTGCGATCACCAAGGTAGACGTTGTCGCCCATCCCGATCTCGTCGCCGTAGTAGAGGACGGGAGTCCCGGGCAGAGAGAGCAGAAGGGCGTTCATCAACTCGATCTCACGCCGGTTGTTTCCGAGCAGAGGGGCCAACCGGCGCCTTATCCCCACGTTGATCCTGGTCTGCGGGTCGTCCGCGTAGACCCGATACATGTAGTCCCTCTCTTCGTCGGTGACCATCTCCAGGGTCAGCTCGTCGTGGTTGCGGAGGAAGATCGCCCAGGCAGAGCCCTCGGGAATCGGCGGGGTCTGCTCGATGATGTCGATGATCGGGAACCGGTTCTCCATCCTGAGCGACATGAAGAGGCGGGGCATGAGGGGAAAGTGGAAGCACATGTGGCACTCGTCCCCATCGCCGAAATATGCCGCTGCCTCCTCCGGCCACTGGTTGGCCTCGGCGAGCAGCATGCGATCCTCATAGCGGGCGTCGACCCGGGCCCGAACCCCCTTGAGGAATGCATGGGTCTCGGGGAGGTTCTCGCACATGGTCCCGTCTCGCTCGAAGAGATAGGGGACGGCGTCGAGCCGGAGCCCATCCACACCGAGATCGAGCCAGAAGTCGAGGGCGTCGAATACCGCTTCGTGGACGTCTGGGCTCTCGAAGTTCAGGTCGGGCTGATGAGAGAAGAAGCGGTGCCAGTAATACGCGTTGGCCACCGGGTCCCAGGCCCAGTTGGAGGTCTCGGTGTCCTGGAAGATGATCCTCGCATCGGCATAGAGGTCGGGGTCATCGGACCAGACATAGAAGTCGCGCTCGGAGCTGCCGGGCGGAGCCCGTCTCGCCCGCTGGAACCAGGGATGCTGATCGGAGGTGTGATTGATGACCAGCTCGGTGATGACCCTGAGGTCGCGGTTGTGCGCCTCGCGCAGGAATTGGCGGAAGTCGGCCATGGTGCCGTAGGCCGGGTTGATCGACTTGTAATCGGCGATGTCGTACCCGTCATCGCGCAGCGGCGAGGGATAGAAAGGGAGTAGCCAGAGTGTGGTCACCCCGAGGTCTCTCAGATAGTCCAGCTTCGTGGTGAGGCCTCGGAAATCACCGATGCCGTCGCCGTTGGCGTCGGCGAACGCCCTGACGTGGACCTCGTAGATGACGGCGTCGTGATACCAGGCGGCATCCCCGCTCCACTCGTGAGCCTCAAACGAAGTGGTCATAACTCTGCTCCGAGCGGACCCGCTTTCGCACCGCGAAGACATGCGCGGGAATGCGCGCCGGATCGAGCTGCACGTAGTTGCGCGACCCCTGCCAGAGATAGCGACGATCGGTGAGGAGATCGTGAACCTGGTACTGGTGGGCGGGGTCGACACCGAGGGCGTCGACATCGAGGTCGACGAAGCCGGCTTGCTCGTAGTCGGGGTCGAGGTTGACCACGACCAGGATCACATCGCCCACCACCCGCTTCGAATAGCAAACCAGACGGTCGTTGTCGGTCGAGTGGAAGGTGAGATTGTGGGTTCTCTGCAGGGCGGGGTGCTCCCGCCGCGCCCTGTTGACACGGGTGATCACCGGGGCGATCGAGTCCGAGGCGTCGAGGTCCCACTCCCTGATCTGGTACTTCTCCGAGTTTCGGTACTCCTCGGACCCAGGGCTCAACGGCTTGTGTTCCATCAACTCGTAGGCCGGCCCGTAGATGCCGCAGTTCGAGCTCAGCGTGGCGGCCAACACGTAGCGACTGATGAACGTCGCCCGGCCCCCGGTTTGGAGCTGCTGGGTGAGGATGTCGGGAGTGTTCGGCCAGAAGTTGGGGCGCATGAAATCGTCTACCGCGGCCAGGTCGCTCATGTACTCCATCAGCTCCTGGCGGGTATTGCGCCAGGCGAAGTAGGTGTACGACTGGGTGAAGCCGATCTTGGCCAGGTGATACATCACCTTGGGGCGTGTGAACGCCTCGGAAAGCAGTATCACCTCGGGGTGCTCTCGCCGGATCTCGGCGATCACCCATTCCCAGAAGGCGAAGGCCTTGGTATGGGGGTTGTCGACACGAAAGATCCTGATCCCCTCGGCGATCCAATGGTCGAACACGTCCTTGAGAGCGAGCCAGAGGCCCTTCGGGTCCGACGTCTCGAAGTCGAGCGGGTAGATGTCCTGATACTTCTTGGGCGGGTTTTCCGCGTACTGGATCGATCCATCGGGGCGATGCCGGAACCACTCGGGGTGCTCGGTCACCCAGGGATGGTCGGGTGAGCACTGGAAGGCGACGTCGAGGGCGACCTCGATGCCCTGGGCCGCGGCCGCGTCGAGCAACGCCCGAAAGTCCTCGACGGTCCCCAGCTCGGGGTGGATGGCGGTGTGTCCACCTTCAGACGACCCGATGGCCCAGGGCACTCCCGGATCGTCGGGGCCCGACTCGAGTTCGTTGTTGGCGCCTTTGCGGAATGTGGTCCCGATGGGATGTATCGGCGGCAGGTAGAGGACATCGAAGCCCAGTTCGGCGACATAGCCCAGTTGCTTGGCGACGTCCGCGAACGTGCCGTGACGGCCCCCACCGACGGACCATGACCGTGGGAACAGCTCGTACCACGTCGAGAAACCGGCCAGCCCTCGATCGACGATTATCTCGAAGCGACGGGACCGCGTGGCCCGTGACCGATCCGGCGTCGAGTCCATCCCCTCAGCCAGCTCTTCGGAGAATGCGACCTCGAGACGTTCGGCGAGGTCGAGCCCCACATCACCTAGAACGGCCCCGTGCTTCCTCAGCTGGCGCGCGCTCTTGCCCCGTGCCCGTGTCGACGCCGCATTCACCATCTCGGTTCCGATGAGGAGATCTGCCGAGACGTCCTGCTCGGCGGCCACCTTCTTGCCCAGGCCTTCGAGCCAGGTAGCGAAGTGGTCCTGCCACCCCTCGATCTCGAACTGCCAGACGCCGAGGCTGTCTGGAATGAGCTCGGCGCTCCACCGGTCGTTGCCGGCAGCTGTCATGCGGGTCTCGTGCCATCTCCTCGATCCGGTCTTGCGACTCCTGAGGAGGGCGCCAATGGCATCGTGGCCATCGCCGAAGACGTCGGCCTCGACCACCACCTGCTCGTCGACGACCCGTTTCGCCGGGTAACGACCACCGTCGACCTGCGGTGTGACGGCCTCGATCACGACCCGGCCGGTGGCGATTGGGATCTTCGCCATGGTTGTCGAATCTAACGGCGCCCCACGAATGGGGAGACTTCTCGCTCATAGACCACCCGACCGTTGACGCCCTCCAGGTTCGATGGCGCACGCTCGAGCCGGGCCAGGAGCTCTGGCTCCAGGTCCACCCCGATCACGTCGCGGGCCAGCTCGCAGACGCGCCCGGCGTGACGAAGCACGAACACGGCCTCGAGACCGGAGATGTCGTCGAAGAACCAGCCGCAGGAGGTGTACATCAACATGGCGTGCTCCTGGATTTCGAGTAGACCGAGCGCCCGCCGGCGGCCATCCTGGTCGAGGCCGGGTCGCCCATGCTCCTCGATGAAGGGATCGGGTGGACCGCCGAGAACGATGGACACGTAGTCGTCTCTCGCCCGCCAGGGATCGATCAATACCTCTCGCCCGAGCTCCTCATAGGGGCCGGTCAGCTCGTCACGCAGCCAATCGAGGGCCGAGCGGAGAGGCTCCCTCCAACGTTGGTGCCCGGTCGGCTCTCGCCCCGTCTTGCACCCACAGTCGGCCCGCCACCGCTCTACACCGTGGGCACAGCTCCAGGACGTGTCCTCCGCGATCACCACCTCGAGCCGCGGCGGGTGAGCAGCCAGGTATTGCGAGTAGTTGGTGAGATTCGCCCCCGGGTTCGCCTCGATGGCCTCGAGCGCCACCGCCAGCGCCATCTCCCCATGGCGATGATGGTGGCCATACGTCTCGCCGTCCGTGGCGACGTGGGCGAGACGTGGGTCCTCACCAGGCTCCCCGATCGAGCCGAGCAGTCTCCCCGCCAAGGCGATGCCGTCCTCGAGCAAACCGTCGAAGGCGATCTCCTTGGAGAGCGGACCGTCGTAGAAGAAGACCGCGAGGCCCCGACCTTCCCCGAGGTCGAGCCGATAAGGGCTCCGTGTGTCGATCGACCCGTCCCTCACCTCCGCCCAGGACCCGTCTTCAGACTCGACCCCGGCGGCCTGGTAAGGGGACAGGATGGTGAACCGGATCCCTTCCCGGGCGAGGATGTCGAGACTCTCCATGTCCACCGCCGTCTCGGGGAGCCACATTCCCTCCGGGTCCCGCCCGAATCGGTGTCGGAAATCGGCGATCCCCCATCGCACCTGGGTGACCTTGTCCCTCGTGTTGGAGAGGGGGAGGATCGCATGGTTGTAGGCCTGGGCCATGGCCGAACCGTGGCCCCCGAACCGAAGTGCAGAGGCCGCATCGGCCTCGATCACGGCACGGTAGGTGTCTGGGTCGCCCTGCTCCAGCCAGCTGAGCAGGGTTGGACCAAAGTCGAAGCTGATGCGCTGGTAGTTGTCGATCTCGCGGAGGACCTCGCCATCGCCACCCAGGACGCGAGCGCGGGCATTGGCTGCGTA
>JBMDXS010000150.1:0-3015 GCA_048595045.1 Acidimicrobiia bacterium
CGGGCCGTGGAGTCGGTTCGAGTCCAAAGCTATCCGAATTGGGAATTGCTGATCGTGGACGACTCGGGCCGACCGGCGTCGCCTCCTTGGTTGACCGAGTTATCCGACGGGCGGATCCGCATGCTTTCGTCGGGCGGGAAGGGTGTAGGAGCGGCGCGAAATGTGGGCCTCGAACATGCCCGCGGGGAGATCATCGTGTTCCTGGATGACGACAACGTGATGGACCGCCACTGGGTCAAGAGCACCGTCCTTGCCTTCGAGGCCGATCCCGAAGCCCATGTCCTCGTCGGAGCCCAGCTGGTGATACCCGAGCCGGGGCAACCCGGGCCCCCCGAAGTGCGCTACCCGAGGACCTTTGATTGGGACACCCTGACCAGATACAACTTCATAGACATGGGAATGCTTGCCCATCGCCCTGAAGCCGGGGTCCGCTTCGACGAATCCCTGCCGTCTTTCGTCGACTGGGACTATGTGGTGAGACTCACCCGCATCCACCGCCCCGTCCTCGTGCCCGCCATGTCGGGAATCTACTTCACCGATGCGCCAGGCCGCATCAGTTATCAGGAGCGCCGTCACCTGCAACAACAGCTCCAGTCTCGGTTCGCCTCGCTCAAGCCTGGTTCGTCATCGGTCTCGGGCGCGCAGCTGAGCGAGGACGACCTGGCAGCGTTGCAGGTTCTGATTCGGACCAAGGCAGAGGCACAGATCCGGGACGGTTTCGAGGTCATGGAAGTCGGGGGGAACCTGTTGGCCGCCCTTGGCAATGAACGCATACCGCGTCAGGTCACCTGGAGGACACTCGATGGTGATCAGGCGACCCAGGTTCCCGAAGAGAGTGTCGATCTGATAGTGCTCGACCACGACGGGTATGGAGTCGATATACACCGGTCCCTGAAGCCGGGCGGAGTGGTCGTCGGTCTCGAAGCTCATCGTTTTCATTACCCCACTGGTTACCCGGCGCTTCGTTACCAACGACGGGTCGGCGACGCCCTGTGGGTAGGAAGCGTCGACCAGGCAGATTTCGAGTCGCTGTTCCCTGGCGTTGCACTGGTCAAGCTGGGTTACGACTCACCGCCCACCAGTGCCTGAGTCACTTGCCAGATCGGACCGGACCAGCTCCGACCTCCTGTTTTGCCCGGTATGTCGCCGGACTTCAGCCGGATTTGGACAAGGGCCTGGCGGCCGGAAGGGTGTCGTCTGTGGTCACTGCGGATCTCTCGACCGGCACAGGGTCATGTCATTGCTTGCCCAGACTTTGATCTCTCAGTCTCCGCCACGCTCGATCATCCTCGACATTGCGCCGGCCAAGGGACTGTCCGACCTCATCCGGAAGATTCCCGACCGCGCCTACGTGTCGATCGAGCTCGACCCCGACGCCGACGGCCGCGTTGCAGACGTTCGTGCCGACGTGACACGGATGCCGCTCCGGAGCGGATCGGCTGGATTCATTCTCTGTTCCCACGTGCTGGAGCACGTTGTCGACGATTGGTCTGCAATTAGGGAGCTGGCCCAGGTGCTGCATCCAGGCGGGACCATTCTGATCCAGGTCCCGCGGCGCCGGGGATCCCCCACTGACGAGGTCCAGACCCACAGCGCAGCGGAGCGGCGGAACCGATACGGCCAAGCAGACCACGTTCGAATGTACGGCGACGACTTCGAGGACCGACTGAGGAGAGGTGGGCTCGAGGTGGCTTCCACTTCTTACGCCCAACTCCTTCCCCGGCCGATGTTGGATGCCATCGGCGTCACGTCCGATCACGAGCTCTGGGTCGCCACTGTCGTCGAAGACCCAGCGCGGCTCTTGGACCCCGACGCCATGCTCGGACTACTCGGCCACGTCATGATGTCGTCGACGTCAGGCGAGGTCGCGGAACTGGAACGACTGCTCCAGGCCGCAATCGCCGATGCCGAGAAGTGGCGCCTGCACTATGAGTCGCTGCGGAACAGATGGCCGATCAGGGTCGCAGCCTCGATCAAGGGCCTGGTCACCGGTGCGTCAGGACGGGGTCGCTGACGCGCCCACCCGTATGATCCCTTCGATGACTCCCCTCCTCATCGAACCGAAGGTGTTCAGCGACGACCGGGGTTTCTTCTCCGAAACCTTCAACCAGAGGGAATTCCATGATCTGGTGGGGGCCGTGTTCGAGTTCGTGCAAGACAACCAATCGCATTCACGGAAGGGCGTCATACGCGGGCTCCACTATCAAGTCCCTCCGGCAGTGCAGGGGAAGCTTGTCCGGGTCACACGAGGTGCCGTGTTCGACGTCGCCGTCGACATCCGTCGCTCAAGCCCCACTTTCGGCGACTGGGCGGGTTACGAGCTCAACGAGGACAACCTAAGGCAGCTATGGATTCCTCCCGGTTATGCCCACGGGTTCCTGGCCCTCAGCGAGTCCACCGACGTCCTCTACAAGACGACCGCCTATTACCAACCCCACCTGGACCGATCTATACGGTGGGACGACCCTGCGGTCGGAATCGAATGGCCTCTAGATGGGACTGATCCGATCGTCTCGTCCAGAGACAGCGCCGCTCCTAGCCTTTCCGACGCCGAGCTCCTCGAATAGGAATCCATTTTGTCACGTCGATATCTGGTCACCGGTGGCGCCGGGTTCATCGGATCCAACTTCGTCCGTTATCTGCTCGAGCACGAGTCAGATGCGCAGGTAACCAATCTCGATTTGCTCACCTATGCCGGCGTGCCGGCCACGGTCGCCGAGCTCGACACCTATCCCAGCCACGAATTCATCAAGGGCGACATCCGTGACGAGGAGCTTATGGACGAGCTCGTCCCCGGCCACGCCGTCGTGGTCCACTTTGCCGCGGAGAGCCATGTCGACCGGTCGATCACAGGACCCTCTGTCTTTCTCTCCACCAATGTGGTCGGGACCGGGGTCCTGCTCGACGCCGCCCAGCGGCATGGGGTGCCCCGATTCATCCACGTGTCGACAGATGAGGTTTACGGGTCGGTGGAGGAGGGGTTCGCCGCCGAGGACGCTGCCCTCGACCCGTCAT
>JBMDXS010000151.1:0-1854 GCA_048595045.1 Acidimicrobiia bacterium
GTTCCAGCGTCCCACGCTGTGGCTCCTCGAGGCCGGCCAGGTAGTCGTCGATCTCACCCATCACGGCATTATGCCGAATGGCAGACGGCTGGCGCACGAAGTGCACGATGGGCTTCGCTCGATGGAACGTTCGCGCTTCCATCGATGGGACGAGTCTTATCTCACCACAAGGACACCCTCCATGCCAGGCGCGTGGGGGTGGCAGTAGAAACGATACGTGCCGGGCCCTGCGGTGAAGCTGATCCGCTGCTCGCTGTTTGGGGGCACATTGAGATCCACACCCAGCCCATCGATGGTGAACGTGTGCCGGGTGGCGTCCAGGTTGGTGACGTGGATGGAGACTTCGCCATCCTCCACCGTGATCCCCGGCGGGTGAAATGCGATGTCCTCCGCCACGAGGCGGATGTCACCGCCCTGGGCTGGCACGCTCTCAACCCCGGCCGAGGCGATGATCGAAACCACCGTGGCGAGCACGAGGAACACCCCTATGGTGATGGCAATGTTCCGCGGCATGCCTGAGGCGGCGTGGGCGCCCTCCCGGAACGTGGGGATCGCCGCGACGGCTCCGACCGTACTCCCCACCGCGAAGAAGGAAAGGGGGATGAAGTCCGCCATCGACTCGGGATGCGTCAGGGCCTCTCCCAGGAACGGCGCGCTGAACGCGAGCAGGCCCAGCGAAACCACTCCGAGCCAGATGGCACCAACCCGCGGCCACCTGAGGAGGAGGAGCAAGCCGACGGCCACCGGGGCCGCCATCGTGGCGAGGAAGGGCTCGAAGCTGAGCGAGATCAGCATGGGGACCACGAGTGACCCGAGGAGCGCCAGCGCGGCGAGCATCTGGATCCTTCGCCACCCGAATCCACGGTCCTCTTCACCCGGCGGCTCGATGGTGCCCCCGGTTTCTCGTGCCGCTGTAAGATCTTGGGCCACCGTAGGGCCTCCTTTCAGGTATCCTGTTCTTCAGGTGTCCTGAGTATGCCTCCACCCGACCAGGAAAGTCAACCCGAGGGAGCGGCAGGGCCGCTGAAGAACACCGTGGCCCTCCTGGGCCTGGCCTACTCGGCCCTCGGCCATCAGATCGTCGCTGGCGTGGTCGAGGCCGGATTCCCTCAGCGCCCCGCCCACTCCAACGTGTTCGCCCACATCGACATCGAGGGTGGAACGCGGCTCACGGAGCTGGCTCGGCGGGCGAATATCACCCCCCAGGCGATGGGAGAACTGGTCGACGACCTGGAGAAGATGGGCTACGTGAGCCGTCACCCCGACCCGAAGGATCGGCGGGCCAAGCTCATCGTCCTCACTTCCCGGGGCGTCGCGTGCGTCCGGGCCGGCCTGGAGACGATCGCGGGCATCGAGGACGAGCTGAGAGGTCTGCTCGGCGAATCAGACCTTGGCGGGCTGCGCTCGGCACTCGAGCGCATCATCGCCGCCGGGGAGTCCGCGGCCCGCTCCGATCAAACGCGACGCAGCTAGCGAGCCGGCCGGGTCCGTGGCCATCCGAGCATCCAGCACCTCGGCAACCCGTTCGGTACCACCGGGCCCCCACCACATGAGTACCTGCATCTTCCTCTTCTGGGCCTTGCCCACGTCCCTCCGCCCGGGTTGTCCCCGGGCGCCGTCTCGGGATAGAAGGCAGGGGACACTCAGATCCATGAGCCTGCCCTCGCCTCGCAGCGCCCAAAGGAGGGGAAGATGATCGGGAACATGGTTCACCGAACGCGGGGGTTCGGGATGCTCGCGGCGGCCCTTCTCGTCCTCGGGACCGGCCTCCTGCCCGCCTCCGCTGCGCCACCGGAGCCCGTGGAGATCCAGTTCCTGAACGTCTCCGACTGGCACGCCCAGCTGGACCCCCTG
>JBMDXS010000152.1:0-18917 GCA_048595045.1 Acidimicrobiia bacterium
CCGGTGGCGTCGGTGGTCGCCGATCCCAAGAAAGCGTTACGAGCACCGAGAATGTCGAGTTCGACCCAGAAGGTGATTGCCGCGTTCGAGATCGGTTCGCCAGATTCGGTGGAAAGTCGGGCCGCCAGATTGTCCGGCAGATCGGGTAGAGCCGATCTCTCGACCTGGATCGAAATCTGGGGAGTCTCCTCGGCCTGGCCGAGGGCGGTGGTCGGCTGCAATCCTGTGGTGAGCAAGAGCACGACGCACCAGAGCCGCCACAATCGTCTCAACTCGGCTCCCCTCTCACCGGTTCCTGACGATCGTGTCCCCGGTCGATCTCCTGGATCTCATGAATGTCGAGGACCGGAAAGACCCGGAACAGGGCGATGAGCAGGAGGGGCACAGCAGTCACCGCACCGACTGAGATGGCGATCTCGACCCAGGTGGGCGAATAGGCGGCCCACTCCTCTCCAATGGGGGGCCGGGTCAGTGGGGGGACGAACATGAGATAACGCTTCAGATACATGGCCGCGACCACGAGGCCGGCCGCCACCGTCATGCCGGTGGCGGTGCGCATGCGGGGGATGGCCACCAGGGCGACCGGCACGGCAAGCCCGGCGATCACGAACATCCAGAAGAGGAGAGCCCAGCGGTCGAGGACGAGTGAGAAGAGCAGGACCTCTGCGGACTCTTCCCCGACATATCCCTCGGTGGTGACCTCTGTGAAGAGGAGGTACCCATAAGCCACCCCAAGGGCGGCCATCACATAGCCCAGATTCACGATTGATCGGACCGGTATCTGGCTGTGGAGCCGATACGCCTTGCGGTATGCGACGGCGGCCAGGATCACCACCGCGACACCGGAGTACACGGCGGCGACCACGAAGTAAGGCCCAAGAATGGTGCTATGCCAACCGGGTCGGCTGGTGAGCGAGAACGCATAGGACAGGACGGTGTGGACCATCACTGCGAGCGGGATGATGACGATGGCGGTAACCGTCAGGGCGCGACGGAGATGATCCCGCTGCTCCGGAGTCCCCACCCAACCGGCCGCCCACCATCGGTAGAGCCTGTGCCGCCACGACCCGAGCCGGGGTTCGGACTGGATAAGGGCGACATCCGGGATGAGGGGCAGCGAGAACAGAACGAGGGTGGCGATCAGGTAGGAAACGATGGCCACCATGTCCCAAGTGAGCGGGGAGTTGATCTGGAAGCGTGTGATCATCTGCCACAGCCGCTCTGGGTGCCCCAGGTGCACGATTGGGAACACCGCCCCGACTACGAGCGTGACCAGGGCCGTGCCCTCGGCGATCCTCGAGATGGGCCCTCGCCAAGAGGCGTGGGTGAGTCGAAGGATTGCCGACACCATTGCACCGCCGTAGCTGAGTCCGATGAACGTGACCAGGTCGACCTCGTACATCCCCCAAAACACCTGGTCGCTGAGGCCGGTGACACCCAGACCTCTGATCAGCTGATAGATCCAGGCGGCGACTCCGGTTGCCGTCAACAGGGCGAGCACAGAAACCAGCACGCGGAATCGCCAGGTCGACTTGGCGATGATCGGGGAGATGGCAGCCTCTCGGAGCCGCTCCTTGCCGGACATCGTGCGGGTGACCATGCTCATCTCAGTACCCCAGGTCCTGGCCGTGACCGGCGATGTAATAGACCCGGGTCTCGGTGCCCAGCTCCTCGCGGAACCGAAATGCGTCGTTGTCGATCAGGAACTTGGAGAGCACCACGGTCTCTCGTCCGTTGCTGGCCGCGTCCGAGACCAGGTTTCCCACATAGATCGCGTCCATCGAGCAGGCGTCGACACAGGCGGGAAACTCATCGGCTTCCAGGTGATGGACACACATGGTGCACTTGCCCACCGTGCCGCGGCGCTGTGGGACGGTGAATTCGGGGCGGTCGTCGTACAGATCAGGTGGTATGTCTGTCTGTTCTTTCCAGTTGAAGACCCGGGTCCCGTAGGGGCAGGCGGCTATGCACATCCGACAACCGATGCATATGTTCTCATCGACCACTACGACCCCGTCGGGTCGGTAGTAGGTGGCCTGCACCGGGCACACACGGACACAAGGTGCGTGCTGGCATTGCATGCACAGGACCGGCATGGAGTACGACCTGCCCAGAGTGTCCTCGAGTTCATAGACCTTGATCCACTCGGTCTCCTCCGGTAAGTGGTGTTCCGTCTGGCAGGCCTTGATGCAGTCACGACAGCCATCACAGCGACGGAGGTCGAACACCATCACCCACTGATGGTCTGGATCGACCGTTCCTGCGTCGATGTCATCGGCGGCGAAGATGATGTCGAGCGCCCTGCCGGCCATCGTCGCCCCCAAACCCCACGCACCAATGGAGAGCACAAACTCCCGGCGAGACATGCCCACCGGTTGGCTTGTGTCTGACTGACCAGCGAAGACGGGGGACAGGATCGGCTCTCTCATCATCCTCACCCCCCTAGGTGCGGCTATCAACGAACGTTCGTTGGTCTAAGGGCGACTGTGCTGAGCGAGAGCGAGCCGGGACAGAGACGTTGGTCCTCTCGGGACTACGTGAAATCACGCATGGAGCGGTTTCCGGTCCATGGATGTGATCTCAGTCACTGAACGCTCCAACGGGTGAGTCTGAGCGTTACCTCGCCGAGCGGAGAGGGGAATCCCCTGTCTTTTCGGTGATCGAGGATTCGGGCATCGAGCCGTCCGTCATCTCCGTCGCGACGCCTCCACCGTGTCGAGAATTGCTCGTATCCTTGAGCCTCAGCGAGGAATGGAACGCCTTCGTGGAACAGTCCCACGCCGGAGCGCCGATACGGGTGATCCTCGCCGAAGACCATGCCTTGGTTCGTGAAGGCACTCGTCATCTGCTCGAGGCCACTGGCGAGATCGTGGTTGTGGATGAGGCCTCGGACGGTGCGGGGGCGGTGGCAGCGGTGGCCGAGCACCAGCCCGATGTGGCCATCATCGACATCGGCATGCCGGGAATGAACGGGATCGAAGCGACTCGGCAGGTGAAGGAGAGCTACCCGCAGGTGAGTGTCCTCGTCCTGACCATGCACGACGACGACCAATTCATCTTTGCAGTGATCGAAGCCGGAGCCGCCGGTTACTTGCTCAAGGACGTCCACGGAGACGACCTTGTCGCGGCGGTGAGGGCGGTACACGCAGGTGAATCGGTGCTTCATCCCGCAGTGGCGCACACGGTTCTCAGTCGATTGGCGTCCGGTAGCAAAGCGTCGGAGGTACGTGAACAGAGCGAGCCGCTCACCGACCGTGAGCTCGAGGTGCTGCGACTAGCGGCGCGAGGTCTGGCCAACAAAGAAATAGCGGGGTCGCTCGATGTAAGCGTCCGAACGGTCGAAGCCCATCTCAGCCACGTGTTCCGCAAACTCGACGTCGGGTCGAGGACGGAGGCCGTGCTCTACGGATTGCGCCAGGGATGGTTCAGCATCGAAGACATCGAGGCAGCGCCGTGACCGAATCCCATCGACTTGCCGCAAGCCCGGTCCGCCCGCTTCCGTCGCGGATCGGAATGCTGGTCAGGAACCTTCCAGACCGGCTTCGCGAGCGGGACTTCTGGATCGTCCAGGTAGGGGTGCTCGGTGTTACCGCCATACACGTCCTGGCCGAAGCTTGGGTCTCGAACACCGGGTTGCACGTCCCGACGGCGTTCCATCACATTCCCGTCGTTCTCTATCTCGCCCCGATCAGCTACGCCAGCCTGCGGTACGGAACAGAGGGGGCAGTGCTGACCGGATTGGTCAGCGCCCTCCTCACCCTGCCCAACCTCTTCGTCTGGCACAGGTCAGATTTCGGCTGGCTCGAGATCCTCTACGTGGTGCTCGTTGTCATCGTCGGAGTCGTCATATCGCTGCCAGTCGAACGCGAGCGTCTCCAGCGTCAGAGGGCTGAAGCGACCACCCAACGACTGGAACTACTGAACAGCATCACGTCGCTGACACTCACCGCGGATCTCCAATCAACCATCGATGAGACCCTGCGTCGACTCGTCGAAATGCTCGACCTCGAAGCGGCTTGCGTGGCCCTGACCGACTCTCCGGGGTCAGCGACCGAGCCGACAATCATCGCCTGTCACTCTGTTGACGGTCAGGCCCGAGCTGTGTTGATGAGGTGCCTTCGTGAGGGGCTGGCGACGGGAGCTCACGATTACTCAGCGCCGTGGGGAGACAGCGTGATTGTCGAGCCGGTCATCGCCGACCTTCCCGAGCCCGAGACTGCGGGAAGAGTGCGGGGGTTGCTGGCGGCAAAGATCAGCCCGGGACGTCGCATCACCGATGATGACCGGAAACTTGTCGCCGGCGTGGCCAGCCACGTGGCGATCGGAATCGCCAATCAGCGGCTGAGCGATAGCGAGCGCGACCTACTCCGCTCTTATGCCATTCACATGATCGAGGCGCAAGAGGAGGAGCGCAAACGCATCGCCCGCGAATTGCACGATGAGGCGTCACAAAACGTGGTGGTCATCAAGCGCAAACTCGACGCCCTTTCCCATCGTGTCGCAGAGACATCCACCGCGGCCGAACTCGAGGCGATCAGCGAGCTCGCCGGGCAGACGGTGGCCGGGATGAGGAGATTCAGTCGGGACCTGCGTCCCCCGACGTTGGATGAGCTGGGTCTGACCTCGGCACTGGAACAACTGCTGGTGGAGGTGCGCGAGGGGAGCGCCATTTCGGCCGAATTGGAGATCGAAGGACAGGCGAGGCGTCTCCCCATCGAGACCGAGCTCGCCATCTTCCGCATCGCACAAGCCGCTGTGCACAATGTGGAGCTTCACGCTGCGGCGAGTTCGGTCACTGTCCAGGTTCGGTTTGACCCGACGCTGATTCGCATGGAGGTAAGGGACGACGGGAGGGGTTTCCCGGCCTCCCGAGACATGAGGAGACTCACCGAGCAAGGAAAGCTCGGACTCATCGGCATGCATGAAAGGGCTCAACTGGTGGGGGGGAGGGTCCTGGTCGACTCTCGTCCTGGGGCAGGGACGGCGATCATCCTCGAGGTCCCTGCCTGAGGCTCACGACCAGGGCCGGTTTCTTCGATCGAAGTGTCGACCGCGCCGAGTTGAACGGAAGAAGCGGCGGCCTGGTTGGTCCGTCGTTGGCCAACTGTCGTGGCCACCTAGACCGGGGTTCCACGGTGCGCTCTAGGGCCTTCTGGCTCTAGACGCGCCAACACAAGCGTGGGTACGGGTTGGCCTGTCGACTGGAGGATGAAGTGGAGCGTGCGTTTGGAGATGCCACGACTGTCGCCAACAGTGCCGAGGCCATTGGCTCTACCTTCGGGCCAACTATCGACTCCTATTTCAAAGCCTTCTCCCCGGCTCCCAGCTGGGAAGAACTCCCCGCCTGGCCTCCAGACGTCTTCGCCCTCGCCAATCTGGTCCTCGATCACACGGAGGCATATCGATTCGCGGTCTCGCCCCATGGAGGTCGAGGATGGCCGCCGACAACTGATTGGAATCAGCTCGTTCAGACAGCCGGAGAGGAATGGCGCCTCGTCGCGCAGCCGGGCAGGAACGACCTGACCCCTCCCCGAGTACGCGAGCAATGGGAGATACTCAACCGACACCGAGACACCCTCTTGAGTGACGTTCGATACGGGAGAGATGAAGAGTTGTGTACGGCGTTTCTCACTCTTCATGCGATGGCGGACGAGGCCTGCCGCTCCCTGGGGACGGAATCGAGAGGGTCCTTCGAACGTGAAGCCTGGAGGTTGATGGCGGAGAACGGTTCGTTGTCTCGCATCTCCCCGGCCCGCAGTCGCATCGTCCCCAAGACCAATCTCCCCGGGAAGGGAATAACGATCCGGTCGTTCTCTCGATATCTGGCACTGAGTTACGAATCGGTGGATCTTCGCTGGAGGAGATTCGAATCGACTCTGGCCCCGCTCGAAGCAATCGATGATCGCCATTTCTTCAATGCAATTCTCCTTCCCTGGCCATTCAATATCGAAGGCCGTGCTTTTCGCCCTGTCGAGGGACCTCTCCACAACATGGATGCCGATGCATATGGATTCTTCGAGTTCGCACCTGACGCTCCGCTGGATCTCTCTCTCGTGGGGCGCCTCGTCGAGAGAGCGCTCGAGGAAGTGGAGCGAGTCGATGCGCTGATCGTCCCCGAGGCGGCGGTGGTGCCAAAGGATCTACGTCCGCTAGAGGCGGTACTCGCCGAACATGATGTCAGGTACCTGTTCGCCGGGGTGAGGGAGATGGCTGGAGAAGGCGGTCTCGGACGTAACTATCTCCATGTTGGAGTTTGCACCGAAGGGGGATGGCAGTGCTACGAACAGATGAAACACAATCGGTGGTGCCTGGATGGAAGCCAGATCCGTCAATACCATCTCACGCGGAGCCTGGAGCCCTCCAAGCTGTGGTGGGAAGCCATCGACCTCCCCGAGCGAACCGTTGAGATCATCGACGTTGGGGGGACCGCCACAGCAGTACCGCTGATCTGTGAGGACCTCGCCCGGCTGGACGAGGTCAGCGATCTACTTCGGCGGCTTGGACCGACCATCATCATCGCCGTCCTTCTCGACGGTCCACAACTCGCCGGCCGATGGCCCGGTCGCTATGCCTCGGTTTTCGCTGACGATCCTGGGTCGGCTGTGTTGACGCTCACGTCTTACGGTATGGCGGCGAGATCTCGACCCCAGGGCAAACCGCGGTCCCGCATCGTGGCCATGTGGAACGATCCTCGCACCGGTCTACACGAGTTGGAATTGGCTCGCGGAGCGAGTGGCATTCTCTTGACGGCGTCGGAAGGGACGACTCGTGCGTGGACAGCGGACGGAAGGCATCATCACACCCCACAGTTGGTCCTGTCGGAGGTTCGTCAACTCCGAGTTGCCGCGGCGTGAGACAGGCTCTGGTCCTGCGTTGGTGACAAACCGGTGAGGTGAGGGTTCCAGCCGCCGAACCCTATCCCCATCCCTCGAATCGCAAGTTCGCCGCCTCTGTACGGGTTTTCACGGATAGGTGACGGGCCTATGACTCTATGCCCAGGAGGCCGTGCGTCAGGAAGATCGGATCAGTTCGCCTCGCAACCGCCACCCCGGCGGGGAGGGAGGATCGCTTGGATGGCGATCGTGACCCGATCGGGCGGACCGAGAGGAGGTTCCGGCCATCATGATGGGTCTGGAGTTCGTTCTTCTCATCGGGTTAGTCGCCCTGATCGTCTGGGGTGCCCAGCAGGGATGGTCGTCTTTCCGCCGTGGGGAGTCGACGCAGAACAACAGCGCGTTGGACATCCTGGAGCGGCGGTACGCCCAAGGCGAGATCGACCGTGATGAGTTCCAAGAACGTCGGGCACTGCTGGGGAGATGACACAGGTGCCCTGACATCGACGCGGCTGCGCAACAGGAGGTCTCGCACCCCACAGCCACAAGAGGTCTCGCGAGCCGTCGTATGGCAGCCCGAGTGAAAGGTGTGGATTGATATGGGTCTCACACGAGAGACCTGGACAGTGGTCCACGGGCTTGGTTTGGGAACCCTCTTTCTGTTGGCCTTCGCCGGTGGATTGGCCGGGTTGTGGAGTTTCCGGCCGGGGTTCTTGAGCCCTGCTGCTATTCGAGAACGGATGCGACGCCTCTACGTCGGGGCCTGGTCCATGGCCATACTGGCCTGGGCCACTGTTCTTACCGGCACATGGATCATCTATCCCTGGTATCGAGCGGAATTGGCGCCCGCGGGTAATGATCTTTATTCGGGATGCGCCGGGGCCACCATCCCCACGGAAACTTGTTCGCCTCGAGACTTTCTCAATTCGAACGTGTCCGGTGACACCGAATGGTGGCATGCCTTCGGGATGGAGTGGAAAGAACACATCAGCTGGGCGGCTCCGATCCTGGCCACCGCGGCAGCGTTTCTCATCGCCTACTACGGGCCCCGTCTGATCGGCCGCCCGTGGCTGCGAGCCGCCACTGTTGTCATGTTCGTTGCAGCCTTTGGTGCAGCGGTGATCGGAGGCGTGTTCGGCGCCTTCCTGAACAAGATCGCGCCGATCGTCTAGGAGGATGAAATGACTTCGACGCACGACATCGAAACAGCTCCGGAGCTGAAGGAACTGCATCTGGAGGAGAGACATGACGGACCGGGAGCCGCCGCCATGGTCGCAGCCGGGGTCGGGATCTTCGTCCTGGGGCTGCTCACGCTGCTCAGCGAGCTCTCCGAGCCAGTTCATGACTTCCTCGGATCAATGGACCTTGGTCGAGGTGTCGGACCCCTGGCGGGGAAGACCACACTCGCCGCCCTGACATTCTTCGTCGTCTGGGCAGCGCTCGGTCTGGTCTGGAGGAGGAGAGATCCGGACATCAAGAGAATGTTCTGGATCGGACTTGGCCTCGGAGTCGTTGGTGCCATCCTGATGTTCCCGCCGATATTCACAGCCATCGGCTGATGACATCGGATCGGGTCGCTGGTTGGGCTGTCGGCGCCGGTATCGGTTCGGCGGTGTCCATCGTCACATGGGTCGTCGCCAGCCGGCTGACCGATTTGTGGTTCACCGGCCCCTCTGGACCGATCATCGCCCTTGGCAGCGCTTTGATCGCAGGTGTGGGCGTGGCGTTGGAGAGAGGCATGGTTCTGTCCCGGCCGAGGCAGAGAAGCATGGGTGGGGATGGAGCTCGATGAGCATCTCCATCGTCTTGGCCGGATTCCAGTTCAACATGGAATTCGCCCGCGGAGTCCCACACTGATGGCTCTAAAGCCCATCAAACCCGACATTTCCGGTCTGATAGCGTCAGCGACGTCCCTGACCATTCTTGGCGTGGCGGCGACGAACCCCGCTGCCCTGGCCATATGAGAGCCGCCAGGTAGGCGGTGAAGGTGAATAGCCCTCAGCGGCTTCGCTTTCGCCGGCGGCTTCTCCGGTGAAGAGGGAGAAGAGGAGTTCGGCAAGGGGGAGGAACACGAATTCGGCCGTGCTCTCGCCGTGGAACTAGTGGTGGATGGGCCGACACGCGCCATCCACATCATCCCCGAAGATCACCGCGAACTGAAGAAGAATCACTCCACCACTCTGCACTGAGAGGGTCCGGGGAGGGTCCGGGCGGCTCGGGAGAGGACGACCACGTTTACGAGGTCATAGAGCAGGGCGAGGAGACTGACCCTCCGGTCTCTGAACGCCTCGCCGTGAGCCCGTGGTGGATGCCAGAACCAAACGCCGGATCGAATGCCGGATCGAGCGGCCGTTGCCCCAGACTCCTCCCTGTTGGTTCGATTCGGGTACCGGCGATGATCGGCCCTCCTATCAGCCTTCCTCGAGTACCTCCCGACGCTCTCGATACTCCTCCGGAGAGATATCACCTCGGGCAAAGCGCTCCTCGAGAAGCGCCAAGGCCCCGCCTTGTGTCGGTTGGCCCGATCGACGCCGTGCGGCCACAAACACGGCCCAAACCACCAGGGCCACGACGAGGACCACGAACAGCCAGATGAAGCCCATCATCCCCCACCCCCAGCCACTCATGTGATCGTTCATATGATCCCAGTCGTCCATATGAGCCCAGACGAGTGTCCAAATCGGGACTATCTGTGAGAACATCCTTCACTCCTTTCCTCAGCTCGCGGACGTCGCAGCCCTCCGGCCGGCGCATCCGCCCCATGGGTCGCTTCTTCTTCGTGGGTTAGCACCCCATACATGTCGAGCTTTCCTCTCTGAGGGGCCTGAAGCCAAGGGCCGAAAGTCAGGGCGCAGTTGTGGGAATCTCGTAGTCGGGGGGACCTTTTGGCCCTGGGTCCGGGGTTTGCACCCGATTAGGTAGACACGCATAGGCGACCTCTCGCGAGGCGGGGGAGTTCAAGCGGTCGCTGATTCACATATGGCGCACGGATTGGCCGCAAGGAAGAGGAAAGGAGTTGAACATGACTTCACCAGCCGTTCCGGCCCGGCAGAAACAGATTCAGCGTGGAAGAGTGGAACCGTCCCACCGCGATTGGCTGCTCATCGGAGGCGGTATCGCTGGGATGGTGGGTACTCTCGCCTACGGGAGCACTCAGGCATTGACCTTCTTCGACGTGCTCCATACCTTTCCCGTCGAGGCGTCGTGGTCGACCAGAGCGGCGGCGTTCTGGATACCGGCGCTCTGGCCCCTATTCGCCCTTTTCATGGTGTACGTCCTCTACAGACTTCTGGATGAAGACGGTGCCGGACATTGGGCCTACCTGGGATGGGTTTCCGGAGTGGTCGCATTCTCGATGGTGGTGATGATGATGATGATCCAGAGTGGCGTCCACTTTGATGTGTCCGACCTCGCCCGGTCCGACTCGGCGTTCTCACCGGAGGCGTGGCGCAGTGTCGTGGCCGCAGTGCACGGGGTCGACAACGGACTAGACCTCGCCTGGGACCTCTTCCTCGTCCTGTGGTTGGTGCTGACCGGGGTGGCGATGATGGGCCATCCCCGTTTTGGTATTCGGTGGGGTATTCCGGCCGTCGTCATAGGGACCGTGCTGTTAGTAGTCAATGGAATGACGGTTCCGGAGCCCCCGGCCTCCGCCGGTCTGTTCGATCCCGGTCCGCTCGTGGGGTTGTATGCGCTCGCCGTGTCCGTCTATATCCTCGTGCTTGGGTTACGGGGTAATACCCGACGCCAGGCGACGAGCGGGGAGGCGCAATATCCACCCCCTGAGTCCGAATGCCTCGACACCTGACCCGCAACTGAAGACCTCGAAGTGGCAGCCTTGTCGGCCCGATGGCAGTGCGGGCGGCAGAGCGGCACCATTACGACGTTCTTCGGTTCAGCGGCCGCACTCGCTGCCAATTAGATACTCGGACCGTCGAATGACTTCAGGCGGTGCCCCCCTCGCAGCCGAAGATGTGCGCCTTGAGCACCATCGGTTCCCGATCCAAAGCCAGGCCGGACGGGAGGCTTTACGCTGGGATCATGGCAGCCAAGACGATGCGCGCGGTCAGGTTGGAGGAGTTCGGGGGGCCGCTCATCATGACCGAGGTGCCCGTACCCAAGCCGGGCGCCGGCCAGGTCCAGGTCGAGGTTCGGGCGTGTGCCGTCGATCGTTTCGATACGGCCATCCGGGCCCAGGTACGGGAACGGGCCGAGTTGCCCCTGATCCTCGGTCATGAGATCTCGGGTGTGGTGGCCGGTGTTGGGCAGGGCGTCGACCGTTGGCGGGAAGGCGACCGGGTGGTGACGTCGCTCTATCTCACCTGCGGGTACTGCCGGTGGTGTCGCCGAGGGCGAGAGACCATATGTGAGAACTTCGGAGGCCACATAGGTGTCAACTCTCCAGGTGGTTACGCCCAGTACACGGTGCTGCCCGCCTCCAATCTGGTCCGCCTGCCCGAAACCGTCGACTTCCCGGCTGGGTCATTGATCGCCAACGCGATCGGGACCTCCTTCCATGCATTGGTCAAGCGGATGCGTCTCGCGCCCGCCGAACGCCTCATCGTGACCGGCGGTGGCGGGGGAGTGGGACTCCACGCCATCCAGATCGCGGTGATGTTGGGCGCACGGGTCATGGGAGTCGACCTTGGAGCCGCCAAGCTGCGGGCCATGCAGGAGGTTGGCGCAGAGGCCGTGGTCGATCCAAGCGAAACCGATCTGGTGTCCTCGGCTCGAGAGTGGACGGCCGGCGTCGGGGTTGATGGTGTACTCGAACTGGTGGGGCCGGCGACGATGGATGCAACGCTTCGGTCTATGGCAAAGGGCGGCCGCATGGTCATTGTCGGGTCGCATACCGGTTCGGACTGGAACATCGACCCAGGACTGGTCTACCGGAACGAATGGGAGATACTCGGATCTCGCAACGTCACCGTGGACGAACTGGCGACGGTCGTAGCCCTGGTCGCCGACGGCAAGATCCGACCGATCGTTGCCGGTCAGTATCCACTCGAGGACGCCGAGATGCTCCATCAGCGGGTGGCGGAGGGTGTCGTAGAGGGTCGGGATGTACTCCTGCCGAACGGGGACCATGGCTGAGGGGGGTCACCGGTTCAGAGTTCCCTGGGGCCAGCCGATGCGGCGCCCCGCTATTGACCAAAGCGGTCGAACGAGGCACAGGCGCTGGCGTGACTCGGGTAGATCCAGACGCCGATCGGGTCAGTGATTCTCCGGCAAGAAGACTTGGCTCAAATCCGCAGTGCGTTCCTCCGAGTGAGGAACTCAGTGCATGGAAGCGATACCAGTGGGAATCTCACCGCCGGCATGTCGCCAGCCGGAGGCGGTCAGTTCCCCCGAGTCCAGGATCCATCCCCGCTGTCGCGCTTGGTGCCATTCGGGCATCGCTCGAAGTTCATCGAGGTTCACGTTGGGCCAGGAGCGCAGCGCGACAAGCAGGGTCGCCATGTCACGGCTGATGTCCACACAGCTCATTGCCCGCTCTCAGCCTCCCAGCTGGGGCCGGGACATTAGCTCTCGAAGAGCCTCCGCATTCTGCCTGGCCCGTCTTGGGAGGTCCTCGAACATGGTGGCGCTCCACGATCGAGATGGCTGTGCGGCGGACGCGGCCTGTTCGATCGCAGTTGCGCAGTGGGAGACTGCTCGATGTCTACCCCTCTCACTATTGAGGCCAGTGACGTCAACCACTCGCACCGGTGTGGTCTCTAGCCGCCACCAGTGGTGGAGCTCCCAGCGCCTCCGGAGCTCGTGGAGCTGGTGCTGCCCCCTCCCAACGTGGTGGGCGCGGACCCGCCGTTGTCCGGCTCAACCAACCCGGTCGAGCCCGTCACACCTTCATCCTCGGTGACATCCGTTGGGTCCGTATCGTCGATATCGCAACCCCCTAATGCCAAACCCAGGGCTAACGCCGTTGCGCCCACTCGGTACCGCATGCGGTGGCGTTTTCGGATAGGACGAGTTGCGTCCTTTTTGAGCTCGGAGGCCAAGGTAGATGTCGTCATATCAAGTTCTTTCCCATGCCCCGACAACTGGAAACTGCGGTCTTCCGAAACACGAGTCACTCCTGGCGGGTGGGAACCAGGCCCCCCGAGCGCTGCGGGCTCATCCAACTGCCCTGAAGTGGCAGCCACACCGTACGGATCAGTCAGGGTTACAAATCGCTTCAGCAGCGGGACAAAGCCGTTGGACCCGGACGCCGCTCATACCATTTCGACTAGCCCATCCAGGAGGATCGATGTTCTACCGCATGACCCGTCTCCATTTCGCAGAGGACCGGTTCGAGGAGTTCGTGAAGTCAGCCGCCTCGCTCCGAGACCGCGTAGAGGGAATCGCAGGGCTTGAGGTTCGCCGACCTGATCAGGACGGGGGAAGGTGAGGGGATGATTATTTCCTCGTATCACGACAGCTCGACGTTCCAGGCGTCGGCTCGGGCCGAGGCTGGCGTGCTCGACGAACTGGCCGCCCTGCTCACCTCGACGCCTCACGGTCACGAGGGATCGGTGGTCCTCTCGTTCCAAGGCATCTCGGGGTGACTTCGGGCGAAGATACCCCGGTTTCAGATCGGGCCCGCCTCGATGGGCTCAGATCCTGATTGGGGCCTGAGGGGTTTCGGCAAGGCGCGCGACATCCTCCTCCACGGATGTCTCACACGAAAGGGGCCCGAAGCACCTCTGGGCCTGGGTCTGCCGGTCTGGCCGGGCGTTCGGCGATCGTGGCCGATCTTCTCGAAGCTGGGACGCGGTCTACTGTCGTTTCGGCGAGAGATGTGAGCTACCTGACCGGCACCATGCGAAGGCTCGATGGCGACGAAGAGCCTCGTTCAACGACTTCGTCCGATTGGGCTATCTGGAGCGCAGAGCTCCTGGCTCGTGCCCAGTCGGCGGCTATCTTTCTCGCCGCTCTGGAGGCGGTTGGCGGTGCCCGAAGGAGATAGCTACGTGCGTGCCGCCGCTCGGGTTCGGCCGGTGTTGGTTGGCCAGGAGGTCACCGAAGTAGCGGGTTCGGCTCCGGAGATCCGTCGTCGGTCGGGGATTCTCCTTGGATCTAGGGCAACAGAGGTCAGGACACGGGGGAAACACCTTCTGATCGACCTCGACGCGGGTTATTCGATACATATCCATCTCGGGCTGCCGGGTCGAATCCAAACCACCGCACCGGGCCGGCGCCAGAGCGGGAACCTTGGAGCTGTCCGTCTGGCGCTGAGCACCGCAGTGGGAACGATGTGGGTGGTGGCCGCTCCCACGGTCGAGGTGAGGCGACGAGAGATCGTCGAGAAGGACCTCGATCGAATAGGGCCGGATCTCCTGGCAGAAGAGTTCGACTGGACCCGATACGAGGAAATGGCCAATCGCTATCCCTCAGAGCGGACGGTGTCCGATTTCCTTCTCGACCAGAGAGTTCTGGCCGGGATCGGCAACGTATACAAATGCGAGGTGCTTTTCCTGGAGGGTGTCGACCCACGGCGACCTATGTCGCAGATCGACGGGGAGAAGCGTCTATCGCTGGCCCGTCGGGCACGCAGGCTGATGATGCCCAATGCTGGCCGGTCCGCCCGGTCCACGATCGGCCGCCCAGGTGGGGGTTATTGGGTCTACAAACGGGGCGGGAAGCCTTGCCGTCGATGCGCGACGGCCATCGAACAGGCCTGGGTGGGAGAGTCCCCTCGCATCACCTATTGGTGTCCGGCCTGCCAGCCGGTTCATATCCCGTAAGCCCCACTGAAGCTCTCGGATGACATCTGTCACATCGCGTTCGTGACCGATCTCACTACCCCCCGCGCCGGTCGTTCCGCATGATGGGTGTCATCGAGGTTTCTTCGAAAGCAGGAACAGACCAGCTTGGAGGTGGTAGCCGGCCGGCTATCACTGCGTCCACCCCCGGCACGATCGCCAACGACGCCTGGTGCTCTAAGCCTCCGCGGTGCAGGACAGTCGACGTTGAGGTCATGGAGCGGGAATAGAGCCGGCTCTTGGATTCCGTAGAGGGTCGTCCTTCAACTTGTCGGTGAGGCGACACGAGTCGCCCGAGCCGAAAGGAGAAGGCATGACTGTCTTGGAGAAGCGTGCAGCCGATGGGGTAGACACTGACAGTGCCGAGGTCGCAGCGACGCCCACCGTCTCCAGGAGGAGCGCATTCCGGGCCTACCTCCTGGCTGGACTCGCCGCCGCAGTGATCGGCGTTGGTGCGGTCGTCGGAGCGAACGGTCTGGGATTGATGGAAACAGACAAGCTGAGCCCGGGCTCGATCGTCGAGATCAGAGCACAGCAGCTCGCTGAGGACCTGGAGGGTCGGCACTGGGCGCAGCTTGCCAAGGTCTACGAGCAGCGCGCCGAGGACATGGTGCAGTGGCACGTTCGTCAGCACCAGGCGCGGATGGACTGGATCAACGAGCAGCGGGCCCAGAACATGGTCACCTTCAAGCGAGGGTGGCAGGGAGGAGCCGACTCGTAGCCGACCGCGACGGCTACCGGCGCCTACATTTGGATGGCGAGGATGTACACAGGCTCGCTGAGGTTCCGGCTCTTGGGGCCGCTGGCTGTGGACTCGGAGGCTGGGTTCGTCGACCTGGGCCCGCCGAAACAGCGGGCCGTCCTCGCCATCCTCCTCCTCCACGCCAACGAGATCGTTCCCACCGAACGCATCATCGACTTGGTCTGGGGTGAAAACCCCCCTCGGACCGCGGAGCACTCGGTGCAGATATACATCTCCAGCCTTCGCAAGCTCCTCTCCGATGGCTCGCCAACCGGTCTCATCGAGACCCGGCCACCGGGGTATCTGCTCAACGTGCCTCGCGAAGCGGTCGATGCCCTGAGATTCGAGAGGCTGACCAGGGAGGGACTGGCGGCGGTGCGAGCCGGTGACGATCAAAGAGGGCGCCCCATGTTGGAGAAGGCGGTGGCAGCCTGGACCGCAGCTCCCCTCGCCGATTTCGCCTATGACGAATTCGCTCAGGGATACATCCGTTCCATGCGAGAGCTCCGATCGGACGGGCTCGAGGCATTGGCCGGCGTCTATCTGGATCAAGGGAACCTGGAAGAGGCACGGGACCTGGCCCGGCAGGCGATCGAAGCCGACCCACTCCGCGAGGAGCCGCGCCGGGTAATGATGCTGGCCCTCTACCGCTCCGGTCGCCAGGCCGAAGCGCTTCGTCACTACGGGGACTACCAGAAGCTCCTGAGCGAGGAACTCGGTCTGGAGCCTTCGGACCATCTCCGGGACTTGGAAGAGCGGGTGCTGCTGCAGGATCCGACTTTGAATCTCCTGGCTCCCGCCCAGGCCGCCCACAATCCGTATCGAGGGTTGCGGCCCTTTTCCGAGGGTGATGCCGACGTCTATTTCGGACGAGAGGCGCTTGTGGCCGAAGTGCTCGAGAAGCTTGACGGTAGCTCGGGATTCGTGTCCGTTGTCGGTCCTTCCGGGTCGGGCAAGTCGAGTGCGGTCCAGGCAGGCGTGATGCCGGTGTTGCGGGCGCGAGGTGAGACCGTGGTCCTATTCACCCCGGGCCCGAGACCAGTCAGGGAGCTGGCCAATGCCTTGGACCGAGCCGGGTTCGGAGCACAGGCCACGCTTCACCACCGTTTCGAGACCGATCCGAGAGGGCTGGCTGTGACGATCCGCCGCCCGGCGATCCTGGCAGTCGACCAGTTCGAGGAACTGTTCACCCTGGCAGACTCGGAGACGGCCGCCCGTTTTTCCGAGCTGGTGGCCACCGCCGTCGAGGATCTGGGCAGTCCTCTCCGCGTGGTGGCGACCTTGCGGGCCGACTACTACGACCGACCGCTTTCCATCCCCTCACTGGCCGGGGTCTTCTCGGACTCGGTGGTCAGCGTCAAGCCGATGACCGCCCCAGAGATCGAGCGTGCCGTGGTGGAGCCGGCCCGGGCGGTGGGATTGGAGGTGGAGCCTGCCCTGCTGGCTCAGCTGGTGGCCGACATGGGTGGGAAGCCTGGGGCGCTGCCGCTCTTCCAGTTCACCCTCTTCGAGCTCTTCGAGCGGACCTCCAATGGGTTGACCTTGACCGACTACCAGGAGCTGGGCGGGCTCCAAGGCGCTCTCACCTCTCGAGCAGATGAGTTGTTGGGGGAGCTCGACGACGAGGGTCGCGAGCTGGTGGAGCAGATCATGGTCCGCATGATCCACAAGGGTCGGTCCACCAGCACTGCTCGCCCCGTCCCCTTGCGGGATCTGCTCGACCTGGACGTCGATCCGGTGGCGCTGCAGGCGGTCCTCGAAGCCTTCGGCTCTGGTCGTCTCCTGACCTTCAACCGCGACGCCTCTCGAGCCGCGGTCGTCGAGCTCGCCCATGAGTATCTGATCACCGAGTGGCCCCAGCTCGCCTCCTGGATCGAGACGCATTCCGAGGACCTGGAGCGGCTCGACATCCTGGATGCCGCCGCCGAAGAGTGGGCCACAGCTGACCACTCCGAGGACTACCTGCTCCGCGGGGAGCGACTCAAAGGATTCGAGGACTGGAGGGCCGAGACAACCCTTCGCCTGACCAAGGGGGAGGCAGAGTTCCTCGACTCCTCGGTCGCACGACGGGACCGGCCATCCGATGTGATCCTGTGGGCACCTGGGGAGGATTCGAACTTCGGGAGGCTGATACGCACAGGGCTGAATCAGGCCGTGGAGAAGCATGGAGTTGAGGCGGAGCACTTCTCCGACGACCTCGAGCCAGTCGTAAGCCTGGCCAGTATCGAAGATCGTCTTGCCAGGGGAACGCCCTTGGTGGTGTTGATCAAGAATCAGGGCCCCGAGGTGGAGCAGGCCGTGCGCCGGCTGATCGAGGATCATCCCGGCACCTTCTTCCTGTGGCTCGATTGCCAGGAGTTCCTGATCCCGGAACTGGTCATGCCGAACGAGACCTGCATCACCTCACGTAACGAGGAGATGGGCTTCCTCGCCGGCGTGGCCGCCGCTCACAAGACCAGGGGCGGCCATGTCGGGATAGTGGTCGGTTGGGGTGACCCGGCGATGCATCCCTTCCAAGACGGGTTCGAGCAGGGCGTGGCCTATGTCGACCCAACCACAAGGGTCAGCCATGTGTACCTGAGCACATTCCGGGATGGGTTCAACAGCGAGACCCTGGGCGGGCTGGGTGCCCGGGTCCTCATCGGTGAGGGAGCGGATGTCGTCTTTCATGCTTCCGGCCGGTCCGGTATAGGTGTGTTCGATGCGATCCACTCCGAAGCGGCGCGTACAGGCGGGTCGCTTTGGGCTATCGGTGTCGACGTGGACGAGCACGCCAAGCTCGAGGCGTGGAAGTCCGAGCCGTGGGCAAGTCAGCGTCCCCTGACGGGCTGGCAGGAGCACATCCTCACCTCGATAGTCAAGCGACTCGACGCGGTGGTCTTCGAAGGGGTCGACAACTATCTGACCAACGGCGAAGTTGGTGAGGTGGAGATCTCCATCGAGAACGGCGGCATCGACTACGTGACCACAGGCGGGTTTGTCGACGACATCGTGCCCATGCTGGAAGCCGCAAAGGAAGACATCAGGAATGGGTCAGTCCAGTTGATGCTGCGTAGCGTCCACGACCTGCGCTACCTGCAGGATCTCCGTGGTCCTTAGCCGACCGGCCTGGCTCCCGCAGCTTCTCTCACGGTGATGCACCATTCGGCAGCCGGAGTCAAGAAGACCTGGCGAAAGCTCTAGAGAAGCGCGAGCCGACGGAATTTCGGACTCGGGAGAGCGACCAAGGCGAGGTCATCTGTCTCTGGAAGTTTCTCCGTAACCGACGCATGCGATCGCTGCCTGCTCGGGCGAAGGTCTGCATCGCGGTCGGCCGAGGAGCGAGCGTCTCATTCATTCTCCGAAGGTGTCCAAGCCGATGCAGTCAAAGGGACCTTCCTTACCATTTGACGACTTCCACAAGCGCATCACAACGATGTCGCCCTTCTGGTGTTGTGTCGGCGTCACCCTGCCCAGCCACCCCCGCTTCCGGTCGCGTTCTTCAGTGATGGTTTTCACGCGGCGCAGTTCCGGGTAATTGATACTCGGGCCGGCGGCCTGGATCGGCTCAAGTACACGAAGGAGGGGACAATGACTACGAACACTGATACAGGCATCCGG
>JBMDXS010000153.1:0-2512 GCA_048595045.1 Acidimicrobiia bacterium
TACGACCCGAACACACTGCTCGGCGCGGACGCGGCCGCGATCTGGGAGGGACTGCTCGCCGACCCCAACGGCCCGTTGCTCGACCGGGCAACCCGGGAGATCTACCCGCCCGGCTCCACCTTCAAGACGGTGGTGACTGCCGCAGCTCTCGACACCGGGACTGCGGTGCCCGAGACCGTCTTCCCCGATCCCGAGGAATTCCAGCTTCCCGGGTCTACCGCGACCATCTCCAACGCAGGTGGAGGCGTATGCAACAACGGGGAATCGATAACCCTGCTTCTCGCCTTCATCGTGTCCTGCAACACGACGTTCGCCGATCTGTCGGTCCAGGTCGGTGCCGAGGATGTCGGGATCAGCGCCGAGGGCATGGGTTTCAACACCGACATCCCCTTCCCCTGGACCGTCCCCGAGGCGGTCTACCCGGTGGAGGTCCTCGCCGCAGACCCGGCCGCCCTGGCCCAGAGCGGGATCGGGGAACGGGACGTGCGGGCCGCGCCGTTGCATATGGCAATGGTGGGGGCCGCGGTCGCCAACGATGGGATGACCCCGACCCCTTATCTCGTGAATCGCATCTTCGACGCCGACGGCAACACCGTGGAGGCCTTCCAGCCAGGTGTGCTCAGCCAGGCCATGGACCCGGCCACTGCCGCCATCCTGAACGACATGATGCAGCAGGTGGTCGGCGAGGGGACCGGCCAGGGAGCGTCGATCTCGGGATACGCGGTGGCTGGCAAGACCGGGACCTCCATGGGCCGGGACGGGTTTCCCAACCCCTGGTTCATCGGCTTCGCCCCCGCCGAGGACCCGACGATCGCCATCGCGGTCTTCTTCGAAGGGGGCGAGGAGCTGGGCGAGAATGTGTCCGGAGGCGGAGTGGCCGCCCCGTTGGCCGGTGACCTCATGGAGCTGTGGCTGGAGGGATCCCCATGAGTTGGGATGAGACCATTCCTACAATCCACCCCGCTTCGATGGACGCCCCAACCGCCCTCACCGATCGTTATCGAATCACGTCCCACATCGCCCGTGGCGGGATGGCCGACGTCTACGAAGGCGTGGACAGCCTGCTCAATCGCAAGGTGGCCATAAAGGTCCTCCACGCCCAGTACTCGGCCGACGAGGCGTTCGTGAAGCGCTTCCGTCGTGAGGCCCAGGCCGCCGCCAACCTGAGCCACCCCAACATCGTCGGGATCTACGACTGGGGTCAGGCGCAGAACACCTACTTCATCGTGATGGAACTGGTGGACGGGCGCTCCTTGCGCGATGTGCTGAAGTCGGAGGGCGCTCTCCTTCCCCGACGAGCCACCGAGATCACCGGCGAAGTCGCCGCGGCGCTGTCGGTGGCACACCAGGCCGGATTGGTGCACAGGGACGTCAAGCCGGGGAACATCCTGCTCGCCAAGGACGGCACCGTGAAGGTGACCGACTTCGGGATCGCCCGGGCCTGGGACGACAGCCAGGAGCTGACCCGGACGGGGGCCGTGATCGGCACCGCCCCCTACGTCAGCCCGGAGCAGGCCCAGGGGGCGGCGGCCGACGCCCGGAGCGATGTGTACTCCCTGGGCGTGGTCCTCTACGAGATGTTGACCGGGCGGCCTCCCTACACCGGCGACAGCCCGATGTCGGTGGCCTTCCAGCATGTCTCCACCGAGGCGCCGTTGCCGAGCTCGCTCAATCCCGATGTGACACCCTCCCTCGACGCGGTGGTGGCCCGAGCGATGCGGAAGGACCCGGTTGCTCGCTATCAGACCGCCGATGAGATGCGCACCGATCTCCTTTCCGTCCTCAGAGGTGAAGAGGTGGGCATGCCCGTGCCGATCCCGGCCGCCGTCCCGGTCAACGGTGATGGCGCCACCCGGGTGATGCAGACGACACCGGTCCCACCGGCCACGGTTCCACCCGACGAGGTCTACCGGGAGCTGGAGGAAGAGCCATCGTCGCAGATGCCGTTCATCCTCACCGCCTTTGGCCTCCTGATCGCCCTCGGGGTGCTGATCTTTGTCTTGTTCCAGCTCGCTGGTGGCGGTGAGGAGGAGGCCACGCTTGTCGAGGTGCCCAACGTGACCGGGGCTACCCAAGACGAGGCGCTGCAACGTCTTCAGGACGACGGCTTCCAGGTCAGGACCTTCTTCGAGCCCAGCGAGACCGTGGAGGCGGGCAATGTCATTCGAACCAACCCCACCTTCGGCACGATGGTGGAGGAGGGCTCCACGATCGAGGTCTTCGTCTCATCCGGTCCCGAAGAGTTCCCCGTGCCTCCTGTCGTGGGCCAGACCCGAGCCGACGCCGAGCGGTTGATCACCGACGCCGGGCTCTCGGTGGGCCGGGTGACCGAACGAGCCGATGCCACTTTTGCCGAAGGGATCGTGATCGAGCAGGACCCCTCGGCCGGGGTTCGGGTCGGGGCCGAAGCCCCGGTGAACCTGGTCGTGTCGACCGGCCCGGAGACGGTGGTGGTCCCCAACGTGATAGGTCTATCCGAACGCGACGCCACCGCAGAGCTGACCGGCCTCGG
>JBMDXS010000154.1:0-2189 GCA_048595045.1 Acidimicrobiia bacterium
TCCTGTCTCCGATCGTCCCGGCGAGGTGCTCTACGTACGAGACGAGGAGAGTGGCGAGGTATGGGGACCAACCGCCCTGCCGATCAGAGATGACGCCTTCGGTTACCTGGCCCGCCACGGTCCCGGTTACTCCGAGTTCGAGCACAGGTCCCGGGGGATTGCCCTCCACCTGCACCAGACAGTGCCGCTCGAGGATCCGATCAAGATCTCACGTCTGCGTATTCGCAACCTGACCGGCCGCCAACGCCGCTTGTCGATCACCGCCTACGTGGAGTGGGTTCTGGGAACGACCAGAGCGGTCTCTCCCATGCAGATCGTGACCGCGCGCGACGAGACGACCGGCGCCGTGTTCGCCCGCAACCCCTGGAACGTCGACTTCGGGGATCGGGTGGCCTTTGCCGATCTCGGGGCCGGCGAGGTGACTATTACCGGCAACCGGGCCGAATTCCTGGGCAGGTATGGCAGTGTCGACGACCCGGCCGCACTCAGGCTCTCCGGGAAACTGTCGGGCACAGTTGGCGTGGGGCTCGACCCCTGCGCCGCCATCCAGCGCCTCCTGACCCTCGCTCCCAGCGAAGAGGCCGAGGTGGTATTCCTTCTCGGCCAGGGCAAGGACGAGGACGAAGCCCGGATACTCGTCCAACGCTATCGCCGGACCGACCCCGAGGGAGTCAAGGCCGAAGTGGCGACCCGCTGGAATGACATCCTCGGCACCATCCGGGTGACGACGCCCGACCGATCCTTCGACTTGATGATCAACCAGTGGCTCCTGTATCAGACCCTCGCCTGCCGGGTGTTGGCCCGGAGCGCGTTCTATCAGTCTGGAGGGGCATTCGGTTTCCGCGATCAACTGCAGGACGTCATGGAGCTGGTTACGCCGAAGAGGGATACGGCCAGAGAGCATCTGTTGCGAGCCGCCGCGCATCAGTTCGAAGAAGGGGACGTTCTCCATTGGTGGCACGAGCCGTCCGGCAAGGGGGTGCGAACCCGCATCTCCGATGATTACCTGTGGCTTCCCTATGCCGTCGCCCACTATGTGGAGGTAACCGGCGACCAAGGCATATTGGAGGAGGTGGTGCCCTATCTGCATGGGATGGAGCTCGCCGCGGATCAGGACGAGACTTTCTTCACCCCGGCGCGTTCTTCCGCCGAGGGAACGGTGTTCGACCACTGCCGACGTGCCCTCGACCGGGCGCTGTCCAGGCTGGGAAGTCGAGGCCTTCCCCTGATCGGCACCGGTGATTGGAACGACGGATTCAACCGGGTAGGGCGCGAGGGGCGAGGAGAAAGCGTGTGGCTCGCATGGTTTCTCGAGGCCAACCTGAGCCGATTCGCCGACATCGCCGACGAGTTGAGGGAGCCGGAGCTCGCCGAGACCTGGCGGCGGGGAGCGCTTCGTCTCCGGGCGAGCCTCGAGGCCGAGGCGTGGGATGGCGACTGGTACCGGCGCGCCTTCTTCGACGATGGGACACCGCTCGGTTCATCGGACAACCCGGAATGTCGCATCGACTCGATCGCGAAATCGTGGTCGGTCATCCACGGCGGCGCACCGGAGGGCCGAGGGCGGAGGGCGATGGACTCGGTGGAGGAGTACCTGGTCCGTCGAGGTGACGGTCTGGTGCTGCTCTTCACCCCACCGTTCGACGATTGGGAGGTCGATCCGGGATACATCAAGGGGTACTTGCCCGGCGTACGCGAGAACGGAGGCCAGTACACCCATGCCGCCATTTGGTGCGTCATCGCCTTCGCCACCCTCGGCGACGGGGATCGGGCGGGCGAGTTGTTCGGTTTGCTCAACCCGATCAACCATGCCAGCACCAGAGCAGGGATCCACCGGTACCGGGTGGAGCCCTATGTGGCAGCAGCGGACGTCTATTCGACGGCGCCCCACGTGGGGCGGGGAGGTTGGACCTGGTACACGGGTTCGGCGGGGTGGATGTACCGGGCCGGTGTGGAGTGGATCCTCGGCTTCCGCCTACGCGGAGCCGGGCTTCTGGTCGATCCATGCATACCGCGCGCCTGGCGAGGCTTCGAGATCGACTTCCGCTACCACTCCGCCCGCTATGAGATCCAGGTCAGCAATCCCAATGGCGTCACCAGGGGCGTGACCAGCCTGACCCTCGACGGCACCAACTTGGACCCCGGCTCGGAGTTGAAACTGGTCGACGACGGACAGACCCACCAGGTCC
>JBMDXS010000155.1:0-20222 GCA_048595045.1 Acidimicrobiia bacterium
AGGCTGAGCAGGACACTGGCGACCACACTCACGACCAGCATCGATGTGATCGGGATGAACACGGTCGTGTTCTCGGTCTCCCTGTGGATGTCACCGGGCAGGTTGCCGAACCAGGAGAAGAGCCCGGGGAAGTAACGCAGAGCCACTCCAATCACGAGGAGGGAGGCTCCGACGAAGATGAGGATGTTCGATGCCCTCATGGCTCACTCCGGGTGTCGAAGCACGACTTTGCCCACCTGGTCCCCACTCTCCAGGTACTGCAGCGCCTCCGGCAGCGCATCGAAGTCGAAGACCTTGCTCACCGGCGCCTTGGCCCCGACCGTCCCGATCCAGGTGGTGGCCCGGGCGAACTGGCCGTGGTTGGCCATCGAAGACCCGATCAGCTCCAACTGGCGGAAGAACAACGCGGGGAGGGTCAGCTCCATCTTGGGCCCGCTGGTGGAACCGCAGATCGCGACCCGGCCTCCCTTCTTCACTGCCCGCATCGATTGTCGGATCGTGGCGGGGCCAACGTTGTCGATGACGACGTCGGCCCCCCCGAGGCCGGCCATCTCCGCCCCGAACTCACCTGCCGAGTCGAATCCGCCTGCCGCCCCCTGCTCTATCGCCCAGTCGACCTTGTCCTGTGACCTGGAAGTGACATAGACCCTGGTTCGCATGGCGATTCCCAACAGCGCGGCCGCCGCGGAGACACCGCCCCCCACACCCACCACCAGCAGCGTCTGCTCCGGCTTCAACCCTGCTCGTTCCATCATCCGAAGCGCGGTGGCGGTGGCCAGCCCGAACGACCCGGCCACCTCCCACGACATCGACCCCGGCTTGCGGACCGCATTGATGGTGGGGATGACGATCTTCTCGGTGAACGTACCCGGTCTGTGCTCGCCGAGGATCTGGAACGAGTCGCAATAGACGATCTCGTCGTTCCGGCAAAAGGAGCACATCCCACATGAGAACGAAGGATCGATGATCACCTCGTCGCCGATGTCGAAACCACTGACTCCCTCACCGACCGCATCGATCACGCCGGCGCCGTCGGCACCGCCGATGTGGGGGAGGTGTTTGGGGGCGGGCAGTCCTTGGGCGACCCACAGGTCGAGGTGGTTCAGCGCCGAATGACTGATATCGACCCGGACCTCGCCGGGGCCGGGCTCTGGCTCATCCACTTCATTCATGGCATAGGACCCGATGCCCTTGGTCTCCGTGAGCTGCCAGGCCCTCATCTTGGCGAGGGTAGCCTCGGCCGATTCCGAGCCGAGGAGGGGATTTGCCCGTCGATCTGCCCGCCGATCGTGAGGCGCATGAGTCGTCGGTGAAGGTCCGCTTCTATGAGCTCGATCCCTACGACCACGTCAACCACACCAACTATTTCTCCTACTTCGAGACGGCCCGCATCGACTACCTGACCGAGATGGGCTGGGGACTCGACCGTCTCAAGGAGCAGGGCTGGCAGTTGGTGGTGGTCGAGCTCAACGCACGTTTCTCTGCGGCGGCCCGGTTCGGTGAGGAGCTCACGATTCATACCTGGATCGAGGAGGTCGGCCGGGTCAAGTCCACCTGGCGTCAGATCATGCTTCGCGGCGACGAGGAGGTCGCTCGTCTCACCGTCTCTGCCGCCTTCACCGACCTGGACGGCAAGCCGCGGCGCATCCCCCCCGAGTTCGCCGACCACATCAGGGGTCTGATACCCACAGATTGAGCCCGTCGAGCCTCACACCTTGGCCGGCTCCACGGTCTCCCCTGAGATGGCGCCGATGCTGGGCTGGCGCTTGGACCAGGTGATGGCACCAACGAGGATGACCAGGCTGATGCCGGCGATCCAGTAGCGCGCCGAGGAGTCGCTAAGGGCGATGACCGCCGGCAGGACGAGGAGCGAGATCAGGTTCATCACCTTGATCAGCGGGTTGAGGGCGGGCCCGGCCGTGTCCTTGAAGGGATCGCCGACCGTGTCCCCGATGACGGCCGCCTTGTGGGCCTCCGACCCCTTGCCGCCGTAGTGGCCGTCCTCGATGAACTTCTTGGCGTTGTCCCAGGCCCCGCCCGAGTTGGAGAGGAAGTTCGCCATCAGCTGCCCGGTGAGGATCGATGCGGCCAGGAAGGCGCCCAGTGCGAAGTAGTTCAGCCCGAAGCCGACGATCACCGGGGTCAGCACGGCCAGCAGGGCCGGGGTGAGCAGCTCACGCAACGATGCAGCAGTGCAGATGTCGATGACCGGCCCGTAGTCGGGGCGCCGCTCCCCACGCATGATCGCTCCGTCGGCGAACTGGCGCCGAACCTCCTGTACCACCACGGCCGCCGACCGGCCCACGGCGCGGATGGCCAGCCCGGAGAACATGAAGGCGACCGACCCGCCGATGAGGAGGCCGATGAAAGTGGTCGGATCGGCGACGTTGATCGAGGTCTCGGGCAGTGAGAACAGATCCGACCCTTCGGCGACGAGCCCCAGCTCGCCGGCGATGGTCTCGATGAACGAGGCGAACAGGGCGACGGCCGCAATCACTGCCGAGCCGATGGCGAAGCCCTTGGTGACTGCCTTGGTGGTGTTGCCGACGGCGTCGAGGCCGACCATGACGCTGCGCGCCTCCCCATGGAACTCGCCCGACATCTCGGCGATCCCGGCCGCGTTGTCGGCGACAGGCCCGAAGGTGTCCTCGGAGACCACCACCCCGGTGGTGGCCAGCATGCCCATGCCGGTGAGTGCCACCAGATAGAGGGAGAACTGGATGTTGCCACCGCCGAGGACGATGGCCACCCCGAGGGCGCCGGCGATGGCCACGATGGCCCAGACCGAGGACTCGAGACCCGAGGAGATTCCCGACAGGACCGTGGTGGCGGGCCCGGTCTGGGTCGCCTCGGCGATCTCCTGCACCGGCTTCTCCTCGGTAGAGGTGAAGTACTCGGTGAGACGGCTCACCACCTGGGCCAGGATCAGCCCGGCCACCACGGCTCCGAACACCTTCCATCCCTCGTTGCCGTTCTCGTTCCCGATGTAGAGGAGGGCCACGGCGAGCGTGCCGGCGACGGTGAGCAGACCTGCGGTGAGAAATCCCCGGTTGATCGGGGCCATCGCCGACTTGTCTTTGGGCGTGGCCCGCACCTGGAACACGCCGACGATCGATGCGAGCACCCCGATGGCACGCACGATGACAGGGAACACGAGGCCCAGCGCCGGGTTGGCGCCGATCGAGTTGAAGGCGGCCACACCGAGGATGATCGATGCGACCAGGGTCACCTCGTAGCTCTCGAACAGGTCGGAAGCCATCCCGGCGCAGTCACCGACGTTGTCACCGACGTTGTCGGCGATGGTCGCCGGGTTGCGGGGATCGTCCTCGGGGATGCCCTGCTCGACCTTGCCCACCAGGTCAGCCCCCACGTCGGCCGCTTTGGTGAAGATCCCACCACCGACCCGGAGGAACAGGGCGAGCAGAGACCCTCCGAAGCCGAACCCGACCAGGATCGCAGACGAGGTGTTCTGGAAGATCATGATGATGATCGTGGCCCCGAGTAGGCCGAGGCCGACGGTGAACATCCCGGCCACACCCCCGGTGCGGAAGGCGACCTTGAGTGCGTCAGGCAGTGAGCCCGAGCGCGCCGCCGCCGCGGTTCGCACGTTGCCCCGAACCGCCAGCGACATGCCGATGAACCCGGTAAGCCCGGAGAGGAAACACCCGGCTACGAACGCCATCGTCCGAAAGGCCCCGGACTGGACGAAGGTCAGAGCCTCCGAGCCGTCGGGGGCGAGCACAGCGGTCGAGGTGAAGAAGACGATCAGGGCCAAAGGCACCAGGATGAAGGCAATCGTCCTGAACTGGCGTCGCAGGTAGGCCATCGCCCCTTCCTGGATCGATTTGGCGATGTCCTTCATCGCCTGGGTCCCCTGATCGGCCTTGAGCACGCCTCGAGAGAGGGCCGCACCAACGAGGAGAGCGAGCACCGCGGTGGCGGCCGCCACCCAAAGCCAGGCCCACTCGGCCGAGCCGAGTGTGAACTCCTGGTAGCCGCCCTCAGCAGCCAAAGTCGACATGTTCAATGAACGTCCTCCTAGGGGGATTTGCGGGGCGCGACTGTAGTGGCGGCACATTCGTGTCGACAATCAGGGCGCCAGGCCCACCTACCGTGGTGGCGCAGGGAAGAAAGGATCAGGAAAGGTGCTCGAGGGTCTCGTCGAATGGGTGACCTCGGTGGTCGAGACACTTGGATATGGGGGCGTCGCCTTCCTCGTCGCCCTCGAGAACTTGTTCCCGCCGATCCCGTCGGAGGTGGTGCTCCCATTGGCCGGCTTCGTCTCGGCCAACGGGGAAGCGTCCTTCGTCGGCATGGTCGTGGCGGCCACGATCGGGTCGATGGTGGGCGCCTTCCTGCTCTATGGCATATCGGCCGCCATCGGGCCGGTCAGGCTCCGCGCCCTGGTGGTCCGGTACGGCAAGTGGTTCCGGCTCGACGAGGCCGACCTCGACCGCACCGAGGAGTGGTTCGACCGGCGAGCCAACACCGCGGTCCTCGTCTGCCGGTGTGTCCCCCTCATGCGGTCCCTCATCTCGATCCCGGCCGGTTTCAGACGCATGGCGATCATCCCATTCACCTTCTACACGCTGGTGGGCAGTCTGGTCTGGAACGTGATCCTGATCGGAGCCGGGTACCTGCTCGGCGAGCGCTGGAGCCAGGTGGAAGAGCCTCTCGAGCTTTTCAAGAACGCCGTCCTGCTCGCCATCGCCATCGCGATCGCCTGGTATGTCTGGCGCCGATTCGTGCGGCCGCGGGTGCGAGCGGGCTGAAATCACTCCGGGGGCCGGGGTTAAGCTCTGCCCCACTGTGGACGATCCGGAAGGACGAAGTACCAAGGTCGGCGGTGCCGACCTACCCGTCGTCGCGAATGATCCGTGGATCGGAGGGGGCCTGCCGTGGGCGGGGTAGGCACAGAGTTGATCATCGTGCTCGTCCTGCTCCTGGTGAACGGAGCGCTCGCCGGGAGTGAGATCGCCCTGATCTCACTCCGTGAGTCCCAGATCGCGCGTCTCGAGAAGGGGTCGGCGGCCGGGCAGCATCTCGCGGAGCTAGCCCGCGAGCCCAACCGCTTCCTGGCCACGATCCAGATCGGCATCACGCTGGCCGGGTTCCTCGCCTCGGCGACGGCCGCGGTGTCGTTGGCCGAGCCGCTGGTTCCGCTGTTCGCCTTCGCCGGTGAAGCGGCGGAGCCTCTCGCCATCATCGTGGTGACCCTCCTCCTCTCATTCGTCACCCTCGTGGTGGGAGAGCTCGCACCCAAGCGGCTCGCCCTGCAGCGGGCAGAGTCCTGGTCCCTGGTCGCGGCAATGCCGCTGCATTGGGCAGCGGTGGTGGCGAGACCGGTGGTCTGGCTGTTGAGCCACGCCACGGACTTCCTCGTGCGTCTGCTCGGAGGCGAGCCCGGGCGCACCCGGGAAGACGTGGCCGTGGGGGAGCTGCGTGATCTCGTGATGGCCCATGGTGGGATCTCCAAAGACCATCAGGAGGTGATCTCCGGCGCCTTCGAGGTGGCGGAGCGCACTCTGAGACAGGTGCTCGTTCCCAGGTCGGAGGTGGTGGTGATCCCGGCCGAAGATGACATCGCGGGTGCGCTGACCTTGCTTCTCGAAGAAGGGCACTCACGTGCACCGGTGGCGCCAGGTGGCGATCTCGACGAAGCGATCGGCATAGCGCACATCAGGGACCTGGTCAGCGGGGACCCTTCCCGCTCCGTGTCCACGGTGGCGGGAGAGGCGGTTGCTCTCCCTGAATCCGCCCGGGTATTGGCCGGGCTCAGGAAGCTCCAAGAGGAGCACCAGCAGATGGCGCTGGTGATCGACGAGCACGGCGGTGTCGAGGGAATCGTCACCATCGAGGACATGGTGGAGGAATTGGTCGGCGAGATCTATGACGAGTCGGACACCGACCTCCGATCGGTGCGTCGCAGAGACGACGGATCGATCGTGGTGCCGGGCCGATTTCCGCTTCACGACCTGGTCGATCTGGGCATCGAAGTGACCGATGACAAGCAGACGACTGTGGCCGGACTGGTCCTCAGTCACTTGGCCCGGCTCCCCAACACCCCGGGGGACAAGGTCGAAGTCGGTCGATGGCTCTTCGAAGTCACCCATGTCAGCGGCCGGCGCATCACCGAGGTGGCGGTCCGGGAGCGGGGGCCGGCCGGCTAGCCCAGGAACTCGCTCACCCACGCATCGGCCGGGTGGGCCACGAGCTCGGCGAGGGTGCCGGATTGGACGATCGTGCCGCCACGCATCAAGGCGAGCCGGTTGGACAGAGCCTCCGCCTCCTCCCGATCGTGGGTGACGATCAAGGCGGTCACTCCACGGTCATCGAGGATCTCGCGGGTCTCCACCATGAGCCGTTCCCGGAGCGCCCGGTCGAGGGCACCCAACGGCTCGTCGAGCATGATCAGCTTCGGTTCGGGGGCGAGGGTGCGGGCCAGGGCCACCCGTTGTCTTTCCCCGCCCGACAAGTCCGCGATCGACCGATTCCTGAATCCGGCCAGCCCGACCAGGTCGAGGGCTTCGGTCACCCGCTGTTCGACCGCGGAAGGAGGGAGGTTCATCATCCTCAGCCCGAACCCGACGTTGCCGGCCACATCGAGATGGGGGAACAGGGCGTAACCCTGGAACATGAGGCCGAATCCGCGCTGATGGGTCGGGACGTCGGTGACCTCCCGCCCATCCCAGGTGATCGATCCCGACTCGATCGGCACCAGCCCGGCGATGGCCCGAAGCAGGGTCGACTTCCCCGATCCAGACGGACCGAGGACCGCAACCGACTCCCCGTTCGACACCGTCAGGCTCACGTCTCGGAGCACCGGGGTGCCCTCCAGGGTCACGGCAACCGAACGCACCTCCAACATCAGAATGTGCCGATCTCGCCGAACTGGAGACGATCGATCCAGAGCACGATGACAGCCGTCATCGCCGCCAGGATCACCGCTAGGGCCAGGGCCATGGCGAACGAGCCGGTGCCGGGGCGGGACAGCAGCCGCACGATCATCACCGGCATGGTGGCGGTGTTGGGCCGTGCAATGAACGACGTGGCCCCGAACTCGCCCAGTGACACCACGAAGGCGAACGCGGCTCCGACGAGTGCCGCCCGGCTGACGATGGGCAGGTCGATCTCACGCCACACCCTGCCCGGAGACGCCCCCAGGACTCGGGCCGCCTCTCGGGTCTCGGCCGGGATGGAGTGGATGGTGGGAACCGTCGTTCGCACCACGAAGGGGATTGCGACCAGGGCATGTGCGATCGGTATCAGCCAGAACGAGGCCCTCAGGTCGACAGGCTCGCCGAGGGCAACGATGAATCCGAACCCGATGGTGACGGCGGAGGTGCCCAAGGGGAGCATCAGCGTCAGGTCGAACCAACGGGACAAGGTGCCCTTCCCGCGGGTGATAACGGTCGAAGCCATGACGCCGATGGCCACGGCGATCAATGAGGCTATGACGGCGAACAGGAGGCTGTTTCCGGCCGATGCGATCGGCGTCCCCACCACCCTGTCGTCCTCGAACAGCCCGGCGTAGGCCCCCGGCTGGAGGGACCTCGCCACCAGGACCACGATCGGCACGGCCAGCGCGAGCAGAGTTCCGATCACACTGGCCCCGACCCAGAGCCCGGTTCTGCCCTCCGGCCGCGGCCGGTCCGACTCGGAGCGAAGGGCCCAGGTCGCGGTGTGTCTTTCCTGATAGCGGGCGTAGGCGTAGAGCGCAGCGGTGACGCCCAGCAGCTGGACGACGGCCAGGGCGGCGGCCAGGGGCAGATCGAAGAGAGTCACTGCCTGGCGATAGATCTCGACCTCGAGCGTGGCGAACCTGAATCCACCCAGGATCAGGACCACGCCGAACGAGGTGAAGGTGAAGAGGAAGACGATGGAAGCCGCCGCGGCGATGGCCGGCCGAAGCAGGGGGAGGGTGATGGTGCGGAACACCTTCCATTCGCCCGCACCGAGCACCCGGCCCGCGTCGTGCAGATCGGGATCCAGCCTCGCCCACAGCGCCCCCACCGTGCGTACGACGACGGCGACGTTGAAGAAGACGTGGGCGACGAGGATCGCCCCCACCGAGTCACGCCAGCCGAGAGCGACGAAGGCGGTGCCAACCACCACGGTGGGAAGAACGAAGGGGACGGTCACCAACGCCGTTGCCAGCTTTCGACCCCGGAACTCGAACTGCGAGACGGCCCAGGTCATGGGTGCGGCAACCAGCAGGGTCAGGGAGGTGGACACCACGGCCTGCCACAGCGTGAACCATCCGATCTGGAGCAATCTCGCCTCGACGCCGTCGGACCCGACGTCGAGCTCGGAGAGGCCGAGCACCAGGATCCGGGTTAGCGGGTAGAGGAAGAAGTATCCGATGAACAGAGCTGGAGCGGCGGCGATCAGCACCTGGCCCCAGCGAAGATTCTTCATCAGCCCTCCATCACCGCGACCCACTCGTCGATCCACCGGTCCCTGTTCTCGGCGATTGTCGCCGGGTCCAGCCGGGCCGGGTCGTCGGGGACGATGGTGTGATCCACGAACTCAGGAGGGAGTTCCGCGTCGGTGTTCACCGGGAAGACGAACCAGGTGAGCGGGATGGTCTCCTGGAACCTGACCGACAACATGTAATCGATCAGCTCACCGGCGGCCTCGGGGTACTCGGTCCCGGCGAGGACACCGGCGTACTCGACCTGTCGATAGCAGCCGGCCTCGATCACCCCGGTGGGTGCCTCATCGAGAGGCTCGGTGGCGAAGATCACCTCAGCCGGCGGTGACGAGGCATATGACACGACCAGCGAGCTGTCACCTCCGTATCTGGTGAAGTCGTTGTAATAGGCGGTGTCCCAGTCGGGAGCGACGTTCACCCCTCCTTCTCGGAGATCGGACCAGAACTCGACCCACCCGTCTTCTCCGTACTCGTCGATCGTTGCCAGGAAAAAGGCCAGACCCGGCGAGGAAGTGGCCGGGTGCTCTACCGTGAGGGCCCGGGCCATGTCTGGCTCCCGCAACTGGTCTAGCTCCGTCACGGGTGTGTCGGCGAAGAATGCCTTGTCGTAGTTGAGGCAGACGTCGCCGTAGTCGATCGGCGTCACGAGGTCGGTGTCGGGGATCAATCCGGGTTCCAGTGAGTCGAGCAGCCGGCTCTGAAATGGGGCGAAGATCTCTTCGTCGAGGGCGCGGGAGAGGAAGGTGTCGTCCACTCCGAAGAGGACATCGGCCAGAGGATTGTCCTTGGAGAGAGCGGCCTGGTTGACCATCGAGCCTGCATCCCCGGCGGCGACCATCTCGACCGAGATCCCGGTCGCCTCGGTGAATGGGGCGAATGTCTCCTCGCTGACCGATCCGGCGAATGAGTCGTGGGCCATGAGACGCAATGTCTCCGGTTCCCCGGCTTCATCGCCACACGCCGTCGCCACGGCGACCAGCACCAACAGGGTCAAAATCCTTCGCAAGACCATCAGCTCCTCGGTCACCGGGAGCGATGAGGCGGATCCCTACGCCGGCATTATCCGGGTCAGGTTCGTCGGTCGGGGTCTGACAGACCCCCTCTCAGCCCGGTCTCACCGAGCTCCCGTGGTCCCTCTCAGGTTAACGGTCTCCAGCACTACTCGGCCCGCGGGCTGAACACCAAGACCGAGTTGTGCCCCCCGAAGCCGAAAGAGTTGCTCAGCGCCGGGCCGGGCTGCCACTCCCTCGGCTCACGGACGATGTCCTCGAGCGGGATGGCCGGGTCCTGGTTCACCAGCCCGATGTTCGGTGGCAGCTCGTGACGTCGCATCGATTCAACGACAACCGCGGCTTCTATCGACCCAGACGCCCCGAGGGCGTGTCCCGTGGTTCCTTTGATCGACGACACGGCCGGTTGTGGGTCGAAGACACGGTCGATGATCCCGCCTTCGGTCGCATCGTTGAGGTCGGTTCCGGTCCCGTGCGCATTCACATAGGACACTTCTCCCGGTGCGAGGCCGGCGTCGGAGAGGGCGAGACGGACTGCGCGCTCGGCGCCTTCACCCTCGGGGTGGGGCGCGGTGATGTGATAGGCGTCAGCCGTAGAGGCGCCACCCTTGAGCTCGGCCAGGATCGAGGCGCCTCGCCCGACGGCCATCTCCTCCGCTTCGAGGATGAGGATTGCCGCCCCCTCCCCCATGACGAAGCCGTCACGGTCGATGTCGAACGGGCGGGCGATCCCGCTGGGGGAGAGGGCGCGGGCTGCCCTGAAGCCTTCGTGGGCGGCAGCGGTGGCCGCGGCCTCGGTGCCACCCACCACGGCGGCGTCGGCGTATCCCCACTGGATGTGACGCAGCCCGTCCAGCACGGCCTGTGTCCCGGCCGCGCATGCAACAGAAGGAGTGGACACCTGGCCGCCGAAGCCGTATTTGATCGATATCCCCGCCGCTGCGGCATTGGCCATCATCATCGGAATCAGGAACGGCGAGGCGCGGGGCTCATCCTCGTCGGCGACATGGATCAACTCCTCCAGTGACTGGAGGCCACCGATCCCCGTGGCGACCGACACCGCCACCCTGGTCGGGTCGATGTCGAGCGAGCCCGACTGCTCCAGGGCCTCGTGCGCGGCGACCAGGGCGTATTGCGCGAAGCGGTCGAGGCGTCGATGCTCACGCCTGGGCAGCCAGGGCTCCGGATCCCAGTTGGCGACCAGGTGGGGGCCGAGCCCCTTGGGCTGCTCCTGCAGACCCTTCCACAGATCGTCGATACCGACCCCCGGTGCGGCGACCACGCCGATCCCGGTGACGACCACCTTGCGCGTGCTCATCGAGTGTGATTCTGCCCCAGTCAGCCGGTTGGGAAAACAGTCCTCTGCAGTTTCCTCATGCCACCGATCCAATGGTCGTAGTCATTTGCCTTGTTCTGGAAGTAACGGACCACGTCGGGATGGGGGAGGATCAGGAAACGCTCCTCGGCCAATCCGTGCACGACGGCTTCGGCGACCTGCTCAGGCTCGATGGCGAGCGGGTCGAGCAGGGCATGGAACTCGTCAGCCGCGTCGAGCAGTGGTGTCTTCACCCCCATCGGGCAGAGACAGCTCACCCTGATCCCCTGATCGCCATAGGTGATCGCAAGCCACTCGGCAAAAGAGACGACGGCATGCTTCGTCACGGAGTACTGGGCCGCCTTGAGGTTGGTGAGGAGCCCTGCCGCCGAGGCCGTGGATAGGAAATAGCCCTCACCTCGTGCCAGCCATCCCGGGATGAGTCGCCGTGCGGCGTGCACGTGCGACATGAGATTCACCTGCCACATGAAGTCCCAACGCTCGGGTGGCGTCTGCTCGTCGCCTGCGAATCCGATGCCGGCGTTGGCGCAGAAGAGGTCGACCGGGCCGAACCGGTCCTCGACGGCGTCGATCAGGGCGTCGTTGGAGGCTGGATCGGCCACGTCGACCCGGACCGCCTCGGCGCCGATCTCCTCGGCGACACTTTGGGCCGAGCCGAGATCGAGATCGCCGAGGATCAGGGCGCCTGGCTTCTCGACGGCGAAACGTCGGGCCAGGGCCGCGCCGATGCCGCTGCCACCTCCGGTGACGATTACGACGCGATCGCGCAGGTCCAAGACAGGCCGAGACTAGGGAGGCTCAGAGGGCCACACCGTCGAGCAGCGCAGCACCGCCCTTCACGCCTGGGACCAGCGCGTTGGACATCGGAAGGAGTTGCTCCCCGTAGAAGCGGGCCGTGCTCACCTTCTCCTCTAGGAAGTCGGGCCCGAATCCGCTCGGGGCAGCAAGGGCGGCCACCGCGGCCCGAGCCATCAACCAGCCCCCGAGGACGGTGCCGAACTGACGCAGATATGGCGTGGCCCCGGCCAGCGCCGAACGCAGATCCCCTTCGATCATCCTCTCCCCGAGCCAGGACGTGGTCTCGCCGAGGCCCTGAATGGCGACGGCCAGTTCCTCCCGGAACTGCGCCAGCTCTTGGTGGGGCGACATGGCGTCGAGCTCGGCGGCCATCTCGGTGATCAGGCCGGAGACCACCGCACCCCCGTCGATGGGGACTTTTCGCAGCACCAGGTCGATGGCCTGGATCCCGTTGGTCCCCTCGTAGATCGGGGCGATACGCGAGTCACGAAGCAGCTGGGCGGCACCCGTCTCTTCGATGTAGCCCATGCCTCCGTGCACCTGGATCCCCAGCGAAGCCATCTCCACACCCATGTCGGTGCACCAGGCCTTGACGATCGGGGTGATTAGGGCGAGACGATCGCCGGCGAGCTTCCGGCGCTCCTCCGAGTCGGCGTGCATGTGGTGGTCACCTTCTGCGGCGACGACGTAGAGGAGTGAGCGCATCGCCTCGACGTTGGCCTTGATGGTGAGGAGCATGCGACGGACGTCGGGGTGCTCGATGATGGCGACACTGTCCTTGGAATCGCCTCCGATCTCCCGTCCCTGCACCCGTTCCCGGGCGTAGCCAAGGGCTTGTTGGTAGGCGCGCTCACCGATGGCGACACCCTCCATGCCCACGCCGACTCGGGCCAGGTTCATCATCGTGAACATGTTGCGCATGCCCTGGTGCTCCTCGCCCACCAGATAACCGACCGCCCCGCGGCCCTCCTCGCCGTAAGACATCACACAGGTGGGGGAGGCGTGGATGCCGAGCTTGTGCTCGAGGGACACCACCTTGATGTCGTTTCGCTGCCCCGGATCACCCTTCTCATCGAGGATGAACTTGGGGACGAGGAACATCGAGATCCCTTTGGTCCCAGGGGGTGAGCCCGGGGTCCGGGCCAGGACCAGGTGGATGATGTTGTCGGTCAGGTCCTGGTCCCCCCAGGTGATGAAGATCTTGGTGCCGAACAGGCGATAGGTCCCGTCTTCCTGGCGCTCCGCCCGGGTCCGAACGGCTCCCAGGTCGGATCCGGCCTCCGGCTCGGTGAGATTCATGGTGCCGGTCCATTCCCCGCTGACCAGCTTCTCGATGAAATCGGTCTTCATCGCCTCCGTGCCGTGACGCTCCAACGCCTCGACCGCGCCGTGGGTGAGCATGGGCGCCAGGGAGAAGGCCATGTTGGCCGTCTTGAACATCTCCTCGATGACCACACCGATGATGTAGGGCAGCCCGCCGCCCCCCCATCGCTCGGAGAGATGGGCCGCAGACCACCCGGCATCGACGTACTTCCTGTAGGCCTCCTTGAAGCCGTCGGGGGTCCGAACCGTCCCCTCGGGGGTGAGCACCGAGCCCTGCTCGTCGCCGACACGGTTGAGCGGCGCCATCACCTCCGAGAAGAAGCGCCCCGCTTCCCCGAGGATCTGACGGGCGGTGTCGGCGTCGATGTCCTGGAACCCGTCCAGCTTGGCCACCGAGCCCAGATCGGCGACCTGGGTGAGCGTGAAGACCATCTCATCGAGCCGCGGCTCGTACCCGGCCATGGCCACAGGCTACCGCCGTCCGAAATTGGGAGCCACAGCCTTGTATTCGACACCTCCACGTCCCAATTTCGAGGTGGCTAGCCGGGGGTCACCTCGACCTGGGAGAGGACGACGGTGTGGAGGGGCTCGTAGCCGACGTTTTCGTACACGCTGAGGGCCCCCGTCGGGTTCTCCGTGTCCACCCCCAACATCGAGTGGGTCATCCCGGCTTCGAGGAACGCATTGAACGAATGCTCGAGCAGGGCCGAGGCGACACCACGTCCCCGCCAGGGTCTCCTCACTCCGAGACTCGCCACCCAGCCTTCGCGTCGCCCGGTGACCTGTTCGTCCTCGGGATAGATCTCGCTCAAGGAGTACCCGACCACCTCATCACCTGCCAGCGCCTGGAAGGAGAGGTCGAGCCGTGCGGCAGACCGCTCGATCCGATGGTTGAAGGCGTTCCCCGCCATCGGGGTCGATCCCCAGTGGTCGGCAAATGCCTCGTTCAGACAGAGCCGTGTCGCCTCGTCCCGAGTGCGGTCCCAGGGGAGGATGTCGACTCCTTCGGGCCGCCGAGGCTCGACCGGGTCACCGAGTGGGCGGATCATCTCCCTTATGTACCGCACCGGCTCGATGCCGAAGCGACGGTACAGCCGGAAGTCGTCCTCGATCCAGTCGAAGGCGGCGGTGCGGAGATACCAGGGAATGGTGGGCTCACAACCGACGAGACTCTCGGTCCCCCGCTCCACCTCCCAGGCCAGCATGTGTCTCCCTATCCCCTGGCCCCGAAAGTCGGGATCCACCGTGCCATTGAGGTGCACACGCTCCTCGCGTTCGCCGCTGGGGCGGTGATGCACCAAGCCGTAGCCGATCAGCTTCCCCTCCAGCCAGTAGCCCCTGGTGTCGAGCTCCAGGTCGATGAAGGGCTCGCTGAAGTCGTCCTCGACGTCGCGCACGGCAGTCAGCGTGGGCAGAGCCCAGAACCGCTCATGACGGTTGATCAGGTCGGCAACGTCGGGAGCGTCGGCAAGTGTCAGAGATCGGAACTCCACGTCGGGAAGGTACCGCGAGTCGGCGTGGATGTCCGTGGATTAGGCGAGGACTCCATCGACGATGGCGGGGAGCACATCCCCGATGCCGGCGTCGAGCTTGGCTACAGCCACGGCATCGGCCTCGGTGTCACCCCTGTTGACGATGACGATCGGCAGCGCTCTGCTCGCAGCCCGCATCACCACGTCGGCGGCGGGCCAGACTGCAACGGTCGAGCCGACGACGAGCACTGCGTCGGCTCCGGTCAGGAACATGAATGCCTTCTGCATCTCCGCTTCTGGGAGGATCTCGCCGAACATCACCGTCGCCGTCTTCACTGTGCCGCCGCACTCCGGGCACGAGGGATCGGGTTGTCCAGCCTCCACCCATCTGAGGACTGTCTCGGTGTCCCAGGTCTGCCCGCACCCCAGGCAAAGGGTCTTCCTGACATTCCCGTGCAGCTCCGCCACCTCGTCGTCGCTGAGGCCTGAGGCCTGATGGAGGCCGTCCACGTTTTGCGTCACCACACCTGCGAGCCGCCCCGCGTCGGAGAGACGCTTGATCGCTTCGTGACCGGCGTTGGGCTGCACCGACGACCTGGCGCCCCATAGCTCACCGTCGAGATGCATCTTCCAGCCACGCCGACGGAGCTCCGGATTGGCGAGGTAGCGGTCGATATGGAAGTCGTCAGGGTCGACCTTGCTCCACAGACCGTCCGGGCCCCGGAAGTCCGGTATCCCCGACTCGGTCGAGATCCCGGCTCCGGTGAACACCAGTATGCGGCGAGCGGGGCGGAGGGCGACGATGGCTGCGTCGAGATCGGGATGCGGTGCGGGCACCCCGCGATTATCCGATGCCGGCTCCCGTTCCTCAATCTGATAACTGGGGCGGGATCACGATCCCCGGCATACGATGGCCATCATGAACCATCCCGAGGTGCAGAACTGGCTCGACCGTTATCTCGAGGCATGGGCCAGGAACGACCCCGAGCTGATCGGAGCTCTCTTCACCGAATCTGCCGTTTACCGCTTCCGGCCCTACGGAGGAGATGATCGCAAAGCGGTTGGGGTCGAAGAGATCGTCAGGAGCTGGATCGATTTCGACGAGGACCCGTCGATGTGGGAGGCATCATTTCGGCCCTATGCCGTCGACGACGATCGGGCTGTGGCCATCGGCACCAGCAGGTACTTCAACGCCGGGGAGCAGGGCGACGAGCTGTATCACAACTGCTTCCTTCTTCGGTTCGAAGATGGGCGGTGCGCCGAGTTCACCGAGTACTGGATGCTCGAGCCGGGAGGGAACGAAGCCTGATGCCCGATCCGCAATCGGACGCGGTCCACATGGGATGGGACCCCGGGGATGGGCTCGATGCGTTGAAGGTCCCCCTGTTCCAGACCTCGACCTTCGTCTTCGAGTCCGCGGAGGCAGCCGAGCGGCTGTTCTCCATCGTCTATGGAGGCGAGAAGCCCGGCCCTGGGGAGGACGTGGGTTTCATCTACACCAGGATGGACCATCCCAATCTGGTCATCAGCGAGAGCAGGCTCGCAGCGTGGGATGGCGCCGAGGCCGCTCTGCTCTTCTCGAGCGGGATCGCTGCCATCTTCACCACCTTCCTGACTCATCTCCGGCCGGGTGATCTGATCCTTCATGGAGCCCCGCTCTATGGAGGGACCAACACCATGCTGCAAAAGGTCCTCGCCCCGCTCGGATTCGAGATCGGTTCGTTCGGTCCCGAGGCCTCACAGGAGGAGATCGAGGAGATGGTCGACGAGCGCCGGCTCGGGGCGGTCTATCTGGAGACGCCGGCGAATCCGAGCAACGATGTGTTCGACATCGGCCTCGCCTCGCGAGTTGCCCGCGCCGGCTCGACATCCGAGCACCGGCCGCTGACCATCGTCGACAACACCTTCCTCGGGCCCTACGCCCAGCGCCCACTCGATCACGGGGCCGATCTCGTGGTGTATTCCGCCACCAAGTTCTTCGGCGGCCACGACGACCTGGTCGCCGGGGTGGCCACCGGGTCGCGCGACCTGATCGAGCCGATGAAGACGATGCGTTATCGGATCGGCACTACAGGGGACCCCCATACGGCGTGGCTCCTCGCCCGCAGCCTGGAGACGTACCCGTTGCGGGTGGAGCGGCAGACGGCCAATGCGCGTGTGGTCTCCGACTTCCTCGAGGGCCACCCCAAGGTGGAGCGGGTGCGATATCTGGGAGCTGTCGAAGACGACGAGCGCGTTGCGGAGCTGGCGAAGCGGCAATGGTCGTCGGCAGGTTCCATGATCTGCTTCGACGTGAGTGGGGGGAAGGCCGCCGCCTTCGCCTTCCTCGATGCGATGCAACTGGTGGCCAATGCCACCTCGCTGGGTGGGACCAGATCGATCGCATGTCACCCTTGGACGACGACCCATTCGAATGTCGACGTGGAGACCAGGCACAGCATCGGCATCAATGATTCGATGATCAGGCTCTCGGTGGGCGTCGAGACGCCGGAAGACATCATCGCCGACCTGGACCAGGCCCTCGCCCAAGTCTGATATCCCTCAGACCTCGGGTACACCACCTTTCGAGGCAGTCACAGATGGGTCGTACAGCCCATTCACCAGCGCCCGGTCGCTGGCAATAATCAGCACCGGACGCGCTTGGGAGACGTGAGCAGGGAGAAGTATGAGTCACGGGCCACTCGTTCTCGGGGGTCGGCTTTGATCGTCTCCCAACCGCGCCTGGTTCTTCACCGGCCACTCCAGCCTTCTTCTGCCGCGATCAGCGGTCAGAAGTAGCGGGTGCTCCTACCCAACGGAGCCAGCGAGGGCGGTCCTTTGGGCCGCCCTCGCACCATTTCCTGATTGCTGACACAGAGTGGCGCGCCTTCGCGGCGCGGCATGGAGAATGCCTCGCCTCAGTCCTCGGCGACGTGACGGGGTGGCTGGCCGACCCGCTCGCTGAGCGTTTCCTGTCGATCGCGGACGATGCGGCGGGCGATGCCCTCCACGGCGTGGGTCAGCCACATCGCGGTGTGGGAGCCCTCCGAGTAGTCGGCCTCACCGAAGGCGTCGACCCGATCCTGCTCGAGGAGCCGTGCCGCCTGTTCGAACTCTCCCTTGGAGCCGGGTCGATACACCGCATAGGTGCGCCCGCCATTCGCTTCGACCACTGAGAAGACGGGCACGTCGGAAGGACCATCGGCGATGTAGATCATGTTCTGGAAAGGCACCCGCCGGTCCTCTCTGGCCATCTTGGCATTGACATCGATGCTGGGATTCTTGTTGGTCCCCTTGTTGATCTCGAAGAGTGCCCGGGTCTTGGTCGTGTTGTCGATGGTGTAGATGAGCTGGCGAACCTCCCCATCGGGAGAGAAGAGACGCCCCTGCTGCTCCGGGTAGCCCGGTGGGGCGACCAGCTCGGTGAACTCACAGGCCCACACATCGTCGACATAGGGCGCGATCGCCGAGCCGAGGATCATCTGCCTGAGCCCGGTGGAGACGATGTAATGCTCGACCTGGATCTGATGCTCGGCGAAACGTGGGTCGGACATGACCTCCTTTCGGATCAGCTCGAGGAAGTCCGGCATTCCCAGGTAGAAGCCGATCTCGGCCCCCAGAGATCGCAGAAGGTGGTTGCTCAGACCGGCCATCCGCCCGTCACGCACGTAGGTGAGGATGTGATCCAGGTAGAGGCGCTCACCGGCGATCAAGTCGGACCCTCGGGCCCGATACCACGCCTCGAGCCCGTCGACCTCCTCCCAGAACACCGCCTCGTCCACCCCGAAATGGCGGAACAGAGGGCCCTGCATGTTGCCCGGGATCAAGGTCTTGTCGAAGTCCCAGATCATGGCGATGACGTTCTGGGGGAAGAGCTGGCGTCTCATGACCACATTCGAGGCTATCCGGTTTTCCACAGGTGGCAACGGGGCGCCCGGATTGCCTCCGGGTTTGTGTTGCGCTGGAGTGGCCTCTTAGCGCCCTCGAAACGGTCTGCCCCGCAGGTGGGATCGCCGCGATAGATTGCCCGCCCCGTGAGCGACCAATACCGGCAGACCATCAAGGACCTGAGCGACCGCATCGTCGAGGCGCAGCGACCTATCAAGGTGCTCAATGCGATCAACTGGGACGACACGATCAAAGAGAAGTTCTACGCCTCCAAGTTCAGGGAGCTGCCCAGCGTGGATCGGGGCTATTACGAGGGTCGTGAGCGGGATTTCGACGCCGACGCGGTCCGGGAGGAGCTGAGGAAGGTCGAGTCGGACATCCAGGGAAAGCTGGGGCCCGTGTCTCCGGCCGGCACCCTGATGAAGTTCATGTGCGAGCAGTTCCGACTCACCGTGGATCTGCTCGAGGCACGAGGCACGCCGGAGTTCGCACAGATCGCGGCTCTTTTGTACGGGACGCCCCACGATGTGTTCCACGCAGGCGGGCCCACCATCGCCGACCTGGGCCAGCAGATGAGGAAGGTGTTGGAGGGTCTCGACACCGTCGAGGAGTCGGATATGGACGACCGCAACATCCCCGGGTCCGAGGCAGTCGGCATCCTGCAAACGGCCTGCGACACCTCGATGGGCAAGGGCATGGTGGAGGTGAGGCCCGACGACGGGATCGCGGCCGACGCCGCTGCCGGCAGCGATTACATCAAGGTCAGGGAGGACAGGATGTTCTCCCGGCGCGATCTCCACCTCCTCGAGACCCACGAGGCATGGGTGCACATCGGGACCACCCAGAACGGCCTCTCCCAGCCCGTATGCACCTTCCTCGGGAAGGCCGCACCCCGCACGACGGTGACCCAGGAGGGTCTGGCGGTGTTGACCGAAATGCTGAACCTGCGCAGTCATCCCCGCCGGCTGGCCAAGCTGATGCACCGGATCGAAGGGATCAGGGCCGCGTCGGAGGGGGCATCGTTCGTCGAGGTGTTCGAGCTGTTCCGGACCGACGGGCTCACGGAGGACGAGGCGTGGGCGGCCGCGGTGCGCATCTTCCGTGGGAGCCTTCCCGATGCCGGTCCGTTCACCAAAGACCTGGGTTACGGCAAGGGTCTGATCCTCACCTTCCTCTACGTCCGGCTGGCGATATATCTGGGCCGGGCACACCGCATCCCGCTTCTCTTCTGCGGGAAGGTCGACCTCCTCGACATGGTGACCCTGCACCAATTGGAGGAGGAGGGACTGGTGGAGCAGCCCCGATTCATCCCACCCCCCTTCGATGACATCCCGTCACTGGCATCGACATTGAGCCTGGGCGGATTCAGCGCCATGCTCGACTGGAGTCGTCTCGAGGCCGACTACTCCGCCTTGATCTGAGTCTGCGGGGCAACAATGGAGGGCCGCTTCCTCCGCGACTCCTCCCTCAACCCCCAGAACCCGAGCAACGTGGCGAGGGCCAATATCAAGGCGGCGATGGTGAAGGTATCCCGTAGGGCGGCGACCTGGACCTGATCCGGGGCCGTAGCGGCATCCCCACCTTCGAGACCACCCACCTGGGCAGCGACCCGCGCCGCCCAGACCGAGCCCAGCACCGCGATTCCGCTGATCTGCCCGAGCAGACGGGTCAGGGAGAGGATGCCGCTGGCCACACCTGAGTACTCGCGGGGTACGGCGCTCATGATGGCGCTGTTGTTGGGCGACTGGAACACACCCATCCCGATGCCAACCGGAATCACCAAGGCCAGGAACACCGGCACCGAGGTGTCGACGTCGATGAGACGAAACCCCGCAAAGGCCAGCGTGAGGATCACGAGCCCGGCCAGGGTGAGCCGGCGCACTCCGATCCGGTCGGACAATGCCCCGGAAAGCGGTGAGGTGATGCCCAGAGCCAGAGGAGTCACACCTAGGAGCAGCCCGACCTCGCGCACACCGAAGCCA
>JBMDXS010000156.1:0-3620 GCA_048595045.1 Acidimicrobiia bacterium
GGACTTCATCTACGGTGATCCTGGGGACTTTCTCGTGGCCGGCGACTGGGACGGCGACGGCTCCGACAGCCCTGCCATCTTCCGGCCCTCCGACGGGAACTGGTATATACGGCTCTCCAACACCCAGGGCTACGCCAACCATGTCATCGGGTTCGGGTTGGCCGACCGTGGCCTGGTCCCCGTGGTCGGCCACAACGGCTTCGACAGCGGACTCGGTGCCCAATCCGGGGTCGAGACCGAACCCGGCGATGGCGACCTGATGCCGGCGGAGACCGAGTAGGCGGGAGCGGATGCATCGTCACATCGCGCGGCTCCCGTCCCGGCCGAGGAGAATGCTGAAGAAGGTACCGGGGGCGTCCTGGGTGAGGGACCGCGTCTATGGGTATCCGGCCGGGCCCCCGCCCGCCCCCGGGGGCCTCAGACCGGTGGTCTATCTGCCGACCTGGGAGCGCTGGGAGATCATGAAGCAGCGCCCCCAGTACCTGCTGGAGGCGATGGCCGCGGCGGGCCACGAGGTCTGGTTCGTCGATCTGAACCTGTCGGAGTCGGAGACCGGAGGCGAGCGCATCCACCTGGTGCCCTCCATCAGGGAGACCCCGGCCTCGGGCGTGATCATCTACACCCATTTCGCCCCCACCCAAACCCTCATCGACCGGTTCGAGGACAGAGTGGTCGTCTACGACCTGCTCGACGATCTCTCCATCTATGAGCCCAATGAGCGTGGGATGCCCACCGAGCGGAGGGTCAGACACCATCACGGGCCGCTGATCAGCAAGGCCGACGCGGTCATCGCATCCAATCCGGTCCTCGCCGAACGTCATCGCTTCGAGAGAAGTGACCTGATCCTGGTGGAGAACGGCGTGGACCTGGAGCGTTTCCATCCCGACGGCCCCATCGCACCGGAACTGCCCCAGGGGGCCATCGTTGGCTATCACGGTGCCCTCGCCCCCTGGTTCGACTTCGGGCTGCTGACTGCGGTGGCAGAGTCGAGACCCGCCCTCGGTTTCGTCTTGGTCGGTCCCGTGGACCCGGAGGTGGAAAGTCAGGCAGCCAAGTTGAGCGGCCTCCCCAACGTCTCCTTCCTTCCGGCCCAGGGCTCGGACCGGATCGCCGAGTTCGTCCGTGGCTTCACGGTCGGGATGCTCCCCTTCATCGTCAACGAGATGACAGAAGCGGTGACGCCGCTGAAGATGTACGAGTACCTGGCTTGTGGTGTGCCGATGGTGGGAACGCCGCTGCCCGCTTGTCTGTCCGAACCGGCAGTGCGGACCGCCTCAGACCCCGAGACCTTCGCCGCCGCGATCGATTCCAGCCTCGAGTTGGGGCGGGGAGAGAGACTCGGTCTGCGCGCCCATGCCGAGCCCGCCGACTGGCGGCGACGTGTCGCCCCCCTCCTCGATCGTTTGGAGGACCGGGCCCAGTTGATCGTCGCCGGCACCGACCGGTAGCGGCACCCGTTTCCGCCCCCACCTGCGCGCCACATAACCGGTGATGTACCCCGCAAGGGAGGAGGCGAGCCCGTTCAGCGTCGCCAACGGGATCCAGATCCACTTCTGCCACGACTGCATGTGCCGGTACTTACGCCGGCTGTTGCGATAGAGATAGGCGCCGGCCCCCAGCACCGTCGGGATCAGGAGCAGGGGGAAGAACAAACTGGCGATCAGGAGGGCGGCGACTACGAGGAAACGGGAGAACAGCTTCCGGTAGGCGACGGACCGCAAACCGATGTGCCCGTCTCCCCGACCCCAGGCGAACGCGGTTCGCGAGTGCGAGGCCATGCTCGGAGGCGGCCTCCAGATGACGACCGCATCGGGCACGAAGACCATCTCGTGCCCGGCTTGGCGGATCCTCTCGCCGAAGACGGTGTCTTCGGCGTACTGCATGTCCTCGGGGAAGCCGCCGACCTCCTCCCAGACCCGTCTGTGAAATGCCATGGAGCGGGCCGATGGCAGGAAGATCGGGAACTCCACCTCCTCTTCGACATAGACCATGGTGAGCCCAATGGCGGTGGAGAGGGCGGTCTCTCCCTCCGGCCGATAGAAGCCGGCTACCCAATCGTGGCCATCCAACAGTGGCCCGGCGAGCTTTTCGAGCCAGTCGGGCTCGGCCAGGCAACCCCCGTCGATGCACACGATGCGATCTTGTGAGGCGGCGGTGATGGCGGCGTTCCGCCCGGCGGAGCGGCCTCCGGTGTTCGTGAGCACCCGAACCTGGGGATGGGCCGCTGCATACTCCTCGAGCAACTCGACCGTGCCGTCGGTGGAGCCACCGTCGGCGACGACGATCTCCTCGGGAATGGCGTTGCCGGTCATCACCGAATCGAGCATCTCGAGCACGGGAGGACCCTCGTTGAACACGGTCGTGATAACCGTCACCGGCAGGACGGGCGTTTGTGCCCCGGGATTCAGCCCCATTGAGGGGTGGGATGGTACGCGAGCCCAACACGCAACGCCCAAGCGCCGATCACTGGACGGAGGTGCTCCAGAACCTCAGCTCCCAGGAGGCGCCGATCGGGATCCCGTTCGCCTCGTAGAAGTTCTGACGGGCCATCTGCTCGTTGAGGTCGGGCCCGGGGACGTTGGTGGAGAAGAGCTCCATGTTCACCCGGAGGCTGGCGAAGGAGAACTGATCGAAATCGACGGTGGTGAGGAAGTCATACCAACGTTTGACCTCCACGTAGCAGTCGACCGAGAAGCAGTCGGTCTGCCCCAGCTTGTCCTGCATGTCGAGCCAGTCGACGCCTCGGGTGATGCCCTCACCGGCGGCGATCGTCTGAACGTTGCGGAACACCGACCGCATGTTGTCGCGGATGTTGTTCAGCTGGAGCTGGGAATGGGAGTAGTAGGGATTGGCGTAGGCCGGTGACCAGAGCACGACCCGACTCGAGGTCTCCGCAGGCTCCCCTGCATGTAGGAGGGCCTGGTTGTAGGCCCTGACCATCTCCAGCATGTAAGCGGCGTAGGCGTCGCTGATCCTGGAGCTGTACATGTTGCCGCCGAGCCAGTCGAAGTACCCCTCGTAGTTGATGTACCAGTTGAGGGTCTTCCGAACGCCTGGAAAGTGCAGATCGACGAAGGCCAGGAAGACGTCTGCAGCCTTCCGGCTGGCCTCGATGTTGGCCCACCGCCATGACGGGGTCATGATCCCGCCGCAGTAGAGACTGTCGGCGCACCATGGCTCCAGACCCCCGGGAAAGTCGGCGCTGCTCTTCCAGGGCTGGTCGCTTGGGTCGAGCTGGGTCGGACCTACGAAGACGTTGTCGAAGCAGGTCGTCAGCCCTCCACCCGGCACATGGGGGAGGACGGCGAGAAGCTCGTCGATCCGCAGATGCCCCGCGGGGTCGAGGACGCCGACCAGGACGACGTTCATGATGTAGCTGTCGGAGGCAGGGTCTCGATGCTCGGCACAGATGCGGTCGACGCGTGCCGCGATCTCCTCGGCGGAGACCCCACCCAGATCCAGGAACATGCTCTTGGGCGTCATCCCGTCGTCGGGAAGGGCGAGGGCCGATCCCGGTGCGCCGGCCACGATCGTGAAGACGATCGGGACGACGAGCAGACGTCGTCGAAGACGTGATCGAAGTATTCGTGCTCCTGACATTCCCTCTACCTGAAGACCCC
>JBMDXS010000157.1:0-8887 GCA_048595045.1 Acidimicrobiia bacterium
CGGTCTGCTCGGGAGCGGTGGACGCGGCCGATGGCGCAGGTATGTCCCCGCCACCGGCCCAAGCCGCCAGCACCTCGTCGACGGTCATGCCGGTCTCCTCGGCCCTCGCCGCGGCGGAACGCTGCACGATCGCCTCGGGGAGGCCCAACGCAGCGGCGGCGGCCGCGCTCAGCTCACTCATCGGGAGACTCGCTTTCGGGCTCCGAGCCATAGACCAGGACTTCCTGGGGCACCGCCTTGCCGACGGTCACAGTCCCGATCACGGTGGCGGCGTAGGCGAGCTGGCCGAGGAAGGTGAGGATGCCGAAGCCGAAGGCGACCAGCAGCAACACATCGGCGGCACCCGCGCCGGCGGCCCATCCCTCACCGACGTCGACGTAGGCGGCGCTGTTCGAGCCTGCCACCCAGGAATACCCGGACACCAGTCCGGCGGCGATCAGGCTCAAGGCGACCCCACCGACACCGATCACCGTGAGACGGGTGAACGATCTCGGGCGCTCGAGAGAGGTCAGCTCCCGCCCGGCAACTCGGGGCATCGCCTCGAACACGATGCCGGCCGAGAGCAATGCACCGACGCCATACAGGGCGGCATATTCGATCGCCTCCCAGAACGCGGTGAGTGCGGTCACCGACCCCACCGAGGGGAATGAGGCGAAGGCGGCGAGGATGGCCACCGCCACCCCCAGATACAGACCGACCACACCCGAGACCACGCCGGGCTTGTCGCCGAGCTCCTCCCAATGGCCCTGGAGGGTCATGGAGGCATTGGCTGCGTTGGCCAGAGCGCCGATCGGGAAGGCCAGGCCAAGTGCTGCCGAGACCCCGTCGATCCAGCCAGGGCCAGGCCCGAAGACGAGCTGAGCAGACCCCCACCAGGCGGCTGCGAATCCGAGGGACCAGAAGCCCACCGCTGCGAGCTGCCGGGAGGCGAGTGGGATGTCGAGCTCTTTGACCATCGTGTAGTAGAAGAGCCCGCTGCCCACGGTGAACACCCAGAGGGTGACGAACCCGGCGGAGAAGAAAAGGTCGGTGTAGGCCTCACCCAGCGCAGCGATGAATGGGAGATGGCCTGCGGTGTAGACCAGGTAGAGGAGCGGAAGCCAGGCCGCACCGCCGATCACGAACCAGATGGTGACGAAGCTTCGCTCCTCTTCCCGGCGACGGATCGTCATCATGGTGACCGCGAATGGGATGACCAGCACCGCCAGCATGGGCAGATGCAGCCACCAGGGGAGCCCAAGGGGTGAACGGCCCTGGCCGAATCCGAAGACGACGGCGAGCAGGTCGAGGATCACCAATCCGGACACCCCGAGGAGGCCGAGGTAGGCGAGGTCCTTCCGCCACAGCCGGGCACCGGTCAGGCGGGGCAGGACGTAGTAGATGCCCCCGGCAAGGGTGAGGACCAGAAACCCCAGCATGACGGTGATGTTCGCCATCGATTCCGCCCGTCCGTAGCTGACCGGGGACAGCCCGCCGAACCTCAGGGCGAACAGGGCGAGAAGCTCGAGAACGCCGGCCAGTACCAGGAACAAAGCGCCAACGAGGAAATGGGCGACTGCGACGCGGTCCTCGTCTCCGGCCCCGAGCAGGGCCCTGATGTCTGCAGTTTGGGTCGAGGCCAAGAGTTCCCTCGTCGCGGACTGGGACGGCGGGAGCATAACTACTTCGACGATTCCTTCCGCAGCCACCCCAGAACCCGCGGCGCGCCTTCGCACAGGGTTCTCTCACGAGACCCGGGTTGTGGTAGAAACGATGTGAACAGGTCCTACGAGCGCGCCCGAAGACGAGAGATGTACCGCCTGGCCGAACTGAGCGACAGCAGACGAAAGAGCATCGGTTGGGGTCTTCTCGCTCTTGGGTTCGTCGCCCTGGTCGTCGGCGTGATCTGGATCCACTACACCAGCCTCCCGCCGGAGCACGACGGCGGGTTCTTCGATTGGATCCCGAGCAGCCATCTCCTCAAGGGAATCGGGTACCTGGTGGTGTTCGGAGCGTCGCAGATGCTGGTAGTCGGTGCGCTCTTCGTGTGGGTCCTCAACCAGAGGATGACTTGGGCCAGGGCACTCTTCGCCGGCGTGGTCGCCTGGGTCGAGCTGGTCATCATCTTCGGGATGGTCCCCTCCGAGTGGCTCAACTTCGCCCAGACCGATCTCGATTGGTCGTCGCAGCGCGTCGCCGTCGCCATCCCACCCGTCCTGGTGTTGGGAAACGACGTGACCCTCAGCTATGCCGCCATCAAGGACTCGATTTCGATGGGGTACCACATCGTCATGCTGGTCGCAGCGGCGGTGTTCACGCTCCAGCTGCAGAAGATGAAGCAGGGCCGCCCGGTGTCTGCCGAGAAGGCCGCGCCACAATCCCCGTACGGGCGCCCGTTGGTCAGAGGTGAAGGCTGATGCCGAAGGGTGTTGTCGACGAGACGCCGCCGTACCGGGACGACTACCAACTCGCGGTCGTCGAGGGGGATTACTTCACCGACAAGCTGCGACCCAAGCAGTTCCTCCACATCGACCAGGCGGAGTGCATCCTCTGCGAGGGTTGTGTCGACATCTGCCCCTGGAAGTGCATCCACTACCTGTCGCTGGATGCGATCACCGAAGGGGTCAACGTCGACCACCCCGACGAGGACCCGCAGAACCTGGGATTCTTCGTGGTCGACGAAGACGAGTGCACCCGTTGTGCTCTCTGCGTCGACCGCTGCCCGACCAATGTCATCACGCTGGGCAAATTCGAGGGCTCACTGGCCGAACAGGCTGCCGAGCTGGGTCTCGATCGTCGCCCATGGGACTTCGACACCGGGCAACGTGACTTCAAGAACGGGTACGCCTACGGAATGCGCTGGTAGGAGGCGGATTGGCCAACGGCAACGGTAAGACCGGACTCAGGGACAGAATCAAAGAGACGAACGACAAGCTCTGGGGCTCTCAGTTCGCAGAGTCGATCCTCCGCCCCGGCTCGCCCTTCAAGAAGGGGTACTCGGACAGCCCGAGGAACCGCTCCTATGTCGTGATGAACAACGTGCTCTATCACCTCCACCCGGTCAAGGTGAAGCGGCATGGGGTCAAGCTGTCCTACACGCTTTGCCTCGGTGGGCTGAGCTTCTTCCTGTTCATCCTGCTCACGATCACCGGGATCTTCCTGATGTTCTATTACACCCCCTCGGCGGAGACGGCCTACGCAGATATAGAGGCACTCTCCACCAACGTCGCCTTCGGCTCGCTGGTGCGGAACATGCACCGATGGGGGGCCCACCTGATGGTGCTCTCGGTGTTCCTGCACATGAGCCGGGTGTTCTATCACGGTGCCTACAAGCCCCCTCGGGAGTTCAACTGGGTGGTTGGGGTCATCCTGTTGTTCCTGACACTGCTCCTCTCCTTCTCCGGATATCTGCTCCCCTGGGATCAGTTGGCGCTCTGGGCCGTCACCGTCGGCACCAACATGGCCGGGTTCGTCCCTGTCGTCGGGAATCAGGTCAAGTTCGCTTTGCTGGCCGGCGTGGAGGTATCCGCTTCGACCTTGCTCAGGTTCTATGTGCTGCACGTTCTCGCGTTGCCGTTCATCCTCGTGATCTTCCTCGCCGTGCATTTCTGGCGGGTGCGCAAGGACGGCGGGATCTCGGGGCCACTATGAGGAGTCCGTCATGACCGAGATACCAGAGAGCCTCCTCAGGAGGTCGGCAGAGGCGAAGGCCAAGGCGCTCGGGCTGCCCGTCGAGCAAGTCCTGGCCGAGATGAAGGGAGAGGCCCCGCCTATCCCTCCCCCCTCGGACGAGCCCGAGCCGGAGCCCCCTCGATCAGATGCTGTAGCCGCCATGGAAGAGGCCGCCGAGACCTCCGAGGAGATCGAAGAAGCAGTGGAGTCGGTGGAGGAGGAACCGGCCCCGGCCGAGGAGGTCCCCGCCGAGCCGGCCGCCGAGACCCCCGAGATCGAGCCCGAGCAGGAGGCCGAGGTCCCAGCCGCCCCGCCCACCGAGGCTCCCCTGATCGAGAGCAGCGAAGAGGCGGTTTCGTCCCCCGTCGGGGAAGATGGCGCCGAAGGCGACGGAGGGGGACCGGCCGAGCCGGCCGCGGAGCCTGCCGCTGCCGCGGTGGCGACGGCGGTGGAGGACAAACCGTCCACCGCCGGCGATGGCGATGGCGCGAGCGCTGGCAATGGCGCCGGGAACGGGAAGGTCGCCGCTTTGGTCAGCCCGCGTCCCACCGTGCCACCAAAGGGGACGCCGGAAGGGGTACGCACCCAGCGTCTGTTGACTGTCGTCAAGGCCCGTGCCATCCAGACCGTGAAGGCCGAGCCGACCGACAAGGTGAACACCTGGCCCCATCTGATGTTGATGGAGTTCGGGGCCCTTCTCGCCATCACCGGGCTCTTGGTGATCATGTCGGTGGTCATCCACTCGCCGTTGCTCGATCCGGCCAACTTCAACGCCACTCCCAACCCATCGAAGGCGCCGTGGTACTTCCTCGGGCTCCAGGAGCTCCTCTCCTACTTCGATCCGCAGATCGCCGGCGTCACGGTGCCCACCATCACCGGGATCATCGGGTTCATGATGGTGCCCTACGTCGACAAGAACCCCTCGACACGGCCCAGTGACCGTAAGTTCGCCATCGCCCTCTACTCGGTGTTCCTGGCCGGGGCAGCCACCCTCACCATCTTCGGTGTCCTGTTCCGGGGGCTGGGCTTCAACTTCAGCTACCCCTGGAAGGACGGGGTCTATTTCGATGACCTGAAGGACTGGGTGCATTTCGAATGACCCTGACCAACGCCGTCCTGATCGCGGTCGCCGTGGTGGCGATCCTCGGGGCGGCAGGGGCATTCGCGGTTGCCTACCGTCGTTCTCAGACCGCCGATAGGCCCGATCCCCTGGCCGGTGTCTCACCCGAGACGAGGGCGGCGGACCGGTCTGCGACCGCAGTCGCCATCCCACCAAGGGTCGAGCCGGAGCCGCAGGTCGAGGTCGAGGCCGAGCCGGAGCCTGAGCCGGAACGGGTCGAGGAAGAGGAAGCCGACGCCGTCCTCGAGATCCTGGAGACCCAGCGCATCGTGGAGGTCTCGCCGGAAGAAGGTGGCGTGAGCAGGCGTCAATTCTTCAACCGGGCCATCACCGCCACGTTCGGCACCTTCCTCGCCGCGCAAGGGCTCTACTACCTGGCGTTCTTCTGGCCCAAGCTGACCGGTGGCTTCGGGGCGGACATCGATGCGGGCCCGGTCTCCGATCTCCAGTCCCAGGTGTTCACCCCGGCGGGAGGCGTGCTGCCCCTCTTCATCCCGGAGGCACGCGCCTATCTGGTCCCGGCCCCCGATGAGCTGTCCGCCCAATTCGAGGGGCAGAGTGTTTCCACCGACGGGCTGATGGCCCTCTACATGCGGTGTGTCCACCTCGGGTGCCGGGTCCCGTGGTGCGCCCCGTCTCAGGGCTTCGAATGCCCCTGCCACGGCTCGAGGTACAACGCCATCGGGGAATACTTCGGCGGGCCCGCCCCGCGCAATCTCGATCGGTTCGTGGTCGAGAACCAGGGCGGGCGCCTCATCATCCGGACCGGGTCGATCATCGAGACGCCCCGGGCGCCGGGGCTGAGCGTCCAGTACCCGCAGGGGCCCAGCTGCATCAGCGCCGTTGCGGCGACCCCAGGGGCATGACCGCCAACATCATCACCGTCATCGCCTTGGTGGCCGGGATCGCCTGGCTCGGCATGCTATTCGTCTCTGCGATCCGCAACCGGGGTGGGGAAGAGGTCGCTCCCAACCTCCGCCCCGGCATCGATGACGAGAAGATCGAAACCCGTCGGTTGGAGGGCGGGCAGAAGGCGGCCATCGCCTTCTCCGCCTTCCTCGCCATCTCCCTGCCCCTCTACTTCCTCACCGAGCAGGAGCGCCAGGCCGGATTCGTAGAAGAGTTCTCCACGGCATCTGTCACCCGGGGTCAGCACATCGTGGAGGAGTTCGCCTGCTTCTCCTGTCACGGTCCCGAAGGGTCGGGTGGGACCACCGGATACGTCGAAAAGCGCTCCGGGGTCACCGTCTCCTGGGCCGTGCCATCCCTAGACGATGTGTTCTTCCGATACGACGAGGACGAGGTCAACTTCTGGGTCACCTACGGGCGGGGCAACACGCCGATGCCGGCGTGGGGGATCCCCGGTGGCGGGCCGCTCAACGAGGAGCAGGTGGTCGACGTGGTCAACTACCTGAAGACGATCCAGATTCCCCAGGACGAGTACCTGGGCAAGGTGGAGCCGGGGGTCAACACCGCCCTCGACACCCTGGCCAACGCCGACGGCACGGTGGAGACGGCCATCCTCGAGCAAAGCCAGGTGGTGGCCGAGATCGAGGCGGCTCCGGCCGATGCCGCCCTGGTGGTTCCCCTGGCCGGGCAGGCACGAGAGACCCTGGACGGCGCCGGCACAGGTATCGACACCGACGCCGACGGGCTGTCCGACGCGGCCGAGACCGAGCTCAGCGCCATCTCGCAGGAGGCGGTCGACGGCTTCCGGATCATGGAGCCGGTCACGCTCGATCCCGCCGTAGCCGACGCCGAGCTGGCCGCCGACGCCCTGGCCGCCATCGAGGCGGCCTCGGAGACGGACCCGATCGTCCGGTCCAATCTCGCCGCCATCGAGACCGCGATGAGCGAAGGTGCGGTCGACCCCACGGTGGGCCTGAGCGAGGCGGCGCTGACTGCCCTGGAGGAAACCCGCGCCTCCGCCGAGGAAGCCGGGATCGAGGTGCCGGCGTCAGTGGAAGACCTCGAAGGGGCCAACGGGCTGGTCGCCGCACTCGACGCCGCGGCCACAGCCGCGGAACCCGAGGCGGGGGCTGCCGATCTGGCCGCTACTGCCACCACGGCCATCGAGGACGGCTCCGACCCGGACGGGGATGGCTTGTCCACCGCTGCGGAGAACACGATCACCTCCCAGGTCGACGCCGCGATCACCGCCACCACGCCCACACAGGTCGCGCTGGTCGCCCTCGACCCGACCAACCCGGCCTCGGTCGGCGGGGAACCGGACCTGGCGACTGCGACCACGATGGTGGGCAATCTCGAGTCCTTGGCCACCACACTCACCGTCACCGAGCAGAACCAGTCGGGGCTCCTCGAGACCGAGAACGGTGGGCTCGCCTTCCTCGAGGAATCGCTGCAGACCAAGCTCTACTCCGTCGACTTCGCCGGGGTGGCCGAGGCGATGGGCTCGTCGGAGGAGGAGGCGGAGCGTGCCGTCGGCCTGTTCAACTCGAAATGCGCCAGATGCCACACCGCCGGCTACAGCGCCGGTGTCCCTTACACCCAGGAGGCGGGCTCGGGCGGATTCGGGCCGGCCCTGTGGGACGGGCGCCCCACCGTCCAGTTCGGCGAGAGGAATGAGGACCCGGAACAGGACCTGTTGGTCCAGTTCATCGTGAGGGGCTCCGAGGCGGAGACCCCCTACGGCATCAACGGCTTCGGTTCGGGCCGGATGCCGGCGTTCGGCTCCGCCCTTGCCCTGGAGGACATCGAGCTGCTCGCCGCCTACCTGCGGGCGGGCAACATGGACGGGAAGGAGGGCATCAGTGTTCTTCCGTGAGTTCTTCCGATCCCTGCTGTCGGCCAACCTGTTCGTCACCGGGATCATCCTGACCTTGGCCGCCGTGGCGTTGTTCTACGGCTCCATCTACCTGTTCAACTACACCAACCTGGGCAAGCGATTGGGCTTCCTGGTGACCGGGGCCGCCGTGTTCGGCTGGCTCACCATCACCTCGATGTTGTTCGTGGTGTACGCCCCGCGTGGGCCCAAGCCGGCCGATATCGAGGGCTTGAACGCCTTCGAGATCAGGATCATCCCGATCACCTATCTGCTGGTGTCGCTGGTGCTGTTTCTAGCGTTCCTGGTGGCTCTGCACCAGTACGAAGAGTTACAGGAGAAGTCCAGCGCCTAGAGCCTGCTCCCGTAGTAGCTCAGGACCTGCAGCTCCATAGAGAGGTCGACCTGGCGCACCGAGACCTTTTCCGGCACGTTGACCCGGACCGGGGCGAAGTTGAGGATCGAGCGGACGCCGTGCTCGACGAGACGCTCTGCCACCTGTTGGGCGGCCACGGCCGGGACCGCCAGGATTGCGATCTCGAATGAGTTGGTGAGGCAGTCGCCGTCGAGGCCTTCCAGATCCTGGATGATGACGTCCCCCACCTTCGTGCCGATCTTCCGCACGTCGGTGTCGTAGAGGGCGACCACGTCGAATCCACGTTTGCTCAACCCGGCATAGTTGGCCAGGGCTCGGCCCAGGTTTCCCGCGCCGACTATGGCCACGCGTTGTCTTTCCGCGATGCCGAGTTCCTGGCGGATCCGCAGGTCGAGCTCGGGAACCGAGTACCCGATGCCACGCACCCCATGGAAATCGATGTGGGAGAGATCCCGACGCACGTTGGCCGCATTGGCCCCTGCCGCCTCGGCCAGCTCTTCGGAGCTGACTACGTCACGGGACGGATCGAGATCCTCCAGGAGGCGCAGATATCTGGGCAGACGCACCACAGTGGCCTTTGGGATTTCTTTCACAAGCTCACGATAAACCGGCCGGGACTGGTAGCCCACCCCAAGCAACCGGAGCAGCCGGTGAAGTGAGACCGGTACCTTCTCCCCATGTCTGAGGCCTCCATGTGAGTGAGCAATCGAGACATGACCCGGGTTGTTGCTCCGCTGCGAGGAAGCAAGCGACGATTGCCGACCGGATAGCGACGAGCTTCGACCGCCAGGTCGGGCGGACGGTCTCCGATCCAGACGCCCTCCCGGAGCCCTCCCCTATATCAGCACGACTGCTGGAGCTGTTGTCCGACGTGAGTGATGCTCGCCCTTCGGTGCTCGACCTCGGGTGTGGAACGGGAAACACCTCGATTCGGCTGGCTCGGGCCGGCGCCGGCCCG
>JBMDXS010000158.1:0-5440 GCA_048595045.1 Acidimicrobiia bacterium
AGCCCTGGTGGACACGGTGACCGTGCCCTGCAGCGGGCTCTCCGACTGCGGCCCGGACTCCGGTGGGTCAGACAACGAACGTGCGATTCTCTGGGTCGACCCGAGCGACGATCCCGGGGCCGGTCACTGGCAATCGTTCCAGGTCGACGGGACGTTCGACACGATCGTGATCAAGCCCGGGGACGCTGCCGCCTCGGGGTCGGTTTCGCTGGAGGCGGGGTTCAACGGATCTCCCGCCGGGCCGGTCGGAGCCGCACTCGGAACGGTCGACACCCTGTTCCAGGTGGTCGACTCGTTCGAAGGCGAGATCGACTGCGGCGAGACGGAGACGCTGGATGACGGCGGCGACGGCACCGTCGAGATCACCCGCGGGTTCGACACCAACGGTGGGTGCAAGGGCCCGCCGGACGGTCTGCTGTTCAGCTTCGAGTCCGGGGTCGAGGGCGACGAGCTGTTCGTCGACTTCATCGCCGAGCCGGTCGACGCCGATCCCGACACGGTGGCCCAATTCCTCGAGGTGATCACCTGGAGCTTCGACGCCCCGCCCAACGTGGACGGGGGCGACGAGCAGCACAGAACGCTCAGCTACGACGACCACGTCGGCGCCGGCAAGCGGGTGATGCCCTGGTGTCTGTCCGATCCTCGTGACGCGAGCGGCGATTTGCCGGTGGGCACAGCCACGGACCCAGTGGACACCAGCGCCTACCTGCCCAGCGGGCACACCTCGTGTCTCATCGAGTCGACCAGCCACGTCACCATGTTGGGTGACTACGTCAAGGTCGACATCGTCTACAACGTCGGTGACGGCAAGCGGTATACATAGGGTCGGCTTACTCCGAGGCCTTCGAGGATGCGCTCCGCCTCCTCGAAGGCCTCTACGTCGCCGGCGGAGGCCTTGACCAGGAGCAGCAGGGCCTCCTCGTAGCCAAGCCGTTGCTCCCGGGCGCTGTCCAGCGCGGGGTCGATGTGGGTCATGGCTTCAGAGACCCTGTCCAAAGCGACCAGCGCGCCCGCCCGGAGCCGCTCCAACGGCACCTGGTACAACGCAGCGTCCTCTCCAGCCAAGTGTGCCGCTTTCTCGATCACGTCGAGGGCTTGCAGCGGGGAGCCCGACCGGGTGAGCGCATCCGCCAGATGGACCGCGGCGTCGACGGCGAAGAAGTCCTGTCCGATGCGGTCAGCTTCCTCGATCACACGCGTCAATGAATTGACCGCGCCGTCCAAATCGCCTCGTTCCATTGCCAAACGTCCCAACTGGGTCTCGGCGAACAAAGCGAAGCTGATGACGTTCTGCCCACGAAGCACTCGTCTCGACTCCTGAAGGACGATCTCCGCTTCGTCCAGCCGACCACGACTGATCAGGACCTCACCCAGATTGGCGGCCGCAGCTCCCTCGCCCGTCATGTTCCCACTGCGTCGGGCGACCTCCTGGGCCTTGGAATACATGGCGATGGCATCGTCCCAACGGCCGTCGGCGTATGCCTGCACCCCGAGGTTGATGGCGAGGAGCATTATGCCTGGGAGGTCCCCAAGCTCCTCGAAGATCTTCAGCGCCTCCTCCTCGTGCACGGCCATGTCCCGCAGACCAAGGAACTGATACGCCTCGTCGATTTTGGTATATGCCCGGGCCAGTGCGTCCAGCTCTCCACTCGCCTGCGCGTCTTCCACGGCGAGCAGGCCGACCTTGAGAGCCATCTTGGGCCGGAACTGATCCGACAGGACTCCGGTGCGCAGGGCGCGGAGACGAGCTGTCGCCTTCCTCGACTCGATGTCGTCCCTCCCCAACACCAGGTTCAAGCCGAGCGTGGTCTGACGGAGCGCCTGAGACAGCGCTCCGATCTTCTGATAACAGCGAGCCAATTCCAGACGTAGGTCGGCTGCGGCCACTGGATCGTCAGGTGCCAGTCTGATCGCCTCCCTCAGCGCCCGCATCGCCTGGTCGAAAGAGCCCGCCTCGTATTCCACCGTTGCCAGGTCGGTGAGGACCTGGCGCCGGTCGGCCCACTCGACCCAGTCGAGCCTGGCTGCAGATTGGAGGGCGCGTTCGTAGAAGGCCGCAGCCTCATGATTGGCGTAGATCTCCTTGGCCCTGTCGCCGGCCATCCGGGAGAAGAGCCAGGCCCGGCTCCATCGCTTGGCATGGAAGTAATGGAGGGAGAGAAGCTCACTGAACTCCTCGGGGTTGTCACCACAGGCGGCGAAGATCGAGTCGGCGACCCGTGCGTGCAGGTCCTGGCGGGTCTTGAAGGGCAGACCGGCGTAGGCCACGTCACGGATCAGCGCATGCTGGAAATCGACCCAGCCGGCGTTGTCGAGGGTCACGAAATCCGATAGCCGCCGGATCATCCGGGTTTGAGCCCGCGCGTCCTGCAGGGCATCACCCAAGACAGCAGGGGTGTGGCCCAGTTGGAAGCCGGCGCCGAGCACAGACAGCCGTCGGAGCACGTTCCGATCGGAAGAAGGCAGGGTGTCGATGCGGGAAGAGATCATCGCCTCGACCGATTGGGGTATCTCGTCGAGCGAACCGCCACGCCGGATCGTTTGAAGCAACTCCACCAAGAACAAGGGGCGGCCGTGGGCCTGCTTGGCCAGCCTCTCCACCAGCTGTGGGGGCAGGGGCGAATCCTCGGTGGCGTTGAAGATGAGCTCCTTCGCCTGCTCTATCCCGAGGGGTAACAGTGGGACCTGGATGACCTGGGGGACGTTCGGGGCAACGAAGCCGTCATCGCCGGGGCGACGGGTCAGGACGATCAGCCACGGGTGCCGGCTCAACCCTGCGAGGAGGCCGCCGAGCAGCTCTCGAGAGGCATCGTCCATCCAATGGGTGTCCTCGATGATGAACACCGTCGGGTCGGTGATGGTCGCCTCGAGCAACGCGTCCACCGAGGCCAGGGTGCGGGCGGGCCGGAACTGGTCCTCGAGCATCCCCACCTCGGGTGAGTCGGGGATCTCCAGACCGACCGCCACACCGATCAAGGACAGCCACGGGCCGAGCTGCGGCGCCTTGGCCTCGATCAGGGCTTTTATCGCCTTCTGCGCCTCCGCGGAACCCAACTCTGCGAGATCCCAAGCCTCACGGAGCAGGGAGCGGAAGGGGAAGTACGGGGTGGCCGCCTGATAGAGACGGCACTCGGCGGAGATCACTTGATCGGGACCACTCCTGACCAGGAACTCCTGGAGCAGTCGGCTCTTCCCCATCCCCGCTTCCGCGCTGAGCTGGACCAGCTGCCCGGAGCCGGATCGGGCCTCCTCCCAGGCGTCGGTGAGCAAGGTCAGTTCCTGGTCACGGCCGATCAGCGGCAGCCCACCACCCCGGTGGGCCTTGATCCCCTGCGGGGCTCCGACCGAGATCGCCCGCAGCGGCAGCCTCTTCCCCTTGACCGTGAACGGCTCCAGCGGAGTCATGGCGAACGTGGTGCGCGACCCTTCGGCGGTTTCCTCGGTGGCGTACACCTCGCCGATCGGGGCCCGTGCCATGAGCCGTGCCGCGGTGTTCACGACATCGCCCATGACGGTGTAGGTACGTCGGTAGGGGGTCCCTATCTCGCCGGAGAAGATCGATCCCCAGCTCACTCCGGCTGACAGGGGCAGGGCAGGCGATCCGCAGACGACCTCCTGCACTGCAAGCAGCATCAACTCCTCGTCGTAACCGGTGGTCGAGGGGGCCCCCGCGGTCAGGATGATCTTCCCGCCGTGGGCGGCAATGTCACTCCCCAGGAACGTGACGCCACGGGAGTCCACCGCGCCCTGGATGGAACGAACGACTTCGTCCAGTCGTCCGGCGGCCCTCTCCGGGCCCTCATCCTCGATCAGTCGGTCGAAGTCATGGAAATGGATGAACGCCACGGCCGCCGGACGGTGTTCCGGCTCCACCTCGCCCCCGATCAGGAGGTCGCAGAGACCGGTCGGGACGAACTGGTTCAGGTCACCGGTCGCGGAGGTGTCGGGCCCCACCTGGGCCAGATCGCACCCAACCTCTCCCCGGAGCAAGAAGCCGGGGCCCACCGGCCGACCTCGGTTGCGCTTGGGAAGCGCAGTAGCGGTCGTCTCGCTGATGAGGACCTGACCGGGGCCGGCGGCGGCCTCGGCCTCGACCGTGCGTGTGGCGGCGGACCCTGCCACGATCAGCTCACGGTGTGAGTTGCCGATCAGGAAGAAGTCGAGTTGGTCGCTGTGGATCCCGACCGACATGCGGAGTGTGACCTTCCCCGCACTGGTTTGGCAGAGGCCAACCACGCCCATGGTGCGCTGCATGGATAGGGCCGAGGCACATGCCCTCAGCTCATGACCCTCCCCGGTGAAGAGGAAGAGCATGGCATCGCCACCGAACTTGAGGAGGCTGGCGCCGTAGGCGTACGCCTCGGGGAGAAGGGCACCGAAGGTGGCTGCGATGACGTCGGAGACTTCCTCGGCCCCGACCCGGCCATGGCGGGCCAGCCGCTCGGACATCTTGGTGAACCCGGAGATGTCGATGAAGACCATCGACCCCTCGACCGAGCGGTGCAGCTCCCCGGCTGCGACGTCGTCCCAGTGCCGGACCATCCGGGGGACGTAGGCCTGTAGAGAGGCACTCACCTTGCTCGCAGGATAGAGAGCATTCCGGCCTCGGCGTGACGGTGGGGCCTTCGGGGAGAATGCCCGTGCATGGCAGCAAAGATCAGCCCGGTCGTGATGAGCTGGAGTGGTGTGACGGCACGGCGCATGGCTCGCAACGCGTTGGCCGATCCCGCTACCGGGGCGGGACCGGCCGAGATCGCAGGTCTGATGTGCGGCGCGCACGCCCAGGTCCTCAGCTCGGCAGAGGTCTCCATCGGGCGGCGCATCGCCGGGACGACCCGATCCGACGTCCAGCGGGCGCTCTGGGAGGAGAGAAGCCTGGTGAAGACCTTTGGCCCGCGGGGGACGGTGCACCTGCTCCAGACAGCCGACCTACCGATGTGGACCGGCGCACTTTCCGCCTTGCCCTCCTCGGCAGGTTTGCATCCCGAGGGCGTTCGTTTCTCCCCTGAGCAGGCCGAGGAAGTCGTCGCCGCCATCGGCGATGCACTGGCGGACGCAGAGCTCACCGTCGACGAGCTGACCATCGCGATCATCGAGCGAGTTGGTCCCTGGGCCGGCGAGAAGACCATGGAGGCGTTTCAGGACAAGTGGCCTCGATGGCGTCAGCTGGCCAGCATGGCAGGGCATCGGGGTGTGCTCTGCTTCGGTGCCAACCGCGGGCGGAAGGTGACCTACACCAACCCACATCGGTGGCTCCCCGGATTCGCACCCCAGGAAGGTGAGACCGCGCTGTCCTCCCTGCTCCTGAAGTATCTCCACGCCTACGGCCCTTCCACTCCCCAGCACTTCGCCCGCTGGTTGGGGGTCCAGCCCAAAGCGGCGGTCGACCTGTTCGCCCGGATGGCTGGTGACCTCGAGATGATCGAGCTAGATGGCGAGG
>JBMDXS010000159.1:0-2892 GCA_048595045.1 Acidimicrobiia bacterium
CTGCACGATTGCCAGGAGATACTCCCAGAAGACATCGGCTTGCTGCCAGTAGTAGACGAGAGCCCCGAAGATCCCCAGGCCGTAGATCGCTCCACCGCCAACCGCGCCCGCATTGTTGCTCATGACAATCAGTCTCCACGAAGCGCTCTCGTGTCCCAGGGCCAAAAGTCCTCAGGAGCGGAGGGTGGCCGCGGTGAATCGTCGGCCTCCGCCCCGTTCGCCGACATGGGCCGCCCCCCTCCCGTGTCGGCAAGGAACGACGCCACCAGAACCAGTGGGGCTGCTCGGCACCCGCCTCCACCGAAATCGCGCCCCTCCTCCCGAAGGCAGGAGTCATGGATCGAAAACGGGCGTAAGCCCCTAGAAGCCGCCCCTCGCCCGGTGTACGGCTGGGTCGATGGTGGAAGAGACAACTATCCAACCGCCGGTTCTGGTCGAGCCCGCCGCCACGCCAGGTCGCCGGGGCTTCGTGGACAACCTGAAAGTGGCTCTAGTGACGGGTGTGATCGTGGCCCACACCAGCATCGCCTGGACCGGGATCGCAAGTTGGGTCCTATACGAGCCGGAGCTCGGCGAGCCGTGGTTCAGCCTGGTGGCACTGCTCGTGCTCAGCGGCGGGCTGTTCGGGATGGGCCTCTTCTTCACCATCGCTGGCATGTTCACCTCCCCTTCCCTGGCTCGCAAAGGGTCGCGCCGGTTCCTGGCGGACAGGGTGATCCGTCTCGGCGTGCCCCTCGTCGCCTTCGTGATCCTGCTCAGCCCCATCGTCGAGTACGTGGACACCGACAACGCGGGATGGGACCAGGGCTTCTGGGCCTTCACGTGGCACATCTGGTGGCCTCCCCGTCCGGGCCCGGCCTGGTTCCTCTGGGTGCTGCTCCTCTTCTCCGGGCTTTATGCGTTGGTTCGAACGGTGTGGCCGAGTAGCCCCGGCAGGAGCGCCCTCACTCCTCGACACCTGGTCGTCGGCGCGCTGGTCGCCACCCTGGCTTCCTATGTCCTTCGGCTCGCAGTGCCACTCGGGGAGGAGGTGTGGGGTATCGCCCTGGCCCAGTTGCCCCCCTGGGTGGTCGGATTCACCTTCGGCGCTGTTGCCGGTGAGCGGGGCTGGTTCGAGCCCATCCCTGCGCGTCTCGCCATACTTGCCAGGAGGGCTGCCTGGGTGGGGCTGGGGGTGTGCATTGTCGTGGTTGCGTCTGTCTCCCTGACCGGCGGCGCTATGCAGCCTTTCTTGGGTGGTGGGACGTGGCAGTCGCTTCTGATGGCTTCGCTTGAAGGAGTGCTGGTGATGACCATGCCACTCTGGCTCCTCGACCTGTTCCGGCGCCGATTCGACAGTCAGGGCAGGCTGGCACTGGAGATGGGTCGGGCGGCCTTCGCCACCTTCCTCGTACATCAAGTCGTCCTGGTGGGGCTTGTCCTGGCCAGCCGTTACGTGCCGTGGTTGCCCGAAGTCGAATATTTGGTGGTCACCGCTCTGGGAGTCGCCGCGTCCTTCTTCGTGGGTTGGCTGCTGCTCCGTCTCCCTGGGGTGAGCAGGATCCTCTGACCACGTGGCCAACGCCGTGACTCAGGAGGAGTCGCCAAAGGTCCTCAGCAGCGCAGGGCCAGTGTGTCGAGTCGGCCTCCGCCCGGGCCGAAGCCCGAACTGTCGCGGTCGGCGACGAGACCTCACCAGCCCGATAACGTTGCCCGCCATATGCCTACTACGAGACACCGCACACTGACCAACTGGGGTGCTTATGAGGTGGAGACCGACGGGGTGGAGATCACGGCAGTGCATCCTTTTGCCAAGGATCCCGATCCCTCTCCAATCGGGCAATCACTGAAAGCGGTTCGTCGCAGTCGGGTGGATAAGCCGGCGATCAGGGAGTCCTGGTACCGGGAAGGCCCTGGGGCAAGGCCCGAGCTACGGGGACGGGAGCCCTTCGTCGAGGTGGAATGGGAGGTGGCGCTCGATCGGGTCGCCGCCGAGCTGGACCGGGTACGCACCGAATATGGCAACCAGGCGATCTTCGGGGGCAGCTACGGCTGGGCAAGCGCCGGCCGTTTCCATCACGCCCAGAGCCAGATCCACCGCTTCCTCAACTCGATCGGCGGCTACACCTACTCGGTCGACGATTACTCGATCGCCGCGGGCCATGTCATCACCCCGCATATCTTTGGTTTCTCCTTCGACGACTACATGGACCAACAGCCCCACTTCGTCGAGATATCCGAGCACACCGATTTGGTGGTGGCATTCGGGGGGATGCCGATCAAGAACAGCCAGGTCCAGTACGGAGGTCAGGGTCGGCACATGCTGAACAGCCGCCTCGAGACATGCCGTGACCGTGGGGTCAGGTTCGTCAACCTCTCCCCATTGGGGGAAGACCTGATCGAGGCGGTCGAGGCGGAATGGATCCCACTCAGACCCAGCACGGACACCGCCCTGATGCTCGGTCTGGCACACAGCCTGCTCAGCGCCGGCCGATGTGACGAAGATTTCCTCGACACCTATTGCACAGGTTGGGATCGGCTTCGCTCGTACCTCCTGGGCGAGCCCGACGGCATCCCGAAGGACGCGGAGTGGGCGGGTCGCATAAGTGGGGTGGATCCGGTTCGGATCCGCTCGCTGGCCATGGAGATGGCAGATGAGCGAACGCTCATAACGTTGAGCTGGTCGGTGCAACGCACCCACCACGGGGAACAGGCTTACTGGACCGCTGCGGCCCTGGCGGCGATGCTGGGCCAGATCGGACTTCCCGGTGGCGGCGTCGGCTACGGCTATGGGGCGGTCGGGCTCAACGGGCACCCTGTCGGCTATCACTCCCTCCCTCGTTTGCCCCAGGGCAAGAACCCGGTCGCCGATTTCATCCCTGTGGCCAGGATCTCGGACCTCCTCCTCCACGG
>JBMDXS010000016.1:0-9242 GCA_048595045.1 Acidimicrobiia bacterium
ACCGTGCTGTCGGCCCCGTCACACCCGGCGAGATAGCGAGTCCGGATTGTGCTCTCCCCACCAGCGATGACACGGCAGACAACTTCTTCTTCGGTCTGTTCGAAACCGACCAGCTCGCTTCCCCATTCGACGTCCACCCCCATCGAGGCGAGACGCTCTGCCAGGGCCGCTTCGACGAGAGGTTGAGGAGCAAAGAGAATGAAGGGGTACTCGGTGCTGGGAAGACGCAGGTCTCCGAGACTTCCCTCGACGACCGAACCGCGGACGTGGATCTGGAGGTCTACGCGGGTCAAACCCCTGGAGACGACGGCGTCGGCCACACCGAGTGTGCGAAGGATCTCCATCGTGCGCGGATGAACCGCCAATGCCGGCGCCCAGGCCCTGGGCTCGGTCCGGCGTTCGAGCACACGGACCTTCGCCCCCATCATCGATGTCTGGAGCGCAAGGGTGAGACCGCTCGGACCGGCGCCGACCACCACCAGATCGCTATCGAAGCTCATCTGCGCTCACGGCCCCAGATCGCATGGAGCGCCACCACGCCTCTTCCTGCTCCGACGGCTCCACTTCGACGCCTTGGAGGTAATCGTCACGCGATCGGCCCTCGATGATCTGGTAGGCAAAGCTCCCCGATTGCACCCAGGGCCTGAGCACGACACGCAGGGTCTCCGCATACTCGACCGCAGCCTCCATCCCCTCCCACTCGTAGATCCCCCGGTAGAACCATGTCCTACGGTCGGTCAGCCAGAGCTTGGTCTGAAAGCCGCGGTGGGCGGCGAACAGCAGGGTGTTGAACAACGACTCGACCCTGAACAGCCAGTGGGCCAACCGGCTCGAGCCGATGAAGCGAAGGCGAAACTTGACGACGAGGAGCACCAGCCCCAGATAGCGGCGCTTTCGCATCGCGGTTTCCCTGTACACCTCGGAACGGGTGCCATCGGCGAAGACCACAGATCTGCCGACGTTGTCACGGGGCATTGCGACCTCATGGCGGGCCAGTAGGCCCAGGGTGCTCAACACACATCGTGTTTCAGCCGCGAGGACCCAGAGTCTCCGCTTGGTGGCTCCGTGTGCCTCTGGCTCCCTGTCCACGGCCATAGTCCGAGCATGCTGGAAAGACGGTCCAGATTCCAGAGTCGAAAGTCACACCCAGACCGCTCGGACCTGCGACGTGTCGCGGTGTGTGCTGCTCATGCCGACGGGCGCAAGGCATGGTCCTCGGTCTGGCGCTCCCCGACCAGGATCGCGGCTACCTCATCATCGGTGGTTTGGACAAAATCGACGTATCCCTGGCCCACCGCGTAGAAGGGGCTGGGCATTTCCAGCACCACGACGTGATCGGCTACCCGATTCAATCGTCGCACAGTGTCCTCGGGAGCAACCGGGGTGGCGACCACGACCTGTCTGGCTCCCAAGTCGCGCACCACTCTGATGGCGGCGATGACGGTAGAGCCGGTCGCGATCCCATCGTCGACGACGATCACCGTCCGGCCGTTCAGGTCGACACGCGGACGCAAGGCTCTGAACTTTGCGGCTCTCCGGCACAACTCGGATCGCTCGCGCTCGATCACTCGAGCCACCTGCTGCGCCGAGAGCCCGGCCGCGGCGACGACACCCCAATCGACGATTCGGACGTCTCCCTCCCCCAAGGCCCCCATCGCATACTCATCGTGACCCGGAAGACCCAGCTTGCGAACTACGACGATGTCCAACGGTGCCGCCAGTGCATGGGCGACCTCGGCGGCGACCGGGATCCCCCCTCTGGGCAGCCCGAGAACGACGGGACTCGAGCTCTTGAATGGCATCAGCGCGATACCGAGCGACTTACCTGCATCGATTCGATCTCTGAACATCAGGTGCCCTTCATTGACCATGATCACCATCTGAACATCGATCGAACAGGGCCGAGTGTCACTTTCCCGGGCGTCGGCCCTACTGGGTGGCAGCGTTGTCCACCGTGAATGCTCAGGCCCGTTGGATGACATCGGCGGACGACCGGAGGGTCGGTATTGGCCATCGTCCGCCTCGAGAAAGAGTGCCGGCATCGCCGTCCGGGGTGGTGAACCACGAGCAGATCCATGGGTAGGTTCGCCCCTCGATGACGAGCATCGCGGCGCGCCCCCAGCCTGACTCACCCAACGGCAAGGAGGTCCTGACCCCCGCCACCAGGGCGGCGTGGAGAACCTGGCTGGCTGGTCACGGCGGGCGGGAGGAGGGACTCTGGGTGGTGTACCGGAAGAAGTCCAGTGAGCTGGAAGGTCCGTTGTACGACGACCTCGTGGAGGAGGCACTCTGCTTCGGATGGATCGACAGTCGAGTGCAGCGGGTCGACGACGAGCGAAGGATGCAGTGGTTCTCGCCACGGAGAAGCGGTGGAGTCTGGTCGTCGCTCAACAAGGCTCGAATCGAGCGTCTGATCGAGGACGGGCTCATGACGGAAGCGGGGCATCGGGCGATCGAGGCGGCAGTCGCCGACGGGTCTTGGTCACAGATGGATGAAGTCGATGCCCTCGTGATCCCGCCGGATCTCCAGGCCGCCTTCGACCTGGTGCCGGCAGCAAGGGAAGCATTCGACGCGCTGCCTGCTGCGACCAGGAGGCAGCACCTGTGGTGGATTCACAGCGCCAAACGTGCCCCTACGAGGTCCAGCCGGATCGACGGTTTGATCGGCCGACTCTCGGAGAATCCTTGAGTCCCGGGCCGCCGTGTTCGACGTGTGCTTCTGAGGTGAGGGGTGTCTTCTCTATCCCGGTTTGATCGAGCCGGTAGGAGGGAACCGGAAGCCCTTTCCTCGATTCCGGTCGATCGTCATGCGTGCTCGGTGAGATAGCTCACCGCGCCGTCCACGGTTAGGAACTTGGAGACATCTCTCTGCGGGATCTCGACCCCGGTCTCCTCGCTGATGGCGATCATCCACGTGAGATAGTCCATCGAGTCGAGATCGAGTTGCTCGGTGAGATCAACTGCGTCGTCGACCGCGTTCCGGTCGACTTCCGGTGCGATATCGCCCAGGGCGTCGAAGATCAATTGTCGCGCCTGTTCGCGGGTCATAGGCCCTCCGGGTTCTGTAGGAGTCGGTCGATAGCTCCGAGAAGGAGCCCGCCGGTGTGGCCGTCGGTGACTCGGTGATCAGCTGCGACGGTGGCGTGGACCACAGGGTGAACCACCGGCGTCTTGTCGACGGCTACCACTTCGTCGACCACACGCCCGAAGCTGACCATGGCCACCTGGGGAGGAATGATGATCGGAAAGCCGGTCTCGGCGCCCCTGTCACCCAGATTCGTGACGGTAATGGTCGGATCGGACATCTCCGAGCCACGCAGCCTCCACGAGCGCGCTCGCGTCACGAGGTCTCTCAGATGCTCCATCAGCTCGCTCAGGTCGAGCAGGTCGGCGTGATGTATGGCCGGCGCAACCAGGCCACCTTCGCGGAGGGAGATCGCCACCCCAAGGTGCACCGAGTCGGCGGGAACGAACGTCCCGTCCACCCAGTGACCGTTGAGATTGGGGACCTCTCTGGCAGCGAGAGCCGTGGCCTTCAGCAGGGGGACGGCGGGCAGTATTCGGCCCGCTATCGGTCGTTCGGCGTTCAGCCGCTCCAGCCATTCCAGCGTCCGGCTCATGTCGACGCGGGTCGCCAGGTAGTAATGAGGGATTTCCTTCTTCGACCGACTCATCGATCGGGTGATGGCCCGCCTCATGGCCGACACCTTGTCCTCCGGCTCGCGGGCGGAAGGGCCACCGGCTTCGACATCGGCGAATGTCACGAGGCCATCGATCCGACCGGCGATGACCGAGGTCAAATCGACGCCCCGTTGCATGGCCAGTGCCCGAGCTCGCGGCGACGCCTTCACCCTGTCCGAGCCGGTTGGCTCCGACGCGATCACCGCGGCAGGAGCCAGTCTCACCTCACGCCCGGCTGCCGTCTGGACGTCCTCCCGTGTGATGGCACCCCCGGCTCCCGTCCCGGGCAGACTCTCCAGATCGACGCCCAATGAATGGGCCAGATGGCGGATCGGCGGTGGAATGGGCAGCCGGGCAGGACGGTGCTCGGCCCGGGGCGGCGATATCGGCGACTCGACGGGCGCTCGCGGTGTCTCCTCCTGCACAGGTCTGAGCCGGGCCAGGAGTGTGCCCACAGGTAGACGCTCCTGACTCGGCTCGACCAGGAGCTCGTCGACAATCCCGTCGTGCCAGCATTCGATCTCGATGACGCCCTTGTCGGTCTCGACCTCGGCGATGACCTGCCCGTACTTCACCTCATCACCCGGTTCCACCAGCCACGTGACCAGCATCGCCTGGTCCATGTCGGCCCCGAGAGAGGGGAGTGCGAAGTCGATCATCGACCGACCAGCGACTTCGCCATCGAAACGATGCCGGCGACCTGGGGTAGGGCGGCGCGTTCCATGTGCCCGGCATAGGGGATGGGGACTTCGGCGGCGCACACCCGTCCAATGGGTGCGTCGAGCTCCCAGATGGCATCCTCGGAGATCAGGGCCGCTACCTCGGCGGAGAGGCCGCCGGTCTTCCAGCCCTCGTCGACGATGACCACCCGATGGGTGGTGGCAACCGTATCGAGGATTGCGGAGCGATCAAGCGGCCTCAGCACTCTCAGATCGAGCACTTCCGCGGAGATCCCGTCCTGCTCCAAATCGGCAGCAGCCTGCAGGGTCTTGGGAAGACTGCCTCCATAGGTGACCAGACTCACGTCGCTCCCCTCCCGGCGCACCCTGGCCGAGGTGATGTCTATCGACTGGTGGGGATCGGGGGGCTCCGCCTCCATGTTGTAGAGGCTGGCGTGCTCGAAGATGATCACCGGGTCGGGATCATCGAGTGCGGGTGCCAGCATCCGGCGGGCATCTTCGATCGTCCCGGGGGCGAGAACCTTGAGACCCGGCACGTGGGCGTACCAGCCTTCGAGAGAATGGGAGTGCTGTGCGGCCAGCTGACGCCCGGCGCCGCTGGCCATCCTGATGACGAGCGGGACGTTGAACTGGCCACCCGACATGTGGGAGTACAGCGCAGCGGTGTTGACGATCTGGTCCAATGCCAATAGGGAGAAATTGACCGTCATCACCTCCACGATGGGACGCATCCCGCCAAGGGCCGCTCCGATGCCTGCACCGACGAAGGCCGATTCCGAGAGCGGCGTGTCACGCACCCGGTCCGGCCCGAACTCCTCCAGCATCCCCTTCGAGACCGCATAGCAGCCGCCGTAGCGCCCCACGTCCTCTCCCATCAGGAACACTCGCTCGTCCCGTCGCATAGCTTCGGACATCGCCTCCCGCAACGCCTCGCGATAGGTCATGGTCTCTGTCGCAGTCATCACATTGCTCATGAGCCGGGGACCTCCGAGTAGACGAATCGGCTGAGGTCCTCGACCGCCTCCCAGGTCCCGGCCTCGGCGAATCGCACCGCGGCCTCGACCTCGTCGCTGATCTCCGCTTCCAGCCGCGCCCAGGTCTCATCCGTCGCGAAGTCTTCGTCCTCGAGCCTGGCGCGGAGGATCTCGATCGGGTCGCGGCCTTTCCAGACCTCCACTTCGCCTTTGGATCGGTAGAACTCCGGATCGAACATCGAGTGGGCCCGGAACCGGTACGTCCGCAACTCGAGGAAGTGTGGGCCTCCACCAGCCCTGACCGACTCCGCCGCCTTCCGGGCCGCCTCCTCCACGGCCAGCACGTCCATCCCATCGACATCCCATGCCGGTATCTCGTAGCTGGCTGCCTTGAGCGTCAGATTGGTCTGTGACTCCGAGCGCTCCAGTGCTGTGCCCATGGCATAGAGGTTGTTCTCACAACAGAAGAGGACGGGCAGATCCCAGAGAGCGGCCAGGTTCATCGATTCGTGGAATTCCCCTTCGGCAACCGCTCCCTCACCAAAGAACACTGCCGTCACCCGGGAGTGGTGACTCAACTTGTCGGCGAGCGCCAGTCCGACGGCGAGCGGCAATCCCCCGCCCACTATGGCGTTGCCCCCGTAGAACCGGGTCGACGAGTCGAACAGGTGCATCGAGCCTCCCCTGCCCCGACTGCAGCCCTCCACCTTCCCGTACATCTCAGCCATGACGACACTGGGATCCATCCCTCGAGCCAGGGCGTGACCGTGCTCCCGGTAGGTGGCCACCACAGCGTCGTCGGGCTCGAGGGCCTCCATCACACCAGTCGCCACCGCCTCCTCGCCGATGTACAGGTGGAGGAAACCTCTGATCTTCTCTTGTTGGTAGAGCTGGGCGCATCGCTCCTCGAAGCGGCGTATCCGCAGCATCTGCCGGAGAAGATCTAGCTCATGTTCGCCGGCGGTCATGTCTCTTCACCTTCCAAGGTAGATGTGTCCCCGGTGGGCAGGCCCAGCTCCCAGGCCTTGAGGAGGCGACGCATGATCTTCCCGGAACGGGTATGAGGCAGGTCCTGACACAACTCGATCTCCCGGGGGGCGACCGAGGCACCAAGTTTGACCCGAGCCCATGCGAGGAGTCCCTTGCGGAGGTCCTCGGACCACTCATAGCCATCATTGAGGGCAACGAATGCCTTCACGACTTCCCCGGCGACCGGGTCTGGTTTGCCAATGACGCCGGCCTCGGCCACTGCGTCATGCTCGATCAACGCCGACTCCACCTCGAATGGCCCGATGAGGTGACCGGCGGACTTGATCACGTCGTCGCCACGTCCCACGAACCAGAAGTACCCGTCATCGTCCCGTTCGGCGAGATCGCCCGAGCAGTACCACCCGCCTGCGAAGCTCTTCCGGTAGCGGTCCTCCATGCCGAGATAGCCCCGGAACATCGACGGCCATCCCGGGCGTAGCGCCAGTTCTCCCTCGGTCAGGGGAGTGGTTTCCTCCTCGGCGGTCCCCTCGGAGTTGAGCCGGACCTTTCCATTGTCGTCGCGTCGGAGGATCGTGGCTTCGATGCCGGGCAGGGGCCGGCCCATCGAGCCCGGACGGATCTCCTCGCCTGCAAAGTTGGCGATCATGATCCCTCCGGTCTCGGTCTGCCACCAGTTGTCGTGGATGGGCAGACCGATAGCTTTGGTCCCCCATATGACCGCCTCCGGATTCAGCGGCTCACCGACGCTGGCCACGAAGCGGAGGGAGGACAGGTCGTACTGCTTCGCCACCGACTCCCCCGCCATCATCAGCATTCGAATGGCAGTTGGGGCGGTGTACCAGACACTGACCCTCTGCTCTTCGATTGTCCGATACCACCGGTCGGCGTCGAATTCTCCCTCGTCCACGATCGAGGTGATCCCGTGGGCCAGGGGGGCGATGATCCCATATGACATCCCGGTCACCCACCCGGGATCGGCCGTGCACCAGTAGATGTCGTCCGGATGGAGATCCAACGCGTACGAGGCGGAGACGTAATGGTGGAGCACGGCGCCGTGGACGTGCACGGCGCCTTTGGGAGTGCCAGTGGTCCCACTCGTGAAATGGAGCAACGCCATATCTTCGGAGTCCATTGGCTCAGACCGCGTGACGGGGTCTCCCTCCTTGAGGAGGTCGTCGAATCCGACCGTTCCGTCCACAGGCCCGCCGACCACGATGACGTGGTCCAGGCTCGGCATTTCGCCTCGGATGCCGGCCACTTTTCGTTTGTAGAGCTGCTCGGTGGTCAATAACACCTTGCCCTGCCCCATGGAGACACGTGTCTGGATCGGTTCGGGGCCGAAAGCCGAGAAGAGAGGTGCGGCGACGCTGCCGTTCTTGAGGGCCCCCAGCGCTGCGATGTACAGCTCTGGGATCCTCGTGGAGAGCAGGAAGACGCGATCTCCTCTTCCCACCCCCAATGCTCGAAGGCCCGAGGCAAATCGCGAGGTGGCTTCGGCAAGCTCGGCGTAGGTGTACTCCCGCCGATCGCCCTTTCGACCCAGCCATCGAATCGCAACTCGGTCTGCTCGGTGTGCGAGGTGACGGTCGATTGCCTCGTGGGCGATGTTCCATTTGCCGCCGGGAAGACCGTCGAGGTACGAAGTCACGTCGTCCCACCGGAACTCTTTCCGCGCCTCCTCGTACCGCTGGAGGTTGGGAGGCAGTCGAAACGGCCCGCGCTTGGCGATGACCGGATACTGGGTATCCATACGAAACAACCGTGCCAGAGCCTCGATATGTGTGCATAGGGCCTAAGTGCTCGTGTTGTCTCCCGAATTCAGGGGATCCTGTGGACGCGCTGCGCACGGAAGCCGATGGCCGCTCGTCGCGGAGACCCGGCTGCCCGTGATCGGTGTGCCTTTTCCCGACCAGTGGGATCGTTGCCGACCGAACAGCGATAGCAGGTTGCCGCTCGGTAGCTTTCCGCTCCTCTAGGAGGAGAAGGCTTGGCTGTGCGCGCCCCGATGCTCGACGGGATACCGATCGTGTCGACCCTTCGGGGGTATGACAAGAGCTCGGTCAGACCCGATCTTGTGGCCGGCATCGTGCTCGCCACGATGCTCGTGCCTCAGGGAATGGCCTATGCCGAAGTGACCGGGCTGCCCGCGGTGACCGGCATCTACACGACGATCGCCGCCCTCGTGGCTTACGCGGTGTTTGGCCCCAACCGACGTCTCGTGGTCGGGCCCGACTCGTCTCTGGCGCCGGTCATCGCCGCGGTGATCCTGCCCCTCGCGGTGGACGTCGACAACGCCATTGCGCTGGCGTCAGCGATGAGCCTGCTCGCCGGGCTCATCTGCGTGGTCTCCGGATATCTCAACCTGGGCGTCCTCACCGAGCTTCTGTCCAAGCCGATCCGGATCGGGTACCTCAACGGCATCGCGATCTTGATCTTTCTCTCCCAGGTCCCCAAGGCCCTGGGTTTCGACGCCGAAGTCGAGTCGACCTTCGAGCTACTGACGGCGACCCTCACGGCAATACTCGACTCACAGGTGAGCCGGCCCGCCCTGGCCTTGACCGCGGCATGTGTCATCGTCATCGTCCTGGTCAATCGGACCTCCCGTTGGCGCCCCGGGGTCGTCGTCGCCGCGGCCGGCTCCATCGTGGCCGTCAGTCTCTTCGATCTGGCGGTGGAGGTGGTGGGTGCGATTCCGACCGGTCTGCCACCTCTCACTCTTCCTCAGGTGGGCCTCGACGCGCTCCCATCTCTGGCTTGGGGCGCGGTGGCAGTGGCCCTGGTCTCATTCGCCGACTCCGGTGCCCTATCGGCGTCCATGGCTCAGAAGTCGGGGGAGGGGATAGACCCCAACGGAGAGATCAAGGCGCTGGGCGCGGCAGATCTGCTGGCGGGCCTGTTTCAGGGCTTTGCTTCGAGT
>JBMDXS010000160.1:0-4773 GCA_048595045.1 Acidimicrobiia bacterium
CAGGCCGGTGAGCTGGAAGCCTGGCTCGACGACAAGGTGGTGATCCCGAGGTTCTCGGCCCCACTCGACCGTGAGCTCTCGGGGCGCTGAGACTGGCTGATCTTCGAGCACGTATGCGCGCCGACCTGGCAAGGGCGATGAGAGATCGCGATGCGCCGCGGGTCAAGGTGCTTCGGACCACGCTGGCCGCGATCGAAAACGCCGAGGCGGTCGAAGGAGTCTCCTCCGTGGAGGGTGTCGTGGGCTATCAGGATGTCTCCCGCAGGGTGTTGGATGACCGCGAGATCGTCGGGATCCTCAGCCGCGAGGTCGACGAATGGACAGAATCGGTGGCCGAGTACCGACGGATCGGGCAGATGGCGCGCGCCGACGGTCTGCAACGGGAACTGGAGATCCTCCAGGAGTATCTCAGCGACAGGTGATCACGACCCGACGGGGAGTGGTTGTTTGAAGCGTCCGGACGGGACCGGGGCACCCACCCTGACCAGGGCGAGATGCCAAGACGGTGAAGCCCCGAGAGCCCAGCGAAGCCCGGCTGCGACGGCCCTCCCGGCGAGGATGGCCCCCGGCGCCTTGGTGAGCTCGAGGATGTCTCTGATCCGAGGCGGGACGGTGGCGACCGCCGCCTCCATGATGAGCTTGTATCCCAGCTTCAGGTTGTCGTCCAGGGGCGGATCGACGAGGAAGTCGACTGCGTCCCTCATCTCTGGTGAGGATGCCGGCTCAGGGTGACGTTCGATCCAGGAGCTCAGCTCGGTGGCCGTGGCCGGCATCGGATCGGCGTCGAGCAGCGCGCCCACCTTCGTCTGTTCGGTGACAAACCGGTCGGCCTCGGCAGGAGCGAGCCGATCGGCCCCAAAGGTCTGGTTGGCCACCAGGAAGGAATCGGTGAGGGCGTTGTGGACCCATGCCGAATAGCCCGGGTCGTCGGCGTCGTACTCGACTCCGCGACTGGACACCCCTGACACGACCCGATGGACACGACGCACCTGGGCGATGGCCTTCTCCACTTCGGGCATGGCCCCATACGTGGTGGCCGTGACGTAGGCAGAGGTCCGGGACAGCCGACCGAGCGGGTCCTCCCGGTAGCGGGAGTGATCACCCACCCCTGCCACCACCTCGGGATGCGCCGCCTGGATGAGGAGGGCGCGGACCCCCCCGATGAAAGACGCCGGGTCACCGATGACACGCCAGGAGATCGAGCCCGGCCCGAACAGGCCAGGATCACCCCGATACTCGAGGCTGTGGGCGAGGGGATAGGGGGCGTGACGGAACGGGGAGGTGGCCGTCGAGGCGATATCGCCGCGCAGACCGTCGATCAGGCCAGTGATCCGCCCCGAGAACGAGTCAACGCCGTCATAGTCGACCACGGTTGCACCGTAACCCGATCACGTGGCAACGGATCCACCCGACCGCACTAGGCGTGGTCTGTGTACTCCTGGGGCGGGATGACGCATACCTTCCCGCTCGTCTCGTCGAGCGCGATCCCGACCTCGTCAGGTGCGATCTCCACCCGGCGTTGCTCTTCGATCCAATGCTCGGCCGCGGGGTTGAGCAAGACCTCGAATGCGGCCAGGGCGTTGCCCAGGGCGAGTCCGTAGCCCTTTCTCCGGGTTTCCGGCGTCGTACTCATCACGAGGAAGTTACCGACGCGACACCACAACCCGGGGTGGAGTCAGGTATCCGTGTCACGCCGGCGGCGGTCGAGACCGGAGAGGATGGAGTAGGAAACGACGAGGCCGAGCACCACCATCCAGCCCCAGGAGGCCTCGATCATCTCGACTGCCATGTTGTAGTTCGCCTGGAGATCCACCCCGCTCAGGTAGGTGACACCACGGACTTCGCCATAGAGGTCTCCCTGGAAGTTGGCCTGTAGGCCTCGTGCAGCAAGCCGCAACCCGCCGCTTTCGGGGGTCCCGCCCCCACTGGGACCACCTGCACCAGCGGAGGAGGGCACGGTGGTCGTGGTGGTGGAAGTCGAGGACGTAGTCGAAGGTCCACCCGAACCCTGGTCGGTGGTCGTGGTCGGCGGAAGGGTCGTGGTCGTGGCTTCACTCCCCTCCCCGCGCTCATCGTCCTGGGTGGTGCTGATAATGGTCTCCGGCTGGGTGGTGGGAGGGGCGCCGGGGGGGCCGGTCGTGGTCACGACCGTCGTCGACGTCGTCGCCGGGAGGGTGCTGGTCGTGGTGGTGGGGACGGTGCTGGTCGTAGTGGTGGTCGGCTCGACCGTGGACCCGTAGATCTCGACGTTGTCGAGGTAGACCTCGCTGCTGAGGAGAAGCCCGCTGAAGCGGAACCGAAGTTGAAAGTCCTCCGAGCGGAAGTCGCTGAGGTCGAGGTCTGGGCTGATGTCGATCGCGGCGCCGAGCTGGTATTCGGCGACGGTCGTCCAACTCCCGCCGGACGTCACCTGCACCTCCAGCCCCGAAGCGAGCAGCGAGGCAGTGGCGTGGAGGTCGAAGCGAAGTGAAAGGTCCTCGAACCCGCTGGTGTCGGCGGCGCGCCGGGCGCCGATCGGGCCCCCAAGGGTGGTCAGCGCCCCGATCCACATGCAGTTGCCCGATGGGCAATTGCTAGAGGAGACCACACGCACGTTGCCCTTCTTCTCGTCCCCGTCGTCGTTGATCTCGCTCCATGGGCCGGGCCAGGGCAGCGACCCGTCCGAGCCCCCCCAGCCGATGGAGGTGAACTTGTCTCTGTACTTCTCGGTCCCGGAGGCAGACGCGGTCAGTGGGAGGACGAGGAGACAGATGACAGCAAGAGAGGCGACGACCCGTCTCAAGCCGACATGGCTCGGATGAGATCGGCCACGGGCACGTCATCGTGGGCGTCCGCCGACTGCTCCGCCCCGGCAAGCAGGGGGAGTGTCACGATGAAATAGCTCTTCTGGGCGAATCGCTGATAGACCAGCTTCCCGCCGATCAGGGCAGTGAGTCGTGAGGCCACACCGAGGCCGAGACCCAGGGTCCCGGTCATCAGGGTCGCCCGCCCATTGTGTATGAAGGTGTCGAAAAGGTTCTCGAGCCGGTCGTCGGGAACTCCCGCTCCGTCGTCCCACACCTCGATGTCGACCACACCCTCTCCCATCGACACCTCGATGCCGACGTGGGGACCTCCATGACGTGCCGCATTGGAGATCAGGTTGATCAGCACGTGGCGGAGGCGGGCGGCATCTGTAGACACCACCGCATCGTCACCAGCCCGTCTCACCTTCATGCCGGCGCGCTCGAATGGGAGCACGGCGGAGTCGACGACCTCGGCCACGTGGGTCGGGCTCATCTCGATCTCGATCCCGGTGCTCTCGAGACGTGCCACCGCGAGGAGGTCGTCCACCATACGGGTCATCTCGGCGGCCTCGTTTGCGATGATATGGGAGACCTCGACCGCGGTCGTGGTGTCCTCGGCCCCGCCATCGGTCAGGATCTCGGCGAATCCGTATATCGATGTGAGCGGGGTGCGAAGCTCGTGGGAGAGACCGGCGATGAACTCGTCCTTGGCCCGGCCGATCTCACGCTCCTTCTCCAGTTCGAGGTCGACCTTGAGCCGGAGCTCACGCATCTGCCGCCGTGCGATGGAGCGATAGACGAGGACCGCCGAGCTGGGGATGGCGAGCATGAGGACGAACTGGATCAGCTCATTGGTACGCCGGGATCCCCTGGTGTTGGCGTCGATCCGCGCCTGGATATCGGTCTGTTCGTCTTGGAGGGTGGCGACGAGCACGGTGTAGACCGGCTCACCATCATCCATGAGCACCGACTTGGCCTGGTCGTAGTCTCCGGCCGCTAGTGCGACCAGGGCTCGGTCGATCGTGGCAACGAAATCGGTCAGTGGCGGTTCCCACACATCCGAAGTCGAGAGCCCATGGAGCTCGGAGAGACGATCACGTGCGTCGACGGCCTCGGACATGGCGGCAACGAGATCTTCGGCCGTGACGAGATCGGTGGCGGCGAGCTCGGTGAAGGTCGTAGCTTGCACCACTGCAGCTCGAGTCAGAGCGGCGGTGCCAAGGGTGGCGTTGGCCCGATGCAGTTGCTCTGCGTTACCGGCCACCCTCGATGCTCCCACCGAATTGGCGAAGGCGAGACCCAGCACGACCACGACCAAGAGCACGGTGGCCCCGATAGCGGCACCCACCGCTCGGCGTCGTGCCGTTGGACTGAGTGAGCGGTCCGTCCCCATTCAGGCGTTATCGGGATTCGCGACCTTTTTTCTTTAGGGAGCGGGGGCGGGTTTTGCTCCACAGCGGCCGTTCCCCTGAGCAGGTTGATCAGGTGTTGCCGACGTCAAAGACCGCCGAATTCTCGTCCTCGTCACGTCGACCCAAATCTCTCCGATGATTTCGGAAATTCTTCGACATTCCGCCCACAGGGGGGTGGTTCTTGTCGGGGGCGGGTTGTACGATACGAACATATGTTCGATACGGAGAAACCCTTTCACCTCTCCCACCAAACGTTGTCCGGCCGGGTCCGGTGTCGGATGATCTGATCTCTGATCTGGGCTGGCTGCCGGCGGGGGTGATGCTGACCGCCGCCCTGGAACGGGTGGACCGTGATCGTCTCTCCGGTCATGAGCGGGTGTCGGTGTTGAAAGCTCGTGCCCGTCAGGTCGCTCATGACCAGGCGGAACTACTAGCCGACATCGAATCAGTATCAGAAGCGATAGGAGAGCTGATCAATGATCCGGATCCGGATGATCGGACCGTCTATGACGCCACCAGGACCGAAATCTCCGCTGCCCTCACACTGACTCGACGTTCGGCGGAAGTCCATGTCG
>JBMDXS010000161.1:0-35090 GCA_048595045.1 Acidimicrobiia bacterium
GTCCCAGAGGAACCAGGCCCCGAGCACGATGGACGCCCCGAGGTAGATCCATCGCATCCCGGCGACCGGCACCAGGAGCAGGCTGATCGCCACCATCAGGCCGGTGTAGAGCAGCATCTTGCGCGTGGTCGCCTCCACACCCGCCACCACGGGGAGCATGGGAACCCCGGCCCGCTCGTAGTCCTCCCGGTATCTGATGGCCAGGGCCCAGAAATGCGGTGGGGTCCAATAGAAGACGATGAGAAACAGGACCCAAGCCGGCATATCGATCGTCCCGGACACCGCCGCCCAACCGACCAGGGCAGGTGCAGCACCTGCCGCCCCCCCGATCACGATGTTCTGGGCACTCCTGCGTTTCAGGCCGAGGGTATAGACGAAGACATAGAAGAGGAGGGCGGAGGTCGAGATTGCCGCCGCCAGCAGGTTGGTGGTCACCCACAGCCAGGCGAATCCGGCAATGCCGAGCACGATCCCGAACAAGAGGGCATTGCTCGGGGGTATCACATGCCGGGCCAGGGGCCGGGAGCGAGTCCTTCTCATCAGCTTGTCGATATCCCGGTCGACATAGTTGTTCAGAGCGTTGGCTCCCCCGGCCGACAGCGACCCGCCGATCAGCGTCGCCACCACCGCCCACGTTCCGGGCCATCGCCCCGCGGCGAGGATCATCGAAGGAATCGTGGTGATGAGTAGCAGCTCGATGATCCGAGGCTTGGTCAGGGCGAAGTAGGCACCGACCGTCGACCGGGCCGACCTCGTGGCCGTCACCGTGTCGGTGATCACGGGAACCACCATCTCCTGGCCGTCAGTCGACATCGCTTCCCTCCGCCGCCCTCACGGCTGCCTGCTCGGCGGCCTTCTTCTCGGCAGCGCTGCGCTTCGCCTTCTTCTCCGCCCAGCGCAGGGCGAGGATGGCGAGCACTGCAGGCAGCACGAAGATGCCTATCTCGTCGATGCCCCAATAGTGCGCAAAGATCACGATCAACCCGCCAGGATGAGCAGACCAAGAGTGGTGAGGGCCACCATAAGGAGAAGCATCGCATACTGAGAGCGCACCGCTTCGGTCCCGAAATCGTGCAATGCCCGATCGTGGGCGAGGACCACTCCGAGGACGTGGCCAGTGACGATCACGGCCACCTGGGCATACCAGACCGGCTCTGCTGCGGTGATGAAGAAGTCGACCTTGCGGTCCGCGGTCCCGAACAGATCCCAGCCAAGGCCGAAGGGGTCTGAGATTGCTGCGATCAGCTGTTGGCCCTCGAAGAAGATCAACGTCAGGTAGTGGGCCACGGCGTAGGCAAGGGCGATCGGGACCAGGGTGTGGGCGAAACGGGCCGCGACCCTCGGCGCGGTCCACGCCCCACCGACCAGGCGGGCCGCGGCCCATGAGGCGATCCAATAAGCCATTCCGACGGCGAAGACACATACGACGAGCAGGAGGGTCTCACCGAGCATGGTCTGCCCGAACTCCCCCATCAGGCCACTGAAGGATTGGGTACTCGACGCCCCGTCGTAGGTGACGGTTCCGATCGCGGTCACGACGAAGGCTGCGAGACCGGGCCAAGCAGGGAGCACCGTGAGTGCCCGCAGCCATCCTCGCCAGACCAGGCGCCCGTCATGGCGACGGCCCAGTGGCGAGATGGCAGATATCAGCCGGTTGTACGGAGTGAAGGCGTCGAAGACCGCCAGACCTGTTTCCCGGCCGGCAAAGGCCATCGCCCCCATCAGGAAGATGCTGTAGGCAAGTGCGGCGGTGCCGAGGGCGACCGGCGAGCCCGAGTCTGCATAAACGAGCTCCAGCCAGGTGAACGCCACGAGCACCAGCACGGCCGGCCAAACCCCGAGTCGGTCGAGCAGCCCTGATCGTTCCGCCCAACCCGTCCGGAGCCCCGAGGCCAGCGATCGCCATGGGTTGACGTCGGTGTACCAGTCGCCGATGAAGGCGCCGGCGAACGGGATCACCAACCAGAACACGACCCAAACCAGCACCGGGGCGATGGTGGGCCGGGTCGGGTCGGTCTCCAGGGCAAGAAGAGGCGGGATCAGCTGGCCGATGACCAGAAACAGCCCGATGAGCCCAAGCGAGGGGAGGAACCATCCCCGTTTCACCGTGAGCCGGGCGGGCTCATGACGAGGGCCCTCATGGAGTCGTGGTTCGGGCCACAGGATGGCCAGGGCCACAAAGCTGATCACGAGCACTACACCCGCCCCCACCAAGAAGAAGCTCAGCGGGACGGGCAGATCGAGCCGCCCACCGATCCCGTGCGCCATGGCCACCGAGGGCACCGGCAACAGCGCCGCCACCAGCAGGAGAAGGACGGCGAGACGTCTCGCCACATTTCTGACCTCGAGATCACGCATGCCGGACGAACTGCATCGTGTCAGCAGCAGAGGCGGTCATCCGGCGACCACCAACTCGAACAACAGCATGTGGGAACCTTCGACCTCGACTTCGAAGATCCCCGGGACATCAGCCGTGAAGGTCACTTCGAAAGGCACACCCGCGGCTGCATCGAAGAACAGGTCGTATCCGTGCACATGGATCTCGGCGTCTTCATCGGCGGAGAGGACCCAGACGGAGAGCTCGTCTCCGACCGATACCTGCACCTGCTCCGGGCCGGCAACGAAATCTGCCCCGAACGAGACGTCGATCGGCTGTGTCGTGGTCGTCGTCGCCGCGATCGTCGGGGCCGGTGGGGGAACCGTCGTCGAGGGCGCGGCCACAGTGGTGGTGGTTGAAGGGAGCGTGTCAGGGGTGGTGACGGCCGCCCGTTCCCCGGCCCCACATGCGGCAGCCACGATGGCGACGGCGAGCAGAATCGACACGAGGGAGCGCATGGCCGAACGCTAGATATCGCCCACGGCAAATCACGATTCCGGCATACTCTCCTGGAATGCGATGGCTGAGGAGGATCCTGGTCGGCCTGCTCCTCGTCGTCATAGCGGTCGCGATCTTCGGTTTCTTCCTGGTGCGCCGCTCCTTCCCTCAGGTCGAGGGCGAGATCGAGGCGGCGGGGCTCGACGGGGTGGTCGAGGTCATCAGGGACGCCGACGGGGTGCCGCACATCTATGCCGGGACGTCACACGACCTCTTCTTTGCCCAAGGCTACGTCCACGCCCAGGACCGGTTCTGGCAAATGGACTTCTGGCGTCACATCGGAGCGGGCAGGCTCTCGGAGATGTTCGGAGACGGCCAGGTCGAGACCGACCTGTTCCTGCGCTCCCTCGATTTCACCGGGATAGCCGAGCAAGAGCTGGCGTTGATGGCGGAAGAGCACCGGGCGATCGTCGGGGCATACGCCGACGGTGTGAATGCCTTCCTGGCGGGACGGAGCCCGTCGCAGATCAGTCTCGAATACGCCATCCTCCCCCTCCAAGCCTCGGGTTACGAGATCGAGCCCTGGAGCCCGATCAACACCCTCACCTGGGGCAAGGTCATGTCGTGGGACCTCAGCTGGAACATGCTCCAGGAGATCGATCGGGCAACGCTGAGTGGGGCCCTTCCTCCGGAGCGGGTCGCCCAGCTCTATCCGACCTACCCCGACGACCACCCGGTGATCGCACCCTCGGATCAGACGGCCGCCGCCGGGCGGACGACGCCGGGTCTGCCCGACGGAGCACTCACAGCCCTGGTCTCCGCCGGGGAGAGGGTGCGCGACGCACGGGGCGTGACGGGAAGCGGATTCGGCGGCATCGGTTCGAACAACTGGGTCGTCGGCGGCTCTCACACCGACTCGGGCCTGCCGGTGCTCGCCAACGATCCCCATCTCGCCATCCAGATGCCGTCCATCTGGTACCAGAACGGGCTTCACTGCGCGGAGAGGGGCGACGTCTGCCCATACCGGCTGGTCGGGTTCTCATTCCCTGGCACCCCAGGGGTCGTCATCGGGCACAACGAGCGAATCGCCTGGGGCGTGACCAATCAGGCGGCCGACACTCAGGACCTGTTCATCGAGAGGCTCAACCCTGATGATCCCGCTCAGTACGAGTTCGATGGGGAGTGGCTCGACATGGAGACCCGCGACGAGAGGATCGAGGTCGCCGGGGGCGATGACATCGACCACCAGGTGATGGTCACCCATCATGGGCCGGTCATCTCCGATACCTACTTCGAGGAACCGCCGTTCAGCGGATCTTCCCTCGACCTGCCGGACGAGTACGCAGTGTCGCTCTCCTGGCAGACCCTCCAGCCTTCCACCTTGGTCGAGGCCATCATCGGGGTCAACCGCGCCACCGGCTACGACGAGTTCCGCACCGCCCTGGCCAAATGGGACATCGCCGGCCAGAACGTGGTCTACGCCGATGTGGATGGAAACATCGCCTACCAGGCCACGGGCGAGCTGCCTGTCCGTGCATCGGGTGATGGGTCCTGGCCGGTGCCGGGATGGACCGGAGAGCACGAGTGGGTTGGAGTGGTGCCCTTCGAGGAGATGCCCTCGATCCTGAACCCCCCAGACGACCACATCAGCACGGCAAACAACCCGGTGGTGGCGTCGGGGGGCCAACCCTTCTTCTCGGTCGATGCCAATTACGGATATCGGGCGGCGCGCATCGAGGAGATGCTGGCCAACGCCCCAGCAAGCTTCTCGGTCGCGTCGGCGCAAGAGATGCAGATGGACGGTGCCGACGGCGGGGCGCCGGACCTGATGCCTCACCTCTTGGCAGTCACCTCGGACGAAGAGCCCGTCGACGCCATGCAAGGGGTGATGGAGCCGTGGTCGACAGGACCCGGCGCCTATGTCGCCAACCCCGACTCGCCTGGGTGTGCCGCCTACCAGGCGACCTGGTCTCACCTGCTGCGTCTCACCTTCCAGGACGAGCTTCCCGAGGACTCATGGCCTGATGGGGGCAGCCGCTGGTTCACGGTGGTTGCCGCCCTCATGGACAGCCCGGACGACCCATTCTGGGACGACGTGCGCACCGAGGTGGTGGAAAACCGCGACATCATCCTCGAACGGGCCATGATCGCCGCCCATCACGAGTTGAGCGGTCTGCTCGGGGACGATCCCTCGTCGTGGCGCTGGGCCGACCTCCATGTCGCCTCCTTCGAGAACCTGACTTTCGGTCAATCCGGCATTGCCCCGATCGAATGGCTGTTCAACCGGACTGCGCCGGCCAGAGTCGGCGGGAGCGACGACATCGTGAATGCGGTGGGCTTCCATCCACCCGATGGTTACGGCGTCGACTGGCTGCCCTCGATGCGGATGGTGATCGACCTGGCCGATCTCCCCGCCTCCACTTCGGTCAACTCCACCGGCCAGTCCGGTCACGCCTTCCATCGCCACTACGACGACATGCTCGCCTCCTGGGCAGACGGCACCCATCATCCGCTGCGCTGGGATCGGGAGCAGGTGGAAGACGGTTCGGAGGGCAGCCTGGCTCTGATCCCTGCTCCGTAGCGGCGGTCACCATCCCCTGGACTCACCCGTCCCAGGCAAGCGGGCGTCCTGACGGTAGGGGAAGACTTCGATCAGCTCCCCGGATTCGAGACGCTCTTGGATGGCTCGCCAGGCGGTAACCCCGAAGAGATCGGCATGGTGCTGGAAGAAGACGTCACGGAGATCGGTGGGGAGGCCGAGGAATGCCTGGTGCTCTTCGGGGAACACATCGTCATCCCCCACCGGGAACCATGGATCCGGGCCCCACTCCTCGACCTCGTCCCGGGAGGCTGGCAACTCACGGAAATTGATCTCGGTCAGGGCGCTCAACTCGTCGTAGTCGTAGAAGACGACACGACCGTGACGGGTCACCCCGAAGTTCTTCGGCAGCAGGTCGCCCGGAAAGATGTTGGTCGAGGCCATGTCCTTGATCGACTGACCGAAATCGATCACCGCATCCGCCGCCGCGGGACCGGCCGCCTCGCGGACATACACGTCCAGGGGGACGACGCGCCGCTCGACATAGACATGGCTGATGACGACCGAGTCCCCTTCCAGCCGGACCGTGGCGCTCGCCTCGGTCAGCAGCTCATCGAGCACCTCTGGCGAGAAACGGGATCGGTGGAACTCGAGGTGCTGGAAGTCCTGGACGTCCATCAGCCTCCCGGCGCGATCGTGCTGGAAGACCAGCCGGTACTTGCCCATCACCCCGCGCCGGGTGGTCCTCTTGGGTGGGGGGAAGGTGTCCCTGATCACCTTGAACACATCGTCATGACCGGGCATCCCGAAGACGACCATCACCAGCCCTCTCGTCCCTGGCACCGGCTCGAACCTCTCCTCGGTGGATCGAAGATGGCGGAGAAGGTCCCGGTAGAGCTCGGTCTTGCCGTGCTTGTTCTGTCCCACTGCGATGTAGATCTCGGCCAGGCGCTTGCGGGGCATCAACCGTCGGAGAAAACGCACCAGGTCGTAGGGACGGCCGACATCGACATGGAAGTAAGAGCGTGTGAAGCTGAAGACGATCGACGCCTCGTCCTCGGTAAGCAGGACGGCGTCGACGAAGACCCCGTCGTCCCCGTTGCTCAACGCGATTATCAGCGGGATACGGTGCGAACCGGCGTAAAGCAACCCGATGATGTAGGCGGACTGCCCGCGATAGAAGGTCGTACGCACCATCTCCGCCTTGCCCACCGTGGCCAGGGCGCCGGGCTCGCTGAGACGCGCGGCGATCCTGGCTGCGACCTCCGCCGCATCGGCCTCGAGACGGGCATACGGGACGGAGTGAGCGAAGGAAGCGAGGATCTCCCGGACCAGGTCCACCGTCGAGTCCCGGCGGTCGAAGGTGAGATAGATGGGCTCCCGGGAGGGGATCGGCGGGCTGTCGAAGTCCGAGTCGACGAACTCGATGTGCTCGGCGACACCCACGGTCCTGAACACCCGGCGGGTGACCGAGTTGTAGAACGTCTCAGCCAACTCCCAATCCTGGCGGTCGGAGATGAGGCCGGAGTACACGGCCTTGACGGCTACCCAGACCAAGGGGTCATCCGACCGCAGTCCGAGGAGTTGGCCAACCGACTCCATCACCCGGTCTACGACCACCGTGTAGAGCCTGAGCCGCTCGATGGCGTCGGCCTGTATGCCATGCCAGTCCCGTTCCTCGAACCGTCGCGGGGCCCGTTGGTTGATGGCCCTGAACCTGGACACATACTCCTCGAACCCTTCGAGTATCCGGTTGGCGCCCAGGTTGGAGAGACGGCTGTCGGTCAGCGACCCGCCCGACGGCTTTCGCTCAGCCGACAAACGAGGAGACCACTTCGACCACCCGGTCGGGATGGGTCCAGGGCGCTTCATGACGCACACCGGGCAACTCGACAACTGTGACATTGGGCAGGGCGGCGGCGAGCTCGTACTGCCATGCCGGGGGGACCAGCTCGTCGGCGGTAGGGATCACCACCAGGGTCTCCACCTCGACCTTGCCGATCCAAGGCCGGGAATCGAATCGGAGCAGGGCCAGGGTTGCCTGGGCTCCGGCATCGACGTCCCGACGATGGGTCTCCTCCCAAAGCCAGCGGGCGTGACGCTCATCCACGGCCCCGGTCCACCGCAGATACGTCGACCGCACCTCCGGCGTCCCGAGCCCGGTGAGCCGCTCCCAAGCCCGGGCCAGGATCGCCCCAGCCGCCCGCAGGAAGCGGTGGGGCTCGGGGTGGTGGGTGAACGTGGCGATGAGCGCGAGTCGGTCGACCCGATGTGGATGGCGATGTGCGAAGGCCTGAGCGATCGCCCCGCCCATCGAATACCCGACGGCCGAGACCTGACCGACGCCCATGGCATCGAGAACTCCCGCCATGTCGTCGGCCAGGTCCTCCACTTCGAATCGGTCGCGGGCCAATGGCGCCAGACCGTGACTGCGATGGTCGACCATGATCACCCGGTATTTCTCGGCCAGCCCAGGCCCGATCCGATACCACTCGGCCAGCGAAGAACCGGCCAGGCCGTGGATGAGGAGCAAGATCGGAGCGCCCTCAGGCCCCGCCTCCCGGACCACGAACTCCTCGTCGCCGACGAACACGGTCCGCCCCGCGCTCCTCCAGGGATGCTCCTGTGGGGGACGGAAGCGAGGGCTGATCGGGGGGGCGAATGCACGCCACAGGATCAGGGCTGCCAGCAGACGCCAGAAGGTCTTCATCGGCTCTTCCCGGTAGTCGCGAACACCAACTCCTCCACGGGGCGGCCACCGACGAGATGCTGGTCGATCACCCGGTCGAGGGCCTCACGATCGAGATTGGCGTACCAGGTGCCCTCGGGATAGACCACACAGATCGCCCCCTGCTCGCAAATGCGTAGACAGTCGACCTTGCTCCTCAGGACGGATCCTCGACCGGGCTCGACCGGAGTCGGCTCGACTCCTGGCTTTCCCGACCAGGCGGGTGGCGCGGAGGCGAGCCCTGTCTCCTTCAGCCGGGCTTTGAGGTGGGCCCACAGCTCATGGGTCACTTCGCGCGGAGCGCATTTCGGTGTGGTCTGGTCGGCGCAGAGGAAGATGTGACGCCCGACCCTGGGGATGGAGAGCGCCTGGGAGATGCTCTCGAGACGATCCACCTCATTCATGACGCCATCCTCACCGCGTTCATGGGATGACCCTGATGCCGACTCCATGGGTGATCGCGCCGATGACCCCTGAGCCTGCGACCAGGCGGAGGTACTCATCGACCGAATCCCGAGGAAGAGCCACCAGCAGACCCCCCGATGTCTGGGCGTCGGCCAGGAGCCGCAGGTCATCCTCGGCCACCTCGGACTCCACGAAGTCGAGAATCGACTTGAGATTCCGCTGCGAGCCGCCGGCCCACATCCCGAGTTGGAGGAGCTCTCTTGCCCCGTCCAGGACAGGGACATCGGTGGTGGACACCGTGGCGCCGACCCCCGAGGCGACGCACATCTCGCGGAGATGTCCCAACAGGCCAAAACCGGTGACGTCGGTGGCGGCATGGGCACGCCCCTGAGCCAGACACCTCCCAGCCACATCGTTCAACGTAGTCATGGTCTCGACAGCCCTCCGCGCCACGTCGGGGGGGCACTGGCCCCGTTTGATGGCGGTGGTGATGATCCCGACGCCCAGGGGTTTGGTCAAGATCAGGGCGTCACCCTCCTCGGCTCGAGAGTTGGGGACATACGACTCGGTGCCGACCATCCCGGTCACCGCGAACCCGTACGTCGGCTCGGGCCCGTCGATGGAATGGCCGCCCAGCACGGTGCACCCCGCCTCGCCCATGACGTCGAGACCGCCTCGAACCACCTCTCGAGCGATATCGAAGTCGAGCGTGTCTCGGGGCCAGGCCAGATATTGGAGTGCGGTCAAAGGAGTGCCCCCCATGGCATAGACGTCGCTGAGGGCGTTGGCGGCGGCGATCCGGCCCCAATCACGTGCAGCGTCGACCACTGGGGTGAAGATGTCGACTGTCTGGACCAACGCCCGTCCATCGCCGAGGTCGTACACCCCGGCGTCGTCGGAGCCCTGCACACCGACGAGAAGTGCGGGGTGAGTGGTGGAAGCGTGATCTCGCACCGCACCCATCACGAACGAGAGCTCGTCCGGGCCCAATTTGCAGGCACATCCGGCTCCGTGGGAATACTCGGTGAGGCGAACCCCGGTCACCCGACAGAAGATAGCCCTGGCCCCACACCGACCCTTCCCCCGGTCTGCGCCCCGTCTCCTGATAGCACCTGGCCCGGAATTAGCCTCCCCGACTCATGTCCGATGAACCGACCTTCCTGACCCCTGCCGCCCACGAGAAGATGAAAGAGGAGCTCGAGCACCTCAAGACCGCGGGGCGACGGGAGATCGAGGAGCGCATCGCCGAGGCGAGGTCACATGGCGACCTACGGGAGAACGCGGACTACGACGCCGCCAAGAACGACCAGGGCCTGATGGAGGCCCGGATCAGAAAGCTGGAGCACCTCCTCAACACCTCCGAGGTGAGGGCAGTCACCGCCACCGCTCAGGTGGAGATCGGCTGTGTGGTCACTGTCACCGATTCCGATGGCGACGAATTGGACTATTTCGTGGCACCCCAGGAGAACAAGGTGCCGGGCCTTCTCCTCGCCTCCCCCAACAGCCCGATGGGAGAGGCCCTCCTCGGTGCCACGGTGGGGGAGATGGTGTCCTACAGGGCGCCGGGCGGCACGTTCCAGGTCACCGTCAAAGCAGTTCGCCCCTACGAGGGATAGTTACCCTCTGCCGGTTCGCCGTTCCAGGGGTACCGGTGAGACTCCGACTCAGAAGACCGCGCCAACTCGCCAGAGACCTGCTTGCTGCCGCGCGCCGTGACCACGAGGAAGTCGCCGACTACCTGGAAACCCACGGCGAGGAGTGGGAGGCGCTAGCCGAAGCTGCCCCGGGCGACGCAGCCGACGTACTCGAGCAGCTGACCGAGGAGGACGCCGCCGGCCTGCTCGCCGAGCTCGAACCGGGGGATGTCGCCGACATCCTCGAGCAAATCTCCCCTGAGCTCGCCGCCGAGCTGGTCGAGGTCGTCCCCCTCGAGGACCTGACGGCAGCGGTGAGCCAAATGACCGGCGAGGCGGCCGCCGACCTCCTCTTCGAGCTCGACGACGACGTCACCGAGAGTGTCCTGGCGATGCTCGACGATGAGTCGGAACTGGAGATCCGACGTCTCCTCGAGTACCCGTCGGACACGGCTGGTGGTCTCATGACGACGGAGATCGCCGCGCTCCCGATCGGGCTCACGGCGGGAGAGGCGATCGAGCGAATCCGCCAGCTCCACGACGAGTACGAAGACCTGTCGTACGTCTACGTCGTCGATGACGAATCCCGGCTCGCCGGGGTCATCTACTTCCGCGACCTGGTCTTCGCCCGGCCGGGGGCCAGCCTCGATGAGGTCATGGTGCCCGAGCCGGTGTCTGTCGAAGCCATGAGCGACCGGGAGGAGGTTGCCGAGCTGGCCCAGCGTTATCGCCTCTTCGGCATCCCGGTGGTCGACGAGGATGGTGTCCTCCTGGGAGTCGTCACCACGGACGCGGTCCTCGAGGCGGTGCAGGACGAGGCCACCGAGGACTTCGCCGCTGCGGTGGGCGCCGGCCTCGGTGAGACGGTCTACACCGACGTGACCAAGTCGTTCCGGTCCCGGGCGCCCTGGCTCGTCCTCAACCTCGTTCTCGCCCTTTTCGTCGCCTATGTGATCGAGCGACAAACCAACATCATCTCGACCGAGCCGGTGCTGGCCGCATTGATGCCGATCGTGGCGACTCTGGGCGGGAACGGGGGCAATCAGAGCCTGGCAGTGATGATCCGCTCCCTGGCCTCCGACGACGTTCCCCGAGCTCAGGTGACCTCGATACTGGCTCGACAGGCCGGGGTTGGCTTGCTCAACGGCCTTCTTCTCGCCGTCGCCGCCTCTGGCCTCACCTACGTCCTGGTCGACTCCGGTGTGTTCCAGAGCAGTTCGACGCCGACGGAGGTTGCGTTCGTCGTGGGCTTGGCCTGTCTGGCCAACCTCTTCATCGCCACCCTTGCCGGGTCGGCAATCCCCCTCATCCTGCGTCGGCTCGGGCTGGACCCGGCGTTGGCCTCGTCGATCCTCCTCACGATGATCACCGACCTGGTCGGGTTCGGGGGCTTTCTCCTCGTGGCCGCGGCGTTGCTGTGATCAGCTACCGATGATGACGTCGGGAGATTCGGCGAACGGGCCCTGGAACACGACGACACCGGCGTTCTGAACGCTGGCGAAGTGATGCTGCCGGATGAGCTGGGTTTCCGCCTCGGTCCGCTCCGCCTCCGGCTTCCGGTAGGCCTCGACCGCGGCGGCATCGTCGAATATCTCGGCGCCATAGGTAACGGTCCCGTCGTCGACCAGGCCGACCGTGAAGTTCTCCATGTCCACGTCGGTGTACGCACCCGGCGGGATCACGATGAACAGCGTCTCACCTGCCGGATCCGAGACACGGGCCACCACCTCGTATCCGCTCACCGATTGGCCAACCAATGTGGTCGGCGCCGCCGATGCATCGGTCGGTGTGGTCGTGGTGCTCGCCTCGGCGTCGACTGTGGTCGCGCTGGAGATGAGGGACGATGTGGTGCTGAGTTCCGTGGTCTCGCCGTCGTCGCACGCGCTGATCGCCAGGAGCAGCGCGCCCACGAGTGAGAGACGGAGCGCTCGTGAGAGGGTCATGGGTTGACAAACGTACCCCGCCCGCTTGCGGTTCCAAACCGCCAGTTAAGGTTGCGCCCGATGTACGGCAGACGGACGGCCGCGGTATTGGTCGCGTCCGCATTGATCACCGGGCTCTATTTGGTGAGCACCCAACCGGAGCCCGCGGCCGCGGCCGAGGTGTGCCCCCCGGTGACCCTCGACGTGCTGTTCCCGCCGACCACAGTGCCACCCGAGACGACAACGACGCTCCCCGCAACCACCACGGCCCCACCGGTCACCACCACGACCACGCCGGCGACGACCACGGTTCCCGCAACCACGACCACGACACCACCCACCACCACGACCACCATCGATGATGGCGAAACCACCACCACCGGGCCGGAGCCAACGACCACCACGGCTCCTCCCGAAACGACTGCGCCGCCCACCACCACGACCACGATGCCCGCCACCACGACCACAGTGCCTGCCACCACCACCCTGCCGCCACCTCCGGCTTGTGATCCCTTCGTGTACGACATGGCCTGGCCCCTGGCCGGGGTGGGCGCCATCGGCTCTGAGTTCGGCGCCGACCGTGACGGGGGTGCACGGAAACACGAAGGGAACGACATCGCGGCCCCCAAGCTGACTCCGGTGGTGGCGGTGGCCGATGGTGTGGTCAGCAGTGTCGTCCAAGATCAGGGGACTCCCAACTGCTGCTACGCCATCATCGGGCATGCCGACGGCTGGTCGTCTTATTACATACATCTCAACAACGACCTGTTCGGCTCCGACGATGGTCTCGGAGTCGGGGTGCGAACCGATCTGGTGACAGGCGCTCCAGTGAGGCGAGGCGAAGTGATCGGCTGGGTGGGCGACTCGGGCAACGCCGAGGACACGGTGGACCACCTCCACTTCGAGTTGCACGATCCCCAGGGGCTCGCTGTCGACCCACGGCCCAGCCTTCTCGCCGCTCAGTCGGCCATGGCGTTCGCCGAACCACAACCGGGCTGGCCCTACACAGACGACGATGGCCGGCCAGGCGAGGCGGCGGCGGCGCTGCTCTTGACACGTGGCCTCCTCCTCGGATGCGACGGGTCTGCGCTGAACTTCTGCCCCGACCAGCTCGCCGACCCGCAATTCGCGTCCCTCATCGCCGATCACTACGCAGGCAAGACCACTCCGCGCCTGGAGGGCAAGTATCAACCCGTAACTGGCACCGCCGGGTGCCCGCCGGTCGACAATTGCCTTCTCCATGGCCTGACCGAGGCGGACATCGCCCGGCTCGCGATCTGGATTCGGATCGACGCCCTGGTGGCGACCCTTCGCACGGAGGCAGGACCGGAGGATGTGCGGGAGGTGTTCCTGCCGACGGCCGAGGAGGCCGAGGCAAAGCTTCGAGACATCGGGGCACGCGCGGCCTGCAACCCGCCGTTGGACCAGGCGCGGGTGCTCACCAGGGACGAAGCCGTGCATCGCATGGTCAGCTGGATGTCAGGCCAGAACCCCCAGCCCTGCCCTCCTCCGAGTCAGTAGACGTGTTGGTAATACCGCCGGGCGAGGTCGGCCGTCACTGAGCCCTCGGTGAATCGCCTCGGGCCGACAGCCGAGACCGGCTGAATCTCCCGCACCGTGGAGAAGGCCAGCATCTCCTGGGCCAGGTCGAGGCGGTCGAGCGGCCAGCTTCCCTGCACCACTTCCACCCCTAGCTCCGCGGCCAACTCGAGCATCACCCGGCGTGTTATGGAGTCGAGGATCCCCAACCCGAGCCCTGGTGTCTCCAAGACCCCGTCCACTACCCAGGCCACCGAGAAGGTCGGCCCCTCGAGCATGACCCCATCGACAGTGGTGAGCAGGGCATCATCGAAGCCTTCGGCCGCTGCTCGTCTGCTGGCGGACAGGTTGGGGGCATAGGAGAGAACCTTGGCCCCGGCCAGCTCCCAGTCTGCGCCGGCAGCGTGCCAGGGCGCTTGCACCGGGAGAAGGCGGGCCGGGCCCTCGCCCTTGATCCACTCGTGGGCGAACACCACGATCAGTGGGTCGCTGTTCACGCCAGGCACTGCAGAGCCCCTCGTCACCACCACCCTCACCACGCATTCGGGGCATCCCGCCGCGACATCCTCGATCCAGGTGCTCAGCTCCTCGCGACCCGGAATGCCGATATCCAGAGCCTTGGCACTCCGCTCGAGACGGTCGAGATGGGCGTCGAGGGCGAAGGGACGCCCGGAGTAGGCCTTGATCACCTCGAAGCACCCGTCACCGCGGAGGACGGAGGAGTCGCTGACTGGGACGAACCCGTCGGATTCCACGCCGTTGATCAGCACTCGGGAGGTCATGACGCCACCCTCATTCCGATCGCGGCGTGTGCCAGTTGGTGATGGGAAGGCGGCGGTCCTTTCCGAAGGCCTTGACCGTGATCTTGACCCCGGGAGCTGCCTGACGACGCTTGTACTCGTTGCGATCGACCATGCCGGCCACCTGCTCCACCAGCTGGGGGTCGAACCCCCGCTCGACTATCTCGGCGACCCCCACGTCCGACTCGACGTAGAGGGTGAGTATCTCGTCGAGGACCTCGTAAGGAGGCAGACTGTCCGAGTCCTTCTGGTTGGGCCGCAGCTCGGCCGATGGCGGCTTGTCCATGGTGCTCTGAGGGATCACGTCACCGTCCTTGTTGCGCCATCTCGCCAGGTCGTACACGAGGGTCTTGAACACGTCCTTCAACACCGAGTAGCCCCCGACCATGTCGCCATAGAGCGTGGCGTATCCCGCCGCCATCTCCGACTTGTTGCCCGTGGCGATCACCATCGGTCCGTGCTTGTTGGAGATCGCCATCAGCATCGCCCCTCTCGCCCGGGCCTGGAGGTTCTCTTCGGCAGTGCCAAAGTCGGTCCCGGCGAAGACCGGGGCCAGCGTCTCGAGGAACGACGAGTACACGCCGTCGATGGGGAGGAGGTCGAATCTGATCCCCAGGTTCTCGGCCAGGGCCCTGGCGTCGTCGATCGAGTGTTGTGAGGAGAAACGGGAAGGCATGGCCACGCCCCACACTGCCTCCGGGCCGAGTGTGTCCGCGGCGATCACCGCGGTGAGCGCCGAGTCGATGCCACCCGACAGACCTATCACCACCTGCTGGAAGCCGTTCTTTCGCACGTAATCGCCCAGACCGGTCTCCAGGGCTCGATAGACCTCCTCCTCGGCCCCGAGATGCTCGCTGACCGATCCGGGAGTCTCCGTCTCCCCCCGCAGGGGAAGGTCGACCAGGAAGGTGTCCTCCTCGAACTGCGGCGAGCGGTGGACGATGGTGCCGTCAGCTGCGACGGCGAGCGAGCACCCATCGAACACCAGCTCGTCCTGGCCCCCGACCAGGTTGAGATAGACCACGGGCGCCTCAGATGCCTGTGCCCGTTCCACGATCATCGCCTCACGCTCACGCGCCTTGCCTTTGTGAAATGGTGACGCATTGATGTTCAAGAGCACCTGCGCCCCCGCATCCGCCTGCTCCTTCGGCGGACCGTCCGGAAGCCAGATGTCCTCGCAGATCGACACTCCGGCCTTGAGCGGTCCCAGGTCCCAAACTAGGGCCGGATCCTGTCCGACGGCGAAGTAGCGGTCCTCATCGAAAACGCCATAGTTGGGGAGCAGCACCTTGTGATAGACGCCCGCGACAGCACCGTCTTGGAGGACGGCGGCGGCATTTGCGACACGCCGGCCCTCCGCGTCCGCTGCGCCACGCGCCGGCCCGTCCGATCGGTCCACGAATCCGACGACGACCGCGGTGGAACCCGACCTTGCGGCGAGCCGCCCCAGCGCATCGAGCCCGGCAAGGACGAAATCCGGGCGCAACACTAGGTCTTCGGGGGGATAGCCGCTGATCGCGAGCTCGGGCAGGAGCAACACGTCGGCCTTTTCTGCCTCCGCCCAGGCCATGGCCTCGGTGATCCGCTCCTCGTTGCCCGCGATGTCGCCGACGCGGAGATTCAGCTGGGCCCCGGCGACACGTACTGGCACACCGCCACGATACGCCCCGTCATACCCTGTCGGACGTGACCGAGCGACGTATCTCTCCTCCGCCGCCTGCGGAGGCAGCGCGCCTCGCAGAGCTCGTGCCCGACGAGCGAACTGCCACCGCAGTGACCGAGCTCGTCTCGAACGGCGCCGACCCGGTGGGCGCATTCGCCCGGCTGATCCCGATGCTCGAGGCCGATCCTGAGATCGTCGAGGACGCGACTTCGATTCGGCGGGCCTGCGCCCTCGCCGGGGCATCTCGTGCCCTGAGCCAGGCGGTGGCCCGACACCCTGGTCTGCTGCACGGCGCCGCGCCGGATGAATCGGTGCCATTCCTCGCCCGCGCCGCACTGACACCGATCGCCGCCGACGACCTTGCCGGGGTCCTCGACCTCAGGGAGGCCACGGCCCGATTCTCGGACGCCATCGACCTTCTGGCTGCCGATGTGCTGGCCCAGTCGCGACTCGCGGTGTCTGCTCGCCACCCGCTCGTGAGCGATCTGCTCTTTGCCGTCATCGCCATGGGGAAATGGGGGGCGCGAGAGCTGAATTACTCCTCCGACCTCGACCTGGTGCTGGTCCACGACACGGCGGGCGAGGAGGAGACAGCCGGCCGAAGCGCCGCCCTGGCCCTGGCCACGGCGTTCGTGACTCGGCTTTCCGCCAGGGCCGGCGATGGCTACGGGCTGGTGGTCGACGCCGATCTGCGCCCCGAGGGCTCGATCGGCCCTCTCTCCCGGAGCCTCGCCTCCTACGCCCAGTACTACGCCAGATGGGGTGAGCCATGGGAACTTCAGGCCTTGCTCAAGGCCAGACCCGCCGCGGGCCATGTCGGGCTCGGCGAGCGGTTCACGACGATGGTGGAGCAGGTCATCTGGGAAAAGGGCCTCGACGTCGATTCATTGCGCAGCATTCGGAGACTGAAGGAGAAGGCCGAGGATGGGGCGCGGCCTTCGGACATCAAGAGATCCAGGGGTGGCATTCGTGACATCGAGTTCTCGGTGCAACTCCTCCAGTTGGTCCACGGCCGGCCGGAGCCGGACCTGCGGGCGCGGGCCACACTCGACGCTCTCCAAGCCCTCACGGATTTCGGGTTCGTGGCCGAGGAGGATCGCAAGCGACTCGATGACGCCTATCGCTTCCTGCGCGATCTCGAGCACCGGATCCAGCTGTGGGATCTCCGGCAGACCCAAGACCTACCCACCGATCAGGAGCGAAGGGCTCAGCTGGGTCGCTCGCTGGGGATGACCGAGGACCCGGCCCGTCAACTGGAGGAAAGACTGAGCGAGGTTCGATCCGTGGTCCGAGATGTGCACGAGCGTCTCTACTTTCGGCCGATCCTGGATGCTCTGGTGGGCTCGCCCAGTGCCAGGCTCGGCATCCGGGAGGCCGGACTGCGGCTGGAGGCACTCGGGTTCCGCGACGTGACGGCCGCCCGACGGGCACTGGAGGAGCTGACCTCCGGGCTCAGCCGTCGCTCCCGCGCCATGCACCAGGTCTTGCCTCTCATGCTCGACTGGCTCTCGTTGTCCCCCAATCCGGATCTGGGACTGGCTCAGCTCCGGATCGTCCTGGCCAACACCCCTGACCACGCCGCCCTGGTGACCCTGCTTCAGGTCAACCCCCTGGCAGGAGAGCGGCTCTGTCGCCTGCTCGGGACCAGCCGGCTGATCGGCGACCTCATCGACCGCATCCCCGAGTTCGTGCCACGTCTGGCCGATGAGCGGCTGCTCGGCGAGATTCGCAGCGCGCCGGAGGAGACCAGGCGTCTCGTCGGCCTCCTCGAGTCACGGCCCGATCTAGACGCCAGGATCGGCACCATCCGGCGTATGGCCCGGCGGAGGAAGCTGCGGATCGCGGCCAGGGACATCCTCGACCAGGCAGACACCGTCACCACCCTTCGCTCCCTGACGGACAGCGCCGATGCCGCCGTGGCGGGCGCCCTGCTCGTGGCCACCGACGGCGACCCCTCCGGGTTCACGGTGGTGGCGATGGGGAAATGGGGCGGTGGGGAGCTTTCCTACGGATCGGATCTCGACGTCATGTACGTCTTCGACGACGAGACACGTCGGGACTGGGCGCTGCGAATCCCCACCGACATGGCCCTGTTGCTGTCCGAGCCGAGCCGACACGGCGAAGCCTATGCCTTGGACGCCGAGCTCAGGCCGGAGGGTCGGAAGGGGCCGATGGCCAGGACGTTGGAGAGCTTCCGCCGGTATTACGAGGAGTGGGCCGAGCCATGGGAGATGCTGGCCCTGGTGAAGGCAAGGATCGTGGCCGGTGATTCCGACCTCGGGGCAGCATGGTCGGAGATGGTCGATCGGTTCGTGTGGCGACCCCACCTCCCGGCGGACTACCAGCGCTCTATCCGTGAGATCAAAGCCAGGGTCGAGAAGGAACGGATCCCTACGGGCGAGGATCCCGACTTCCACCTCAAATTGGGACCGGGGAGCATCAGCGACATCGAGTTCCTGACCCAGCTCCTGCAGCTGCGTCATGGTGGGCAGACACCCAGGCTTCGCATCCCGGGAACCCTGGACGCGCTGGAGATGCTCGCGACGGAGGGGGTTCTGGAGCCGCGGGAGCAGGGTGCGTTGAGCGAGTCGTATCTGTTCTGCACCCGGGTCCGTCTTCGTCTCCATCTCCAGATGGGCCGCGCCGCCGACTCTCTACCCACCGGGCCCGAGGAACTGCGCAGCCTCGGTGCCTCCCTCGGGTTCGATCGCGCCTCCGAGCTTCGAGAGGAGTACCGCCGGGTCACTCGACGTGCTCGACAGGTGTTTCGAACCCGCTTCTACGAGTGAAGCGACAGGGTTAGCCTCCGGCCTAGATGATCGATCGTGAGCGCCTGGATGTCCTGGTCGACGGGATCGTGACCCAAGCGGTAGAGCTGCGTCGTCTGCTCCACCGCCACCCGGAGCCGGCCAACGAAGAGCATCAGACCACCGCCCTGATCGCCTCTTCTCTCGACGAGAACGGAATCACCTATCACCATCGAAAGCCCCGGACCGGTCTCTGGCTCGACATCGGGCCGGAGCCCAGGGTCGCTTATCGGGCCGACCTGGACGCCCTCCCCATCGACGAGCCGGAAGAGAACACCCCACGCTCACAGAACCCGGGCTGGATGCATGCTTGCGGACACGATGCACATGCCGCGATCGCCTTCGGCATAGCCGTCGCCCTACGTCGTCTCGACCCCCCGACCGGGGTCCGGATCCTTTTCCAGCCCGCCGAGGAGGCGTTCCCTGGCGGCGCGGGCCAATTCGTCGACGAAGGCCTCGTCGATGGCCTCAAGGGGATCTTCGCGTTTCACATCGACCCCTCCTTGGAGACCGGCAAGATCGGGAGCCGGGTCGGGCCGATCACCGCCAGTGCCGACAAGTTCACCCTCGTCCTCGAAGGGCCCGGCGGGCACACAGCCCGTCCCCATCAGACGGTGGACCTCATCGCCGATGCGGCGCGACTCGTCCACGAGCTGCCCGGGGTCCTGCGGAGGACCGTCGACGCCCGCAGCATCCTGACCGTGGCCTTTGGCTCGATCCAGGGCGGGACTACGTCGAACGTCATACCGACTCGGGTCGAGCTGCAGGGGACGGCGCGCACGCTCGACCGCGGCCTCTGGGACGTCCTCCCAGGTCTCATGGACAAGGCGGTCGGCAGCCTGATGGCATGGTCCGGGGCGAGATACTCCCTCGATTACGTCCAGGCCATCCCGCCAGTGGTGAACGATCACGCCGTGGTGAACGCGGCCGCCGCCGCGATCACAGACCTGCTCGGCGAGGGGGTGATGGTCCCGACGGAGCCCTCGATGGGCGGGGAGGATTTCGCCAACTACCTGTCGGTCGCCCCGGGTGCCCTGCTCCGGCTCGGATCGGCGGGGAGAGGCCACGACCTGCACTCGCCGGGGTTCAGCCTGGACGAGGGGACGATCGGGGTCGGCATACGAGCCGGCATCGCAGCGGTGATCGGTCTGATCGACGGTCTCTGATCGGGGTTGCCCCGCCCGCGTTGGTACGATCGGCTCGTGGCCACCGAGAAACGGGTGCTGCGAGAGGACTCTCCCTACGAACCTCACATCGGTGAGACCCGTCAGTACTGGCGAGACATCATCCTCGGGGTCAACGACGGCCTGGTGTCGACCTTCCTCCTGGTCGTGGGTGTTGTCGGTGGCGGTCTCGAGACCGATCAGGTACTGCTGACAGCGGTTGCCGGCGCCTTGGCCGGGGCTGTCTCGATGGCTGCTGGTGAGTACCTGGCAACGAAATCCCAGGATCAGGTGCTCGAAGCGGAGCTGAGGCTGGAGCGGGTCCACATCCGCGAGCATCGACAACAGGAGCTCGACCAACTCACCGAGATGTTCGGGGACATGGGCCTGCAGCCCGAGGATGTGGACATGGTGGTAGCCGCATTCGACCGATCGGACGACGCGATCCTCAACGCGATGAAGGCGCTGGAGTTCGGTTTCGTCGAATCCGAGCGGCGCTCCCCCTACCGGGCCATGATGGCTTCGGGTGTGCTCTTCCTGGTCGGGGCCCTGCCCGTGGTGCTTCCGTTCCTCATCTTCGACAATGCCAACGAGGCCCTGCTCTGGGCCACGGTGCTCGCCCTCACCGGGTTGTTCGTGGTGGGGATCGTCAAGGCGAGGGTGGCCCGCAACAACTGGTTCACCTCAGGGTTGGAGAATCTGGTCATCGCCGGAGTCGGCGGGGTGATCGCCTGGTTCATCGGCGACATGATCGGGACCGCCCTGGTGTGACGGATCCCAGACGATAGAACGCACTTTGCTTGCAGTTGCAAGCAGCTTGCTGTATGCTTGCACTAAGTGAACCAGAGCAAGCACAACGACCTCGGTGAGTTCATCCACCAGCAGCGGGAGAGGGCCAACCTCTCACTGCGTCGTCTGGCGGAACGGGCCGGGATCTCCAACCCCTATCTGTCCCAGATAGAGCGGGGGATCCGCAAGCCCTCGGCTGAGATCCTGGGCCGTCTTTCCCGGGCGCTCGAGATCTCTGCCAACACCCTGTACTCCAGGGCCGGCTTCATCGACACGGAGCTGGAGTCGCCGAGCATCTATGAGGCGATCGAGGCAGACAACCTGCTCAGCGCCAGCGAGAAGAAGGTGCTGCTCGACATGTACAAGGCGTTGATCCATTCCAATGGGTCACACGTGAACCAAACCGAACAGGAGTGACATGAAGACCAAGAACGTGCTCTACGCCGTCGTCGGGGCTCCGGTCGTCGCCGCCCGAAAGGTGGGCGACAAGGCCGGTGATATCCGCACCAGGCTGAGCGAGAACGCCACCGGTTACGGCCAGGCCGCCGAGAAGGCGATCGACAAGTGGGCCGTCGAAGGTGAGAAGGTCGTGGGCCGCATCTCCGATGGCAAGGTGGTCGAGGAGATCTCGTCGAAGGTCGATCTCGACCAGGCCAAGGAGCAGGTCGGCAAACTGCGCGACCAGCTCGAGGACATGCTGGCCACGTGGCGGAACTCGTTCCGTCCCGAGAAGACCGTCGTCTCGACGAAGCCGGCTGAGCCGGCCAAGGCGCCCGCCAAGAAGCCGGCCGCCAAGCCGGCTGCGAAGACCGGCACCACCAAGGCTTCTGCTGCCAAGACGACCAAGTCGCCCGCAGCGAAGACGAGCCCATCGAAGACCGCCTCGGCATCAGCCGAGAAGGCTTCCTGAGCTCACTCCTCCTCAAAGAGAAAGGGGCCCTCGAAGGGCCCCTTTCTCATGCCACGACTCAAACGCTGGGATCGATCTCCTTGGCAGCCTCGATCCATACCTCGACCATGGCTTCCGTGGGAAGACGCTGGACCACGCGGGTGCTGCCGTTGAGACCGATGATCTTGGCGAGCAGGGCCGTCGGGTTGCGGCGGCGCAGATCACGCAACGTGTCGACACCTGCTGCCGTGAGCAGCTCGGCATATTCGGCTCCGACACCGCGTACCCGAAGCAGATCGGAGTGGTTCACCCAGAGTTGGATGTCCCGTGAGTCCAGACCCGTGGCGGCGGCGAGGTCGGCCCTCCCCTTCCGATCTGCGGCGGCTGCGATGAGGCCGTTGCTCGTGCGGACCCCGGCCTTGCGCAGCTTGGTGGCGTCCTTGTGGCTGATGCCCGCCACCTGATCGATCCGAGTCATGTGTCCCTTCAGCGCCAGAGTGAACCAGACGTCCCGACTCTAGACCGATGAGCTCAGCTCGAACCCGGCTGTCTGGGACGTAATTCGACGATGTCGGTCTCGGTGTCGACGTCGCGGGGGGCGAGGTCCGAGAACCAGACCTCGTTGACCCACTCGGGGTGGGCGCGCCAGAGACGTTGGGCTCCGTCGTCCCCCTCGAGTGACATGAGACGGGGCCACAGCAGACGGTCGACCAAAACGGGGTTGCCCCAGTTGTACCGGTACTTGGGCAGGCTGACCGGGTGGTCGGAGCGGGCATGTGAGGCGATGAGCTCCTCGACGATTTCGACGGGGACCGACGGCTGATCCCCCATCACGATGAGCGCCTTGTCGGCCCGAGACAGACGGGTCAAGGCATCGAGGCCGACCCTGATCGAGGACGCAATGCCTTCCGCCCACTCCGGGTTCTCGATCACACCGGCGTCGCCCAGGTCCGACGCCTCGAGGATGTGCTGATGATCGTGGCCCAATACGACCCATACCTCCTCGACCGGGAACTCACGGGTGCGGGCGACGACATGGGTGAGGAGATTGGAGTCTCCCCAGGGCTCGAGCTGCTTCGCCCTGCCCAAACGACGTGACTCACCTGCTGCCAGCACCACGGCGGCGATGGACATCAGAGACGAACCGGACGGCCCTGGAGCTCCGGCTCCTGGTCGTGCAGGTAACGAACGGCGATCATCTCCCCAAGGATGGCGATGGCGACCTCGCCGGCGGCCCGGGCGCCGATGTCCAGCCCGATCGGGCCGTGAATGCGATCGACCCGATCCTCGCCGAAGCCGGCCTCGAGCAACCGCTGTCTTCGGGCGGCACTGGTCTTAGAGGAGCCCATCGCCCCGATGTAGCGGACGTCTGTGTGCAGCACCAAGGGCCAGAGAGGGTCCTCGAAGCGCCGATCATGGGTGAGGACCACGACGAAGGTGCGGGAGTCGAGGTCTTGACCGGTGACGACGTCGCCTGGCCAGCCGACCCTTCGCTCGTCGGCGCCTGGGAAGCGCTCCTCGGTCACGAAGGCAGGTCGCGGGTCGGCCACGACCGTGTGGAATCCGAGGAGCCCGGCGTGCTGGACCAGCTCTTGGGCGATGTGGACGGCCCCGAAGACGAAGAGACGGGGCCGGGGGGCGATCACCTCGAAGAAGACCTCGTCACCGGCGTAGGCCAGGGTGTTGCTGGCCTCTCGCGCCATCAGCTGCGACGCATCAGACCGGACCGGGCCTTCGAGTCGGTTGGGAATCGATCCGGCGACCACCTCTGCCTCGGAGTCGAGCACCGCCTTGGTGCCGGCCCCCGGTCCGGCAATGACGGTGATGACCACACCGAAGGCGTCCCTTTCGATCAGGTTCTTGGTTGCGTCGAGAACCGGCGACGTCACCACGGCTCTATGTAGACCTGGATCGTCCCGCCGCACGCCAGGCCGACCGCGAACGCGTCGTCGTCGGCGATGCCGTATGTCACCAGCTCGGGCTCGCCGTTCTCCAACACCGACAGGGCACGCACGACCACATCGTTCTCGACACAGCCTCCTGACACCGAGCCCTCCATCTCACCGTCAGAGGAGACCAGCATGAGTGAGCCCGGGCCACGGGGGGCCGACCCGTAGGCCTTGACCACGGTCGCCTTGGCCACGCTCTTTCCCTGGGCGATCCAGCTCTGCCGTTGTGCCAGCGTCTCACGCATGCGCCAATCGTACCGGCGGGCGGGAGCCCGGGCCTAGGGCCTGAGGGCGAATCGGGTGAGGGCGCCGACCCCGTGGGCATCGAGTGGGGAGGACACCACCAGCTGATGGGTCCGTCCCCCGGCACCCACCGTCGCCTCCATGGCCGCGGCCACGATGTCGTCCACCTGGAACATGACCGAGCCGCACACCGGGCATACGGTCCCGGACCGGGCGAGGAACCCACAGTTGTTGCACATCGCACCGGCCCGACGGAACTCTCCGGCCACGACGAGAGAATCGATGGCCTGGGCGTTACACGCCGCCAGGACCGCGGTCACACCGAGGACCGCCTGACCGTCACTCAGGGCGGCGTCACAAACGCGATTGGCCAGCTCCGTCTCATTCAGCCGCCTCACCTCGTCGGCCCGCCCGGCCAGCTCCCGGCGGAGAGCGGGGATCGACACCGTCTGCGGGCCGGCATGGAATGTGGAGCGATGCAGCCGGTCCAGGTAGGGATGGAGGTTGCGGACGATGTCCTCGACCAACTCGCCATGCCCGCCGATCACCACGAAGTCGAATGGTCGCTCCTGATGTTTCTCGAGGAGGATCAACCCGGCCTCCCGCCACATGCGGTTGGACACCTCGTCCGCTCGGCCCCTGACCCCGTGCTCCTCGTAACCGGCAAAGCCCCCGTAGTTGGGCTTCCCGATGTCGGCGATCAGCGGCGACGTGACCTCGTCGATGAGGTTGCCCGAGGCGACGAAGACCCGCGATTGGGACCGGTCGGCCACGATCACACCCGCCCGCAGCGCCTTGGGCGCCGCCCGCAGTGGCCGAAGATAGGGGCGAGGGCCGAGCGACGAGACGTTGGGCACCCGGTGTGCCAGTGCCTCCACCGTGAAGAGGCCATCCATGTCCGAGGCGAAGATCGCATAACCGGGGGCGGCGTCACCCTCGAGACGCTCGGCATGGTCGTGGATGCGCTCGACGTCGGCACGAACCGATTTCTGAACCGGACGCTCCTTCTCCTCTGCCGCCTCACGAACCGGACGGAGCAGATCGGTGAGCAGAGCGGTCATCCCGCCCGGGCTGGGGCGACCCAGGTACACCGAGATGAGGGATCCCGAAGGGCTTCTCAACTCGGCGATCGGGTCCGCTAGCAACAGTCACCTCCCGCCCGGCGGGACCCCCCTTGGTCCGACCGAGGCGAGCCGACGAAGCTACTCCAATCGTCGAGATGTTGAGCCCGGCGACACGGTCAGAGTGATCGGCTCAACTCCAGAGTGAGGTCCTCCAGGAGCCAGCCCAGATAGTCCATGATCTCACGCTGGTCCTCGGGCAGATGATCGTGGTCCTCCTCGACTTCGAGGCCGAACCTTGCTCCAAGGACGAGCCTGCCCTCATTGAGCACTCTCAGGAAAGCATCCGCCTCGTCGTTGCTCAGGTGCCGACGCCCCTTGTCGGTGATGGTCCGTTCGAAGACGCCGCGGTCGTCGGATCGGGCCGAAGCCAGCTCGCCTTCCATGAGCCGCCACCACTCCTCGTTCGACTCCGGATCGTCGAGGTACACCGGCACGTGCAGACGTCTCGAGGCGGGATCGTCCCCGGTCGCAGGGATGCCGGCCAGGACCTGGAGCAGCCCCGACAGGAGCTCCTTCTCGTCGGGGGTGAGGTCGACATCGATCCCGCCCCTGACCGCCTTGAACCGACGAGCCATCATTGCTCCATCGTGGCCCAGAGACCGTGGCCATGGAGGCGGTAGCAATCGACCTCGGCCTTCTCCCGTGGGCCGTCCGACACGATGGCCCGGCCCTCGTGATGGACCTGGAGCATGAGGAGCGTCGCCTTGTTCTCGTCGTAGCCGAATAGCTTCCTGAACACATAGACCACGTAGGACATCGTGTTGACTGGGTCGTTCCACACCACCACCTGCCATGGTCGGTCGATGTCCTGGTCTTCGCCGGTGTCGGGATAGATGACGGGGGCGGGCTGTGAGATCACCGGACGACGATCGTAGGCCGAATCGGCGCTTCAACCTCCGGGCGTCCCGGGCAGAGCCTCGAGGAGGACCTGCCGGCAGGCAGTGACTGCGGTGGCGAAGCCCGGATCCGAATAGGGGATCTCGGCAACGGGGAATGGTGAGCCGACACCAACGAAACCGGGGACCGGGTCGGGGAAGTCCTCCACCCCCAGTTCGACCATGCACCGGCTGAACTCCTCGAGCTGCTCGAGGATCTGTCGGCGCAGGACATCGTCGTCCCCGAAGTCCAGCGCCCCTGTCTCGAGGAGCTCCGAGCAGGTGGACACGGCGTCGGCCGTGGCGGGGTCCGAGAAGTCGAGAGTGACCATGACCAGGTCGAGACGAGGATGCCCGGTGGCGTCAAGCGGCACCTCCTCGATCTCGAGCCCACGATCGGCGAGACACGTGCGGAACTCCTCGACCGCGACGTCGGACAGGACTGTGACCGTCGTGGTCGGCGGGAGGGTGGTGGTCGTGGCCGGGGGGGCGGTGGCAGAGGGCACATCCGCTTCCGGCGTGCATGCCGCGACCATCACCATCACGAGGGTGAAGCCAAGCCGTCGGATCACTCGCCTCCGGCGTTGCTCCTCGAGTCGGCCCGATCCATGTCGTCGGCCAGGATCATGGCCAGGTCCCGCACTTTCACGTCGTCGCGGCCCAATTCCTTCACTCCGTCGTCGAGCATCACGAAGCAGAACGGGCATGCCACCGCAATCTCGTCCGCCCCGGTGGCCAAGGCCTCTTCTGCCCGCTCGATGTTGATCTTCTTCCCGGTCTGCTCCTCCATCCAGAACCGCGCCCCACCAGCGCCACAGCACAGGGCCCGTGTCCCGTGTCGTGGCATCTCCACCAGCTGCATCGAACCGGCGCCGACGACGGACCTGGGTGCGAGGTAGATGTCGTTGTGACGGCCCAGATAACACGGGTCGTGATAAGCCACCTTCTTGGAGATCCCCTCAGATCCGGCCGTCGTCTCGAGCCGCCCCTGGGTCAGCAGCTCCGACAACAGCTGGCTGTGATGAACGACCTCGTAGCTGCCGCCGAGCTGCGGATATTCGTTGGCGATCGTGTTGAAGCAGTGGGCGCACTGGGTGATGACCCTGGTCACCCCCAGCTCCTCGAAGGTGGCGATGTTCTCCAGGGCCAGCTGCTGATAGACCAGCTCGTTGCCGGCGCGCCGGGCCGGGTCGCCGTTGCAGGCCTCCCGGGGACCGAGGATGGCGAAATCGATCCCGGCTCGGTGGAGAAGACGGGCGAGCGAGACCGAGACGGCGGTGTTTCGGTCGTCATATGACCCTGCACAGCCGACGAACCAGAGATAGTCCGCCTTCTCCTTCCCGTTCTCACCGAAGACTGGGATCTCGAAGTCGAGCTCCTTCGTCCAGTCGGCCCGGGCCTGACGGTTCAGGCCCCACGGGTTTGCCTGGTTCTCCATGGAGACGAAGGCGCGTCCGAGCTCCGATGGGAACTGCGATTCCATGAGGGTGAGATAACGCCGCATATCGAGGATCCGGTCCAGGATCTCGATGTTCACCGGGCAGATCTCGTCACAGGCACGGCAGGTCACGCAGGCGAAGACCTCGTCCGGCTGCACCCTGTCGAACAGATGGCCCTCGCCATCGAGCACGGCCAGAGAAGAGACCGGGGCGGAGACCCCGGCGACGGAGGCGGCCACCTCACCGGTCTTGATGACCATCTCTCGAGGGTCTAGGGGCTTTCCCGTGATATTGGCCGGGCACACCGATGTGCAACGGCCACAGATGGTGCAGGCGTCGGTGTCGAATATCTGCTTCCAGGTGAGGTCGGTCACCACTGATGCTCCGATGGTCTCGACGTCCTCGGCCTCGAGCAGGTTGGGCATCTCCCTCATCGCGCCCTTGGGCCGGGCACGGGGCGAAAGGAACATGTTCGCCGGCGAGGTGAACATGTGACGCAGCTTGGTTACCGGGACCACGACGAGGAAGCCGATGAACGAGGCAACGTGGATGACCCAGAACGCACGATGGAGGCCGGCGGCCGAGGTCTCGGAGATGAGCGTCGAAAGCGGATACCCGACGAACGACCACACCTCGAACTGGGGCCGGCCGGACAGGCTGATGCGAGCCGACTCGGTGAGCAGGCCGCTCACGCCCATCCCGGCGAGGAGACCGAGGATCAAGGCGTCCTCGGGTTTGGTCTTGGTCCGGATACGACCCGGTCGCACCAGATATCGATTGAGGGCGAAGAGCACGACGCCGGCGAGGAAGACGAGAGAGGCCAGGTCGAGCACCGCCGAGTACCCCTGATAGACAACGCCGTGAAGGAACTTGAGGTTGCCGGGGAGGATGTGATCGATCTCCAGGATGACGGTCCCGAGGAAAAGGACGAGGAATCCGTAGTACAGGGCGGAATGGACCAGACCCGGTCTCGGGTCCCTCATGAGTGTCTTCATGCGCAAGCCGGAGTCGAGAGCCTTGATCCTCCGCCCCAAGAACCCGCTCCGGTCATCGGGCGACCCGAGCGACCATTCCCTGGCTCGCCGGGCGAAAAGATGGAGCATGAGCCAGAGAAAGCCGGCGACGCCCAGGTAGAAGACGACCTGAAGAGCGGGAGGGACGTTCCCGAACACCTCGCGGCCCACCTCGAAGCTCGGATGCTCGGGGAGCGTCCCGAGGATTCCCAGAGCCAGGGTCCCCAGGGCGAGAAGGATGCCCAGCCCTTCCAGGGCTCGGCCCAGGCCAACGCGCGGCCGGGCCGGCGCCGCCTCCTCTTGTCTCTCCTCGGTCAGAGCCATGGCGGCACTCTATTGCCCCCTGCCCTCACGTAATCGGGACCGTGCCGTGTCATATACGGAGCTCTCGATCCCAATTTCGGAGGGTGATCAGGATCCGAAGACCGATCTGATGAAGAACCAGGCGTTGGAGGGTCGCTCGGCCAGACGCCGGGTCAGATAGGGATACCACTTCGATCCGAACGGGAGGTAGACCCGGACCGGGTAGCCGGCATCGGCCAGCTCGCGCTGGAGCGTGGTTCGGACCCCATACAGCATCTGGAACTCGAAGGAGGAGGTGCGTTTCCTGGCCAGCTCCCGGGTCAGGCCGATCAGGTCTCCATCGTGGGTGGCGATGGCCGGCCTCACCGTCTCGAACCTCATCAGGTCGTCGAGGAGCCGGGCGAATGCATCGTCGATGTCGGCATTTGACGTGAGAGCGACATCTGGCTCCTCCAGATACGCCCCCTTGCACAACCTGATGTGCCCACCGAGCGGCATCAGACGTCTCAGATCGGCCGCCGTCCGATACAGGTAGGCCTGGAGGGCGAGGCCGAGGTTGCCGTGTCTGGATTGGGCCTTCTCGTAGATGCCGACCGTGGCCTCGGTGTAACGGGAGTCCTCCATGTCGATGGTCACGGTGGTCTCCACCGCCGCAGCCCGCTCGGCCAGGCTGTCCAGGAGATCGATCGCCAACGAGTCGTCGAAGGCCAGCCCCAGCTGGGTCAGCTTGATCGAGATGTTGGCCCGGAGCGACTCCTCCCCAATCCGGTCCAGACCCTCGAGATACTCGTCCCGGGCTGCGAAGGCAGTGGCGCGGTCGAAGCACTCCTCTCCGAGAAGGTCGAGCGAGACGAGGAACCCTTGCTCGTTGAGACGGTGGGCCGCTGCCACCCCGTCCTCCAAGGTGTTACCGGCCACGAACCTCCCGGCCAAGGCCCTGCCCGGCCTGGTGCCGGTGATGGTCCTCTCCACGGGCCCGGCCTCGGTGAGGGCCATGACCATCCTGGAGAAGACACTCAACCCTGAAGCCCGAGCTCTGCCGCTCGTTGGGCTGCGGCCTGAACCGCGTCCTCCACGAGCGCCCTGAATCCACGCTCCTCGAGGATGTGAACCGCGGCAGCGGTCGTGCCACCGGGTGATGTCACCTGCGAACGCAGCTCCGCCGGCGTGGCATCGGTGTCCGTCAGGAGATGCCCCGAGCCCCGGATCGTCTGGTGCACGAAGGCCTCGGCGACATCCCGGGGCAGGCCCTCACGGACCGCGGCCTCGGTCAGCGCCTCGGCGAGAAGGAAGACGTAGGCCGGGCCGGTCCCGGAGACGGCCGTGACCGCATCGAGCAGGGACTCGTCCATGACCCGGACCGCACCCACCGCCCCGAGGATCTCGATGGCGAGCTTGAGGTGTTGCTCACCTGCATACGCGCCGCGGGCGATCCCGGTCACACCTTCACCCACCAGAGCCGGCGTGTTCGGCATGGCCCTCACCACCGCGATGTCGCCCAGCTCGTTCTCATATGTGCTGGTGGTGACTCCAGCGGCCAATGACAGGATCATCTGGGTCTCCGAGATGCCGTGGGCGATGCTCCGGATAACGGCAGCGACATCGCGCGGCTTGACCGAGACCACGATGACATCACGGTCGGCGATGGCCTCCAGCGGCTCGAGCGTGACCACCGAAGCCGTGGCCGAGGAGAGCTCGGTGGCCAGTTCCTCACGACGCACGGCGAGGGCCATCTCCTCTGGTGACCAGCCGGCGCGTTCGAGGCCTCGACGCAATGCCTCGCCCATCGCTCCAAGGCCGATGATCGCTACGGAAGGATGTGCCGCCATGGGCGAATTATACGAATGGGCGGGTGCTCACCCGAGTCTGGAGTGGATCGAGCCGAGCACTTCCTCTCGGCCACTCGACCCCGGCTCGCCGCCGACCACGATGTCGGCGTGAGTCTTGGAGGGCTCGACGAACTCGAGATGCATCGGCCTGACCGTCGTGAAGTACTGACCGATGATCGAAGAGACTGTCCTACCTCTCTCTTCGATGTCCCGTTCGATACGCCGAGCCAATCTGATGTCGGCCGCGGTGTCCACGAACACCTTGAAGTCGAGCTCTGCACGAAGCTTTGGCTCGGCCAGGACCAGGATGCCCTCGACCAGGATCACGGCGAGTGGCTCGACGATGACCACCTCGTCGGCTCGCAGATGCCGGGAGAAGTCATAGGTGGGCCGCTCCACGGCCACCCCATCGCGCAGGGTGTCCAGATGCTGGACGAGCAGCGCGGTGTCGAGTGAATCCGGATGGTCGTAGTTGACAGCCGCTCTCTGCTCGAGAGACAGCTCCGGGCTGTGCCGGTAATAGGCGTCGTGCTGAATGACCGCCACCTGCCCGGGCATTCGATCGAGGAGCCATTGGGAGATGGTGGATTTGCCCGACCCGGAACCGCCGGCGATGCCGACGATCATCACGCCATCTTGCGAGCGGTCGCGGGCAGACATGCCCGGCGACGTTACTTATCGCCGACCCGGCTCCGGAGACGGCGGATCTCGTCATAGACGCCGTCGGTCAATGTCGTCGACGCCGGGGCGGATACACCTTTGAGCTCGCTCTGGACCCGGCTCTTCTCGACTACCGGCACGTCCTGGGACTCCGCCACCTCGGGCTCCTCGATGCTTTCCGGCTCGATCGATTCCCCTACGTCGATGGGCTCGGGCTCTTCGGTGGACGTCTCCGAGGCCTCGGTGTGCCCATTCCAGGTCGCCCGGGTTGCAACGCCTTCGGCGAGCCTGTTGAGCCAGTCGGCCTCCTCCTCCGGCACGGCGACGGCTTCGGCCAAGCCGAGTCGGTTCAGGGTGTGGAACATGCGGACGGCAGTCCCTCGACCGTACTTGGCTTCCAGTGCTCCGAAACTGAAGGTTGGGACCAGGTTGGCGAAGGTCTGCCAGTCCGCCGGCTCCAGCGTCACCGCGCCGCCCACCTCGTGGGTGAGCTTGACTCCGTTGGCCTCGAACAGGCCGGAGTCGGACACTTCGCTCTCCAGGGTCTGCAGGGCCTCGACGTCTGTCAGGACCTCCTCCACCGTCCAGCCCTTGGCGTCGGGCCCATCGGCTGCGCCGACGGAGAAGGACCCCGCGTCGACGGAAGCGAGCACGTAGAGGATGTCGGCGACGCCATCACGATCCGAACCGGTGTGGGCCCCGTCGATCCCGGTCAGCTCTGCCCCGGTGACCCGACCGTCGCGGAAGTGGACACGCCCGCGACGCTCGCCTTCGATGTCGAGTGAACCGGTCTTCTTGGTGACCTGCATGATCTGGAGCAGGTCGTTCATGCTCCAGTCAGAGAGCTGGCCCGAGAGATGCATCGAAACCCTTCCGTTCCCTTGCGGTCCCCTATCGGCAGGAACGGGATGGTGGTTGAGCAGTCTCTCCCCCCGAAGGGGGGAGTACCGGCGAAGCCGGGGAGGGGGGAAATCAGGGCCGCTTGGCCGCCTTCATGGCCTTCTTCTTCTCACGCAGGACCATGACGTCTTCGTATGTGGCAACGTCGGCTATCGACGGCCAATCGGCCGCCTTCTCCTCCCAGCCGTCGGGACGCACCCCCAAGCGCTTCCCGAGGAGCCCGACGAAGATGCGAGATTTCTCCGCCCCAAAGCCGGGCAGATCCCTCAGACGCCGCAACAGCTCCGCACCGTCGGGCGCGGTCTCCCATAGATCTTCGGCTCTCCCGCCGTAATCGTCGATGACGGCCCTGGCCAGTTCCTGGGTTCGCTTGGCCATCGAAGCCGGGTAGCGATGGATGGCGGGCGGGCCACGGAAGATGACTTCCAGTTCGTCCGGATCGGCTCCGGCCACACTCTCCGGGGTCAGAAGGCCCCCCATCCTCTCCTTGAGCAATTGAGGCCCGTAGAAGGCTCGCTCCATGGGGAACTGCTGGTCGAGCAGCATGCCCATGAGCAGGGCGAAGCCATCGGATGCGAGGAGATGGTTTGCCTCGTCGGACTCGGTGAAGGGAAGCAGCTCGGGTCGGTCCATCAGCCGAAGCTAGTGCTCAGACCATGAGACGGATGATGACGTAGAGAACGAGCAGCCCGGCCGGTGCGTAGGCCATCATGCTGGTCGGGTCTCGTCTGGGCTCGTTCATCTCTATCGTCCTTGTCAACTGAAATTACGGGCCGCGGATTCCCGGAGGAATAGGGGATCCCCCCTATCCCACCCCGGCCGATGACCCCAACGATGACGCAGGGATGAACGAAGCGAGAATGAGCCGTGATATCTACATCGTCGACGCTTGCCGGGCCGCCATGGGCAAGCTGGGTGGCCAGCTGGCCCACGTCCGGCCCGATGACCTCGCCGCCCACGCTGTCGCCGGGTTGCTGAGGAGGAATCCCGGTCTGGACCCCATGGCCATAGAAGATGTGTATTGGGGAGCGGCCAACCAGGCAGGTGAGGACAACCGCAACGTCGCCAGGATGGCGGGTCTCCTCGGAGGACTCCCCATCGAGATCCCGGGGGCGACGGTCAACCGTCTCTGTGGGTCCGGCATGCAGGCGGTGGTCTCGGGGTCGCATGCCCTGGCCGCCGGTTGGGGGGACGTGGTCGTGGTGGGAGGGTCCGAGTCGATGACCAGGTCCCCATACGTGATGATGAAGCCCGACCGCGCCTTCGCCACCGGGACACCGGAGGTGGTCGACACCGTGCTGGGCTGGCGGCTGGTCAACCCGAGGATGGAGGAGCTCTACCCCCCGATCACCTTGGGCATGACCGCGGAAGTCGTCGCAGCGAAGCACGACATCAGTCGGGAGGACCAGGACGTCTTCGCCCTGACCAGTCACCAGCGGGCCGTGGCCGCGGTGGCGGCAGGAAGGTTCGATGATGAGATCGAGCCAATCGAGGCTCCAATCGACGCGAGACGACGTGAGAGTCGGACCATCGCGGCAGACGAGGGACCCCGACCCGACACCTCGATAGAGGCCCTGGCCAAGCTGCCACCTGTATTCAAGGAGGACGGCACGGTCACCGCGGGCAACTCGTCCCCCATGAACGACGGGTCCGCAGCCCTGCTCCTGGCCACTGATCACGGACTCGAGACCCATGGGTTGACCCCGATGGCCCGAATCGTCTCCTCTGCCGCCGCCGGGGTCCACCCCGACGTGATGGGTATCGGCCCGGTCCCTGCGTCGGAGAAGGCACTGGACCGGGCTGGGATCGGGGTCGGCGACTTGGACCTGGTCGAGATCAACGAGGCATTCGCCGCACAAGCCGTGGCCTGCCAACGGCTGCTCGAGATCGACCCTGACCGGCTCAATGTCAATGGGGGTGCGATCGCCCTCGGCCATCCTCTCGGCGCATCCGGAGCCCGGATCCTGACCACTCTCACCCACGAGCTCGGCCGGCGTGGTGGCCGCTACGGCCTGGCGACGATGTGCATCGGGGTGGGACAGGGGATCAGCACGGTCATCGAGCGTGTCTAGCTCGATGCCGGCCGACTTCACCCGAGGCCAACATCGCGGTCCTGAGCCCGAACCTGACGCCGCGGCAACAGCGTCTCGAGCGAACAGACGCCGGTCGGCCGCGGCTGCCGCCTCCTCAGACACCGATGTCCGAGAGCCAGGCCCGCTACATGGCCTCCTCGTCGTCGAGTTCGGGAACCTGATCGCGGCCCCCTATGCGGCGATGTTGCTCGCCGACATGGGAGCGAGGGTGATCAAGGTCGAACCGATCGAAGGTGACCTGGGGCGGGGGTTCGGCCCTTATCAGAACGGCGAGTCGACCTTCTTCATGATGGCCAACCGGGGTAAGGAGTCGCTTTGCCTGGACACCAAGGACTGGCTGTCGAAGCGGGTGCTCGACAATGTCGTGAAGAAGTCGGATGTGTTGGTCCACAATCTGCGCTACGGGGCGATCGACCGTCTGGGGTTTGGCGAGTCCCGAGCACGTGAGCTCAACCCTCGCATCGTGTATGCCTCGATCTCGGCCTTCGGGGCGGAGGGGCCATACGCCGCCAGGCCCGGGATCGACATCGTCTTCCAGGGTGAGTCGGGGATGATCTCGATCACGGGTGATCGAAAGGACGGTCCCCGGAAGACGGCGACGACCATCGGTGACTACGTGGCCGGAACCAATGCGGCCATGGCCATCGCCGCCGCCCTGGCAGAACGGCCCCGTCGGAGCCGAAGAATCGATGTGTCGCTACGTGACGGTGTCATGGCGGTGCAATCGGGATGGAACGCGCTCGCCTTGACTGCAGACGCCCAGCCCGATCGGACCGGCACTGCCAGCCCGTATCTGGCCCCCAATCAGGTCTTCGAGGCGGCGGATGCCCCTTTCACCCTCGCCATAGTCTCCGAACGTCATTTCCGCGTCCTCGTGGAGGCTCTGGGACTGCCCGAGCTGGCAGACGCCTACCCGGACAACCAGACGCGCATGGCGAAGCGCCAGACGCTGGCTCGAAGGCTGTCGAG
>JBMDXS010000162.1:0-4892 GCA_048595045.1 Acidimicrobiia bacterium
CCCGGAGGAATGGGCCCGGGCACCCCGGCCCAGCTGGCTCGGGGCGTGGCGAGACATCATTGGATCCAGGACGGCCGATGGGTGGTCGGGGACTACGAGCAGGATCAGATGCTCGAAGACGGGACGTTCGTTCTGAAGTGGCAGTTGCACTGGGTCTGCGGTTGGAACCCGAGGGCCGGAGAGTACATGGCGACCATCGCCGACAACTACGGCAGTGTTGCCCTGCTCCGGGGCCGAATCGTCGATGATCAGATGGTGTTCGAGTCCACCGGGGAGGAACCACCGTTCCTCAAGTTCACCTGGGAGTTGAGCCCACGAGGAAGCATCCTGTGGCGTAACGAGATGTCCCTCGACGGCTCCGATTGGATGCTGGTCGAGGACTACGAAATCGAGCCCGAAGCATGACAGCAAGGATCCAGTGGCTGATGCCCGGGATGATGGTGCTCCTGCTGACACTCGTCTTCGTGGTCTCGGCCGGCTGCAGCGCGGTCCTCGGCGAGCGGGGCAGCGGCGATGTCACCTCCGAGGAGCGGGAGGTGGGCGAGTTCACCGGAGTCGAGCTCGATGGGGAGGGAGATGTCCAGATCGAGGTCGGGGCTTCTCCGTCGCTCGTCATCGAGGCCGAGGACAACCTCTTGCCGCTGCTCACCTCGGAGGTGAGCAATGGGGTGCTGGTCCTGGGCACGACCGAGAATATCGACCCGACCAGAGACATCATCTACCACGTGACCATGAGCGGCGCCGACAACCTTCAGGTCAGTGGCAGCGGCCGGATCGATGCGCCGAGCGTCACCGGCGAGGTCGCTGCCATCGGCGTCAGCGGGTCCGGTTCGGTGCATGTCGACGATGTCGACGTAACTGACCTCGAGGTCGATGTCAGTGGCTCGGGGTCGGTCGAGGTGGGAGGCGGGGCCGAGACGCTGGTGGTTTCCATCTCCGGCTCGGGCTCTCTCGACGCCGAGTCGCTCACTGTGGCCACGGCCGAGGTCGCCATTCCCGGGTCCGGCAACGTCGTTGTCGACGTCGACGATCATCTCGAGGTCGATATCAGTGGCTCGGGGTCGGTCGAGTATCTGGGCACGCCGCAAGTCGAGTCGGACATCTCCGGATCGGGGAGTGTCGACCCGGGCTAGGAGTTCGGGAGGAGCCCCGCCCGGGCGGGCTCGCATGTGACGAGCCCGCCCCGATCGGTGTCAGTCTCTTGGCTCCAAGAAGTGCTCATCCAGGTACTCGGCGACCTCTTCGCCGAGTTGGGCGCCTTGGACGTCTGAGCTGCGGAAGTGGATGCCGAGCCAGATCCGTGCGTCGATGGTGTCGTCGATGACGTCGGTGAACCGCTTGTAACTACGGGTCGCCTCTGGGGTGGTGGCGGTGGCCAGTTTGACCAGGTCGAAGTTCATGCGGTCTTTGCCGAAGAAGTTCTTGGCGGCGTGCATGAACGAGCCGGTGGCGCAGTTGTAGCCGGATGGGTGTTCGGGATAGGGCGGGGACGGGACGAGTGAATTCCAGGCGAGGTCCCCCACGGTGCGCGGGTTGTCGTCGAAATCACCTTGCTGGATGGCGGTGATCGGCCGCCAGAAATTCCAGAATGCCTTGTCGTCCCAGCATCCGATGATGGCGTCGGCCCCGGCCAGGTTGAGGCTGGCGAACAATCGCGCCTGCTCGATCGGGTCGAGCCCCTCGTCTGCAGCGATGCTCCGGAATGCCCGGTTGTACATCTCGATCGGATGGGCGGTGAAGAACAGGGCAGTGGCGGTCTGCTCACCGTCGCGCAGGGTGGCGGTGGTGGTCCCGTTGCCCCCGTAGTCCTTCACTTCCTGGTACTCCCGCGCATAGCCACGGCTATCCAGGTCCTGAGGGCCATCGGTCCTCACCTGAGATGGCTCCTTCAGGAGGAAGGGGTCGACCTTGGCCACCCAGGCGAACGGGTCGTTCACCCCACTCGTCGGCACCCATTCGCCGATCTCGTCGCCGACAGTGAACGAGAAGGGCACGTATCGGCCGTCACCGGTGCGCTCGGTCAGCATTGCTGCGGCCGCTGCCTCACCCGCTGCGATCCCTGCATTCTTCGCTTCACCGTCCGGGATGTCGGCCAGGGTGGCGGCGTAGAGAGTGTCGAGCCGGGTTATCACCCCCGCTGGAAGGGCAGGCACCGGAGCGATCCCGAGCCCGACCAACACATGATGAGCCGCGGTGGCCGCTGCCGCCGGCTGCGAAGCCCGACGCGACGCCGTCGGTAGGTCGTCGAGATAAGGCTCGTAGCCACGGTCGATCATGTTCACCGCGTCGAACACGGCTGCCTGCACCATCGCCATGTGAAGCCCCGTCACCGGTGGTGTTTGCCCCGCCCCTGGGGTCGAGGCCGCAGGAGCGTTGGCCAGAGCTTCGGTGGCGTGACGGTTCCAATCGATGACGGTCGTATCCGGATCGTCGGAGTCCGCGCTCGCGGCTCCGGCGGTGACGATCAACAGGACCAGGCTGAGCCCGAAGATCAGAAGGCGTCTAGCCATGACTCTTCTCCTTGGATGGATGTCCGAAGCGGCGGCTGGGGACGTGTCACCAAGTAAATGTCCGGATCCGCCCGATGGTGACAGGTTTCTGTGTGCCCGAACGTGTCCTTGACGTGGCGGCCCTCGACTCTTCCGTATCTGATCGCGCCATCGCCGATGGGTCGAGTCCGAACGGATCGGCTCGCGCCGACCATTGCCGGCGCGAGCCGCCGTGTTTCATGCCAAGGCGATGTTGACCGGGATAGGTCGCTGCAGGGTGTGGCCCACCGGTGACGTGGACACAACCTTGCGGTGCAGCTCCTCGATCTGATCGGCCGGGGCGTCGGACTCGATCGCCACTCTGACGTCGATCGTCTCGAACCCGGCGTTGGCGTCGGCCAGACCGAGAAAGGTGTGCAGGTCGAGGTCGCCTTCGAGCTGGATCTGGAGCCCGGTCAGCTCGACTCCTGACGCGGAGGCGTTGGCCGCATAACCGACCGCCAGGCAGTTGCCCAGCGCCGCGAGCAGTTGCTCGACTGGGTTGGGCGCCGTGTCGTCGCCTCCGAGACTCAAGGGCTCGTCGGAAGCCAGCGGTTCGAAGCCGCGGATCTTCGCTTCCGATTGGAAGCCGCGCTTCCAATCGACCGTGGCCCGCCACACCGTGTCGGCCGTGGTCGGCTCGTTTCGGATCGCTTCGATCAGACCGCCCACCGCGGCCAGGTTCACATCATTGAGGGGCGTCGCTTCTGTGGTCACTTGCATCACTCCATTCATCGATTTCGCACATGTCGCAGGGCGGCCCGGGCCGTGACGGCCTCGGGCTCGGGACAGATGCATCGATGGGGGAGGAGATGGGTCATGGGTCCTGCAATGAAGAAGACCCGCATCCGATGATGCGGGCCGACGGGCTACCTGGAGTTGTTGTTCGGGCTAGCTCGCGTCGGGTCCGCACCATGTGGCACATGAGGCACAGATCGCGGCGGCAGGCATCGCCTTCATTGCTGGGTGAAAGTAGAGGAGAGGCGACCGGGCGTCAACCTCGGCCTGCCGGCCCGCCGTCCTGCCGTCTCAGACCGATCTCGCCGACTTCAGCAGAGAATTGAGGTCAGCGACCGGGCCGAGGTGGGCCAGCTTGTCCGGGTTGACCACCCCTTGGATGCCCATTACCTGGGTGTCGACGATGTCGAGTGCCATGACCCCGATCACTTGCTGCCGACCGTCCACAAAGATGGCCCCGGCGCCACCGTTGACCTCGACGGGATGCCAAGTGACTCCGGGGAGCCCGATGAGCACCGGGATCGCTCTCGCCACGGCGGATGCGACCCGGGTGCGTCCCCGCAGCGTGCGGGCTTGAGCCGGGGCCTTGCCGCCACCGTCACCGGTCATCTCCACGTCGTGAGCGAGGAGAGACTCGAGCCCGGCGAGGTCGCCCGTTTCGGCGGCTGTGAAGAACTGTCGGGCCAACTCCTCCCGCTGCTCTCGAGTCGTCTGGAAGCGGGGACGGCGTTCTGCGACGTGGCGCCGGGCGCGGCTGGCCAGCTGTCTCACCGTGTCCTCGCTCTTGCCCACGATCTTGGCCACCTCCGGATACCCATAGTCGAAGACATCGTGAAGAACCAGCACGGCACGCTGCTCGGGCGAGAGGCTCTCCAGCAAGACGAGGACGGCTAACGAAAGTGAGTCGGCTGTCTCGGCTTGCCAAAGGGGGTCGGCGCGGCTGTCGGTGATGATCGGCTCGGGCAGCCAATCGCCGACATAGCTCTCGCGACGGACGCGTGCCGTGTTGAGTTCGTTTATGGCAAGCCGGGTGGTCACCGTGGCGGCGTAGGCGCGGGGTGAGACGATCTCCTCCCCCGTGTCGAGCACTTGATGAACCCGGAGGAGGGCTTCCTGCACGATGTCCTCGGCATCGGAGACGGTGCCCAGCATCCGGTAGGCGATCGCAAACGAAACCGGCCGCAACTCGTCGAGCAAGCGCTCCTGATCGGTCAACGAGGACCGATCATCTGATGTGTGTCTTCTCCCTCGCTCGCTGCGAATCCCTGCCGCCAGCTCGGATAGACGGGTCGCCAATCAAGCTCACGCTTGGCCTTGGCGTTGGAGGCAGCGCGGGCGTCGGTCATCATCACCACGCCTCCCTCACCGGCCACCAGTCGAAGGGCGAACTTCGGCATCCGTCTTGGCTCCTTCCCGCTGAGCATGTGGGTGAGATAGGGCAGCCATTCGGCAACCGGGGCGGGGTCATCGTCGACGAGGTTGTAGACGCCAGGGCTGCCGTGCTCGACGGCTGCCAGCGTTGCCGTCGCCGCGTCCGTGATGTGGACGAAGGACCATATGCCGCCGCCGTCGCCGATCAGTGGGAACCTGCGCTTGCGGATCATCTCGAACAGTTCCCCGCCCGGC
>JBMDXS010000163.1:0-4632 GCA_048595045.1 Acidimicrobiia bacterium
CCGTCTGGTGGCAGCACTCGACTGGGTCGAGCGCGCCCAACCCGACCTCAACGAGACCGAACGGGACTTCCTGGCACGATCGACCGCCCGCCGGGACCGAGAAGCCATCCTGGCGGCCGAAACCGCCCACCGCCAAAGAAGGGCCAACCGGCGTCTCCGAGTCCTCCTCGCCGCCGCCGGTTTCCTCCTCATCGCCACCATCACCGGCGGCGCGATCGCCGTCCGTCAGGCCGACATCGCCGATCAGCGCACCATCGAGGCGAACGCCAGCCGCCTCGCCGCCCAGTCCACCCAACTCCAAGCCGGACAACTCCCCCTGGCTCAGCTCCTCGCCGTGGAGGCCCATCGCCTCAACCCCAACCCCAACACCCACAGCGCCCTCCTCCACGTCGTTCACGGCATCCCCGGTCTCCGCGGTTACGTGCATGGGCCACAACCCCACTTCGGATTGGCCCTCGATGGCACCGGGGCGAGTGTGTACACCCCGATAGGTGCCCAGTCCCCGGACGAAGGGTTGGCGTCATTCGATCTTGTGAACCGGAGTTTCGAGGGCATCGTCGAACTCGAATCACTGGGTCCCCTTCGCGATGCGGTCTTCACCCCAGACGGCTCCACCATGGTGGCCTGCGATGAGGAGCAGTTGCTCTTCTTCGAGCCGGGAAGTTTCCGGCCGATCGGCGAGCCCATCGAAATCGAGCCGGTGTGTGTGCTGTCGACCAGCGCGGACTCGAAGGCGGTCGCCGTGAGCACCGGCGAGTATCTGCGTGTCTTCCGGGTGAGCGACCACGCGCTCCTGGGTCCACCCATCGCCAACGTCGGCGATGAGGCGACCGAGGCGGGGCTCTCGCCGGATGGCCGTTGGGTTGCCTATCCGGTGAGCCCCGGCGGCAGTCTGAACCTTGAGTCACGAGTGGCACAACGGTGGGACGTCGAGACGGGGCGGCCCCTGGGCCCGCCCATCGAGCCACCTCAGCCGGTGTCGACGGAGGGTGTCCTCTATCTGAACAGAGCAGGCATGAATTCGGTCGCGTACAGCCCCGACGGGCGCCTGTTTGTGGTGGGCGACACCAGCGGGCAGGTCCGGTTCTTCAGCGCATCCGGTCAACGGCCGGTGGGTCTGCCCATCGATATCGGCACTGAGGAGGTGGTCGGCATCGCCTTCAGCCCCGATGGCACCCAGATCGCCGTAGCCAGCGACGCGGGCGCCGTGCAGGTGTTCGACGTCTCCACCCGGCTCGCCCTCACCCCGCTGATGGCTGGACAGGGAAAGTGGATCTACGGGTTGGCGTTCACACGGGATGGGAGCACGCTCGTCGCCTCCGACAGCGAGGGCAACATCGCCCTCTATGATGCCGCCGCCCGCCCGGTGGCCGGCCGCATCCTCGGTGACGGCGGCGGCCCAGCCCAGACGATGATCGAGGTGACAACATCATCGGACGGTCGTCTCGCCGCCACCACCCATGTCGACGGAAGCGTGAAGGTGTGGAACCTCGACACCGGGCGAAAGGTGTCTCCAAACCTGGTCGTTCCCGCCGAGTCGCTGGCGGCGGGGATCGCCTTTAGCCCCGACGGCCGCCGGCTCGCCGCCGGCGACATGGCCGGCAATGTCATCGTCTGGGACACCGACACCTGGGAGCCGGCGGGTCCTCTGATCACCGTGCCCGGCGACGGATTCCTGGCCCGGCTCGCCTTCAGCCCCGACGGCAACACGCTCGCTGCGGGCCGAGAGATCCCTCCGACGGTCGGTTTCTACGATGTCGTCACCCACCGCCAGATGGGCGACTACCTCCGCCCTCCGCTGATCGACCTCACACCCGCCTTCTCCTACCCATTACACGGGATGTCGTTCAGCCCGGACGGCTCCGGGTTGGCGACGACCGCCTGGTTCGACGATGGCGTGCACATTTGGGACACCGCCACCGGACAGCTGGATCGGACCATCACCGGTCTGCGCCGTGACGCCATCGACGCTGCCTTCAGCCCGGTCGGAACCCACCTGGCAATCGGCCAAGACGGAGGTGGTGTCGAAGTCTTCGATCTCGCCACCGGGAAGCGAATCGGTGAGCCGCTCCAGGGGCTGGGGCGCAACGTCAACGATCTCAAGTACAGCAGAGACGGGACCATGCTGGCGGCCACAGCCAGGGACGGGACCGTCCGCATCTGGGACACCGCGACCGGACTCCCCCTGGGACCCCGACTCCACTTCGACGACACCCAGATTCGGCTCACGACGCTCGCCTTCACCCCAGACGGAGACTCACTGGTCACCGGCGGACCACAGGACACCGCAATCGTGTGGGACCTCGAACCCGAGAGGCTCGCCGACCGGGCCTGCGACCTCGCCGGGCGCAACCTCACCCGCGGCGAATGGGCGCGCTACATGCCCGAAGACACCTCTTACCGAAAGACCTGCCCCCAATGGCCCGAGCCGCCCCAGGGCTGAACCCGTAGCCCGAGCACCGTTCGCCAGGCACGCTTGCCACGCTGGGTCGGAGGCCCGTGCTCGTCGGATACCCAGCGGCTTCTTCCCGCCCTGGAATCACCCATGGCATCCGACTGAAGGGTGCACTTATTGGAATCCGGCCGCTGAGCTGGTGTTTCAGGCCGGGGCCAAGTCTCGGGTGAAAGCGGGTCCCCCCAACGAGGACGGCGAGTCTCCCGACTCGGCCTGCTCCGGCTGAGGACTCGCGGGTCTAAGCGTGAGCGCCTTCCGCTCAACTTTCGGTGGGACCAGCTTCCGTGTGGTGCGGTCCGGGACATCCCGGCACCTTTCGACGGGGCCGGGGCCGGGCCTGCTTCTGGAGCCAGGTCCGAATGCCCTGCCCGCAAGCGTGAACCGAATAAGTGCACCCTGAAGGGTGCCAGAAGTGGAATCCTTCATGCCGCTCGGTCGTACTCGTGGATGAGGCCGCCAACGACGTCGCGGCGAATTAACCCGGTGGCTCCGCGCGAGGCACACCGGGTGGCCACTCCCCCGTCGGGCGTCGCGAGCTGTAGGCCCCGATGGGGTCTCCCGCGGTTGTAGTGGGAGACGTAGGCCCGCAGGACCCGCTCGAGGTGGCGGCGGCCGCGGATCAGCATCCAATCCAGGCACTCGGCCCTGACGGTCCGTACCCATCGCTCGGCGAAGGCGTTGGCCCGAGGAGCCCGGACCGGGGTGCGGATGACTTGGATCCCCTGCGTCCGAAACACTTCGTCGAACGGCCCTAAGTACTTGGCATCGCGGTCGTGAATCAGGAACCTGGCCGACGCCGGTCTGGCCTCGGCCTCGATGATGCGGTTCCGAGCCTGCTGGGTGACCCAGGCCGAGTCCGGGTGGCCCGTCACACCCGCCACGTGGACCCTCCTGGTGTGTAACTCGATGAAGAACAGCACGTATAGGGTCTTGAGCCAGAGGGTCTCGACCGTAAAGAAGTCCGAGGCCAGCATCCCTTCGGCCTGGGCCCGCAGGAACTGCGACCACGTCGGCCCCCCGCGCCTGGGAGCTGGACCCAGCCCACCCGTTCGGAGCACTCGGCGGATGGTGGTGGCTCCGATGCGGATCCCGAGCTTTCGGAGCTCGCCCTGGATCCGCACGTAGCCCCAGCGGGGGTTCTCACGGGCCATCCGGAGGACCGCCTCCCGGAGCCCAGGGTCGATCGGAGGCCGCCCCACCCTGGCCCTCCCGTAGGTCCACTTGCGCCGGACCAGATCGCGGTGCCAGCGGAGCAGGGTCTGGGGCGTGATGAGGAACGACGGCCAGCGGTCGCGAGGCAAGAGCCGGGCGGCCGCTGCGAGGAACGCCCTATCTGCCGGACGGAACCGTGGACGGCCCACTTGGCGGCGGAGTACCCGGAGCTGGTGGCGCAAGACGACGATTTCCATGTCCTTCGCTGCCTCGTCGGAGCGGGCCGTGAGCCCGAAGCCGCGCCGGAACAGGAAGTACAGGATCGACACGACCATGAGGCGCCATCCTAAGGTGGGGCCGGGTCAGGAGACGAATCGCAATTCTGGCACCCTTCACGTATCGCGCAGCCTCCGTGAATGCCTTCCTTGGGTTGATGGTCAACGAGTTGGGTGGTGGCGGTCCCTCGGGGTACTACGCCTGGCGGAGCCACGCGGTGTTCCGAGACTGGAGCAACCGATCGACCAAGCCCCTCAGGCTCCGCCTTGAGGGGTATCGGCATCGGCGAGGGCCGACGCCGCCCACGCGAAAACATCGTGGCCGTTGACGTAGGCCCCCATGGCCTGCATGCGGCTCCGGCGCTCCGCTTGGTCCATCGAGAGCGCCTCCTCGATCCGATGCGAGAGACCCTCCTCGTCGAATGGGTTGCACAGGACGGCCTGGGTGAGCTCCTGGGAGGCTCCGGCAAACTCGCTCAAGACGAGAACGCCACTCCCTTGCGTGGCCGCTTGGCAGACGACGTACTCCTTGGCTACCAGGTTCATCCCGTCCTTCAAGGGCGTGACCAGGACTACATCCGCGAGGAGGTAGTAGGAAAGGAGACGCGACAGGGGCATGGTCCGGTACATGTACCGAACTGGGACGGCGCGTCCGGGCTCGGTGAATCGCCCGTTGATCCGGCCGACGGCCTGCTCGACCTCGACCCGGATCTGGCGGTACCGGGGCTCCTCGTTCCGGCTCGGCTCCGC
>JBMDXS010000164.1:0-19515 GCA_048595045.1 Acidimicrobiia bacterium
GACTCATCGGACGGAACTGCAGCCAGGGTCCGCGTCCTGATCGAGACCACCAACGGGGAGTCGAGCTGGGGCACGGTCGGTGTCCACCAGAACATCATCGAGGCCTCCTGGCAGGCCCTGAGCGAGGGGATCATGCTCGGCCTGCTCCGGGCCGGCGTCTGAACGGACACTCAGCCCTCGACAGTCACCGTCCCTCTCATGCCCGAATGCAGGGTGCAGACGTACGGGTAGTCGCCGGGATGGTCGAAGGTGCGAGTGAAGGATCCCTCGCTTTGGACTTCGCTCCCGAACCCGTCGCCCGACACGTCGTGGGGCATGCTCCCGTCGTTCCAGACCCAAGTCACCGTGTCACCCGCCTCGATGGCCACGTGGCTCGGGGTGAACTGCATGTCCGCGATCGTCACGGTCGGGCTCTCGGTCACCGGCGGGGGGGTCGTGGGCACGGCGTCGACACAGGCGGCCAAGAAAACGCCCAGGGCCAGTGCCGCCGCCCATGTCTGCCTCGTGTTGGTAGTGCGGTGAGGCTCTATGGCCCCGATTGTGTTGCGATGGCTTCGTTCCATTGGCCCATTGGAAAGCCAAGGTGCCCCATCATTCAATCGGGGACAGCCCTGAACGTGCCCGGATCACTTCGGGGACATCCCTGATGTTCGAGTCGGGGGCGCTGTGATCCGACTGGAATGGTCCCGGAGCCGCTCAGGTGTCGGGATCGAGCAGGAACTCCACCAGAGCATCGAGCTCATCGGTGTCCAGGGGCAACGTGGGCATGAACTCCCCGTATCCACTCACGATGTAGGCCTGGGGCTCCAGCACGGACTGTCTGACGTACTCCCCTGCCGACAGGCCGTCGACTCTCTCGCCGGCGCGATCAGGCAACCCGGTCAGATTCGGTCCGATCTGCCCTGTCTCCGAGACACCGTCGATGCTGTGGCAGCCCGTACAGCCTTTGGTGAGGAAGACGGTGCGCCCATCGACCGGCTCGACGGTCGCGGCGTTGTCGACGGGGTCGTAGGCATAGACCGCCACCGTGGCCCCGGCGAGCAGGACCAAGATGACGGCGGTGATGACGATGCCGGCTCTATGAGGCCACATCGGCTGCTGGAGCGGGCTGCCGTTGCTTCCCCAGACGTGATCGGATCTCGTGGACCAGCAGGATCAACGCCAGCAGGGTGGCGATGGGCAGAGCCACGCGAAGGGTATCCATCAGCCCGGCCGGGATTCCATCCGGAGCGGGCTCCACCGACAAGGTGCCCAGCGTCTGCAACACCTCGGTCCCTGCGAGTACCTCCCATCGCCACTCACCGGCGGAGGGGAGGGTGACCTCTGCCGTCCACTGGCCCGTGCCGGTCGACTCGGCCGGGAAGATCACCGTCTCCCCACCGGGACCGTGAAACTGGAGTGTCGAATGGGCCACATTGATTGGCTCTACGCCGTGACCCAGAATCGAGTAGTCGAGCCGGTATGGGGTCCCCGCCTCGAAGTCAGGCGGGACTTCGGCGAAATTGACCACGGTCACTCCGCCCCCGAATGCGGGAGCGGCGATCGTCATGAGGATCAAGGTGGTCGGGATGACCAGGCGGATCCGACGTCTCATCAAACCTCCTCGGTTCGTCGTGGTTCCCTACACCGCACCTCGGTCGGAGGTTCCATTTCGGAACCGATTCGGCCTCCCCGGTGTATCAATTGCCGAAAGTCGGTGGAGGGCCGCCCACTGAACGAGCAAGAACAGATCCTCAGAGCGAAGAATGGCGATGTCGCCGCGTTCGAGATGTTGGTCAGGTCACATCAGCAGATCGCCCTGCGTGTGGCCTACCTGGTCGTGTGGGATGCCAGCGTGGCCGAGGATGTGACCCAGGAAGCGTTCGTCAAGGCCTATCGGGCTCTGCCCCGGTTTCGTGACGACGCCGCCTTCCGACCTTGGTTGCTCCGAATAGTCAGGAACGAGGCCCTGAACCAACGTCGCCGAAAGGGTCGCCAGGAGCGGCTCACCCTGCGTCTGGCCCATGACCCCGTCTCGGGAGGTGCGGCCCCATCTCCCGAGACGACGGTCATAGCGGGGGTGGAGCGGGAGACGGTGCTCGCCGCCGTCGCCGGTCTGCCGGCCCAGTACCGGGACATCGTGAGCCTCCGATATCTGCTCGGTCTGACCGAGGCCGAGACGGCTGCGGCTCTCGGGGTCCCCGTTGGGACGGTCAAGTCGCGCACTGCCCGTGCCTTGGACAGGCTCGAGTCGAACCTCATCGAGTTGAAGGAGGATCGCGATGACTGACGGCTCGAGAGCGATCGAATCCATGCTCTACCGGCTCGGGGAGCAGATCGACTGGCCCGAGCACCCCGACCAGGTGCCAGTCGTCCTGCGTCGGCTCTCGGCCCCGACCCGGCCGCAACGACGGCTCCGTTGGGTGCCGGTGACGGCCGCCATCATCCTGATTGTCGCATCGGTTCTCCTCTTGTCGCCTGGAGCACGGCAGGCGGTGGCTGATCTGCTCGGTGTGGCCGGGATCGAAGTCCGCTTCGACCCCGGAACGGAGCCTCCGGTGGGCGCAGAGCTGGAACTGGGAGAGGTCGTCACCTTGGAAGAGGCTCAGACTGCAGTCGACTTCGATCTGTCGCTGATCGATTCCATCGGCCAGCCCGATGCGATCTATCTATCCCCGCGGCCTTCCAAAGGCAGGGTCTCGATGGTGTGGCGGGGAGACGAGACGCTGCCCGCGGCCGGTGGGGCGGATGTCGGCTTGATCTACAGCCAGTTCGAACTCGATCTGGCCGAGAATGAGCTCTTCGTCAAGAGCGTTCGACCGGAGAACGGGGTGAGAGCGGTCGACATCGCCGGCATCCTTGGTCTGTGGATCGACGGGGCACCGCACGCCATCACCTACGAGGACGCCGCCGGGAACGTCGTAGAAGAAGAAACGCGACTGGCCGGCAACGTCTTGATGTGGGAGAGGGCAGGCGTGACCCACCGGATCGAGACCACACTCCCTCTCGAACAGGCGTTGGCTCTGGCAAGGTCGATTGGCAGCGCCGACTGACGGACCGGTTCCTCACCGGTTTGAATAAGACCCCGATCGGTGCGACCATGGAGCCGTCTCCCCTTTCGGAACCGAGGTTTTTGCATGGGATCGTTGGTCAAGAAGCGTCGCAAGAAGATGTCGAAGCACAAGTACCGCAAGCGTCTAAAGGCGAATCGCCACAAGCGGAAGTGATTTCGAAATGGGTCGGCATCCGCCGGCCCATTTGGTTTGTCCTCCTGTAGGGGGAGTACCAACGCAGCCGGGGAAGGGGATTCCGGCTACTGGCCCCGGAGGTACTTCTCGATCTCCTCGACCAGACGGTCGCCGCGGTCGTCGTCGGCCTCTTGCTCCAGACGCTCGACGTACTCCTCCAACTCGGCGTTCCCCTCGATGGCGGCCTCCACCGTGGAGAGGAACTGTTGTGATGCGGTGGCCAGGTCCCCGATGTCCACGCTGACCCCGCACAACTCAGATGCCTTGACCGCAAGGGCCTCGGCGGCGGGTGGGTATTCCTGATTGGACAGGTAATGGGGCACAGCGGCCCACACCGAGATCACGTCGATTCCGACGTTGCCCAGAGCATGGTTGAGCACCCCCAGGATCCCGGTCGGGCCCTCGTATCCGGACGGCAGAAGACCGTGGATGGCGAGGTCGTCGGGGCGATTGGCCGACCCGACCAGGGGAACCGGCAAGGTGTGAGCCACCTGTCCGATAAAGGCCCCCATCGTCACCGCCCTGGTCACACCCGTGACCCTCATCACCTCGATCACGTCGTTGGTGAAGGCCTTCCAGCGGTAGTGCGGCTCCTCCCCGAGTAGCACCACCAGGTCACGCTCGGCGCCCTTGGCGACGTACAGCTCGTTGCGTGGCCAGGAGATGGAGCGGATCCCCGTCGAATCGAGCTCGACGATCGGCCGTCTCACCTGGAAGTCGAAATGGTCGTCCGGGTCGATGATGGCGAAGAGCTCGGCGTCCAGGTTGTCGAGGAACGCAGTGACTGCCTGGCTCGCCGACTCGCCTGCGTCACCCCATCCCTCGAAGGCGACCAGCGCCACGGGATCGTCGAGGACCGGGCGGTCCAGCCATTGCAGCGAGCCCATGACTCCAAACTACTCCCCGGACTGGGTTAGAGGTTCAACGAAGCGTCGGGTCGATACCGACGCAGACGTAAGGCATTGAGCACCACCGACACGGACGACAATGCCATGGCCGCCGCGGCGATCATCGGGTCGAGGAGGCCGAGTGCGGCGATGGGGATCGCCGCCGTGTTGTAGCCGAAGGCCCAGACCAGGTTCTGTCGGATCGTGCCGAGTGTGGTCTCGGCCAGGTCGATCGCCACCGGGGCGAGGCGAGGGTCCGGGTTGAGCAGGACGACGTCTCCCGCTTCCACCGCCACCGCCGTGCCCGTGCCGATCGCCAACCCGAGATCGGACCGAATCAGGGCCGGGGCGTCGTTCAGACCGTCGCCCACGAATCCCACGATGCGACCGCCCGCCTGGAGGAGTGCCACCTGGTCCGCCTTCTCGCCGGGAAGGACCTCGGCCCGGACCGTGGGGATGCCGATCCTCGCCCCGATCCTGTCGGCGGTCCTCCGGTTGTCGCCGGTGACCATGATGGTCTCGATTCCTCCCGCATGGAGGCCGGCCACCGCGGCCATGGCGCCCTCCCGGACAGAGTCCGAAACGGCGATCACACCGGTCGCTTCCCCGTCCCAGCCCGCCAGGAATGCGGTCTTGCCCTCGTCCTCGAGTCGCCCCATCTCGGCCGACCACTTCTCCGGGATGGCGACACCGCGGTCGGCCAGGAGCTTCTCCTTGCCCACGATCACTTCGTGCCCATCCACCAACCCCATCACACCAAGTCCGGCCAGGCTCTCGACACGCTCCGCGTCGAGGAGATCCACTCCCGCTTCATCGGCACCGAGCGCAACGGCCATGCCGATCGGGTGCCCAGAGGCTGCTTCGACCGGCGCGATCAGCCGAAGGAACTCCTCGACCGGCACATCGCTGTTGAGGTCGGTGAGGGTCATTGCCCCGGTCGTGAGTGTCCCGGTCTTGTCGAAGACCACAGTGTCCACATGGCCCGCGGTCTCGAATACCTCCGCTCGCTTGAAGAGGATGCCGAGCTCCGCGCCCCGTCCACTCCCGACCATGATGGCGGTGGGGGTGGCGAGCCCGAGGGCGCAAGGGCAGGCAATGATCAGCACCGCCACTCCTGCCTGGACGGCCTGGTCGACTGTATTCCCCAGGATCAGCCAGACCCCGGTTGTGATGATGGCTATGAGCATCACCACGGGTACGAATATCGAAGCGACCCGATCGGCGAGACGCTGGATCGGCGCCTTGGATCCCTGCGCCTGTTCCACCATTCGCACGATCCCCGCCAGGACCGTGTCGGACCCCACTGCCGTGGCGCGGACCTCGAGACGTCCCGCCTGGTTGATCGTGGCTCCGAACACGGTGTCACCCGGTCTCTTGTCGATCGGGAGCGACTCTCCGGTCAGCATTGCCTCGTCTACCGAAGATCCTCCTGCCATCACCAACCCGTCGGTGGGGATCTTCTCCCCGGGGAGGACCACCATCAGGTCTCCAGGGATGATCTTCCCGATCGGGACCATTTGATCGCCTTCTGCCGATCTGACCCGGGCCTCGGTCGCTCCCAGTTCGAGGAGACGATGGACGGCAGCGGAGGCGCTCCCCTTTGCCCTCGCTTCCAGGGCGCGCCCCAGGACGATGAGGGTGATGATGACTCCGGCGGTCTCGAAGAAGACATGCGCTCCGTTCGACAGCGCCCAGATGGAGTAGAGATACGCGGCCAGCGAGCCCAGTGAGATGAGTGTGTCCATGTTGGCGCTTCCGTGACGGGCCTGACGTACCGCCACGCGGTGAAACTGCCATCCACACCAAAGAACCACCGGTGTGACCAGGAGGGCCTGGGCGAGACGACTCCATGTCTCATCGGGGCCGAACATGGAGAGCAACATGGTCGGGAGCGTGAGCGCGGCGGCGACCCAGAAGAGCCTCCACTGCGCCATGGCGTCACCCTGGTACTGCTCTGCCATGTCCCTCGGCTGATCGCCGGCGTGTGGCGAGATGGAATAGCCGAGCTTGCTGACCGCTGTCCGGAGTGCATCGATATCCGCGCTGTCGTCCACCCGGACCAGCGCCGTCGCGCCCGCCAGGTTGACGTTGGCGGCCTCGACACCCTCTTGTCGTCCCAGGACCCGTTCGATTCGCACGGCACAGGTGGCGCACGTCATCCCCTCGACGTCGAACAGGACGGTGTCGGTCCGGGACTCGTCACCGCTTCGGGGCGACCCCCGGACCCCTGTCCGGGCGGTGTCAGCCGAATACGGCGTAACCCTGCTCCTCGATCGTTTTCTTGATCGACGCGAGCTCGACCCGCTCGTTGTCGAAGGTGACTCTCACGGTGGCGTCGGCTATGGCCACATCCACCGTCTCGACCCCGTCTAGTGCCCCAACCGCGTCTTCGATGCTCATCTTGCAGTGATCGCAGTGGATCTCTGGGGCTTGTAGCAGTACCTGGTTCACGCTTCAGAGGCTACCCGCAACCCGGGCTCAGCCGTCATACAAGAGAGCCCCGGTCCAGAGGCCCGGGGCTCTTTGATCTGATCGGGACGAGGGGAGGAGGAGAGCCCGTCCGCGCCAGAGTTCTAGGCGTCTTGCCCGTCCATGATCTTGCCGCGCACCCGTGGGAAGCGGACCGGGGCATGGGCGTGGCAGTACTCCGACTTGTTGTATTGGGAGAGCTTGGTGGTGCAACCCTTCTTGGCGCAGACCCTGCCTTCGTTGAATCTCTTCGAAGGTCGGGTCATGCCCTTGATGGCTGCCCCTCTCACGATGTCAGTCATTTTCTATGGCCCTCCTTGACCTGGGCCGTGATGTTGAAACGGTTTGTTCTGATGAGATTGGATGGGACCGGAAGCCGTGTCGACCCCCGCCGAGGGTGAGTGTGCGTCCCCGTCCCTAAAGCGGCGGTAAACAAACCCTCCGCTCACATGAGTAGAGACGTCGGGAAGCCCGAACTGGTTCCCTCGATGCCACATGGTACCCGCTGGTCGCCCCCCATGGCCAAACCCATTTGGTCGGCGACTTCTATCTATCGGCGCCCGGGGCGGCAACCTGAGCATCAGTCGATGCCGAGTTTCCTCAGGAAGGCAGTGTTGTCCGGGTCTCGACCCAGGAAGGCAGTGAGCATGTCGTCTGCGTCCACCGATCCACCTCTCTCCAACACCTCGCGGCGGTAGGCCATTCCCACGGCCGGGTTGGTGACGCCCTCCTCCTCGAACCGGGAGAACATGTCGTCGCCAAACACCTCCGACCACATATACCCGTAGTAGGCGGCGTCGTAACCACCCATGAGGTGACCGAAGGAGGCCAGGGCGAAGGTGCCCTCGTGAAAAGGCATCAGGCCGAGCCTCGCCCCCTCTCTCAGGATGTGATCGAAGTCCAGCGCGACGTCGGTCCCGTGCATCGTCTGGTCCCACCAGCCGTACTGGAGCTGGCGAAGCTGATGGATGGCCACGTTGAGCTGCCGGGCTGCGACCAGCTGCTCGACGAGTTGGTCCGGGATGGGCTCCCCGGTCTCGTGGTGACGGGCGAACCGACGAAGGACGTCCGCCCGCCATACCCAATGCTGCATGATCTGGCTGGGCGCCTCGACGAAGTCGCGTTCCACGTTGGTGCCGGCGAAGCGGGCAAGCTCGGTCCTCCCCAGGTTCTGATGAAGGACATGCCCAAACTCGTGGAACAGGGTCTCCACCTCGCCGTGCTGCAAGAGTGAGGGAGCGGAGGCGGTGGGCTTGGTGAAATTGGCCACCATGGCACACACCGGGTTCTGATAGGAGCCGTCCTCCATCCGACGGCTCATCACCAGCGGGAACTCGGCGGCGTGGCCGTACTTGCCCTCCCGGGGAAAGAGATCTAGGTAGAAATGGGCGAGCTGCTCCTCGCTCTCCGCGTCGTGGATGGCGAACAACCTGACATCGGGATGCCATACGTCGGGGTCGGCGACCTCCCGGAACTCCAGGCCGAATGTCTCTTGCACCAGGTCGAACATCCCACCGAGGACGCCGTCGAGGGGGAAGTAGTTCGCCACCTCGAACGGATCGACGCCGTAGTCGGTGCGACGCTGCTGGGTGTCGTAATAGCGCCAGTCCCATCCCTGAATCTGCGTCTCACCGACGTCTTCGGCGAGGAGCTCGCCCATGACCGACAGGTCGGCTTCGCCCTGTTTGGTGAGGGGGGAAACGAGGTCGTCATAGAACGATGCGACCCGCTCGGGATCCTTGGCCATCCGCTCCTCGAGTCGATGGTGTGCCCAGCTCGGCACGCCGAACTCCTCTGCGATCTGGTGGCGGAGCCGGCGAGCCTCTTCGAGGATCTCGCGATTCGCCTCCACCGCCTGGGTGTTGAACTTGAAAGAGAGCTGCTCACGCAGCTCCCGCCGCTTGGCGTTCTCGACGAAGGGGATCAGATGGGGGTAGGCAAGTGTCACCTTCAGCTTCCCGGTGTCCTCATCGGCCTCCAGTGATTCCGCGAAGCTGGGAGGAAGGCCCTCCAGGTCGTCGGTGGTGACCAGGATGTGGTCCTCCCATTCGTCGATGTTCTCCTGAAAGCGCACTCCGAGCTCGACGAGCCGCTGGGTCCTCTCCTTGACCCTGGCCCTGGCCTCTGGTGTCAGCTCATGGCCGGCATGACGGAGGTCACGGAGAGTGAATTCGACGAACCGGGCCCTCTCTCCGTCCAGTTCGGTCGCCTCGTCGGTGACGGCGTACTCCTGGACCGCGGTGTTCAGATCGTCCCGGAACACCATCTCGACCCCGAACGTCTCCAACTTCTCTTCTGCCGTCTTTGCGGCGGATCGGATCTCCTTCTCCGGGTGCACATAACCCATGAAGGCGTATCTGGCATTGGCCTTGGAGAGGACATCGGAGATCCGGTCGAGGGGGAGCATCGTGTTCTCGAAGGTGCGGTAGTCCTTGGGAGCCACCATTTCCTCGAGGATGCCCCGGGCCTCTTCGATGGCGTCATCGATGCCCTGAGCCACCTTTTCCGCGCTCACCGAGGAGTATCCGAAGTCAAGGCTGGTCATGTGGGCACGGTAGCCAGACACCCACGGCATCGAATTCGACGCTCTACGTTTCACCCGTGACCGGAATCGGCGGGGAAGATAGACCCAGGGTTTGGGCACTGGAGTCGGGTCGCCGGCAGCTGAACCATGGCTCGTTCGGCGCGGTGTTGGAGGAGGTCCTCCAGGCTCAGGATCATTGGCGCCGCAGGTTCGAGGCGGACCCGACCAGGTTCGTGTTCGAGGAGCTCCACCCGGCGGTCGACGCCGCCCGTCACGTCCTGGGTGAATTCGTCGGGGCCGATCCAGGGGGACTGGCCCCGGTGCGAAACGCAACCAGCGGGGTCGCCTCGGTGCTGGTATCGCTGGAGCCCTTCCTCCAGCCGGGTGATCAGATCCTGACAACCGCCCACGATTACAACGCAGTGCGGCAGATCCTCCGCTTCACCGCGGAGCGGGTCGGCGCCGAGGTGGTGGTGGCACGGGTCCCGTTCCCGATAGGCGACCCGGCCGAGGTGACCGGGGCGATCACTGCAGCCGTGACCGATAGGACGAGGCTGGCCGTGGTGGATCACGTCACCTCTCCCACCGCTCTCGTCTTTCCGGTCGAGGCTGTGGTGCGATCGCTGGAGCCGGAAGTGCCGGTCCTCGTCGACGGGGCCCACGGACCGGGGCAGGTCCCATTGGCACTCGATGAGCTGGGGGCGTCCTGGTACACCGGCAATCTCCACAAGTGGGTGTGCGCCCCGAAAGGCGCGGCCTTTCTCCACACCAGATCGGATCGGATCGACATGACCGTGCCGGCGATCATCTCGCACGGTTACAACGCAGAGGTGGAGGGAGCGGTGGCAAGGTACCACGCCCTCTTCGACTGGCTGGGCACCGATGACTTCAGCTCCTGGGCGGTGCTACCCGACGTGCTGCGGATCGTCGGCGGGATCCAGCCGGGCGGTTGGGAGGGGCTGATGAAGCGCAACCACGACCTCATCCTCGAGGGCCGCCGCATCGTCTCCGAGGCTGTCGGCACCGGGCTACCTGCTCCTGACCATATGATCGGGTCCATGGCCTCGGTCCTCTTGCCGGACGCCAGCGGTCCGCCGACGAGAGGCGATCTCTCTCCCCTCATGGGCGAGCTCTCCCAGGAGGGATTCTCCGTGATCGTTCAGCTCTGGCCCGAGTGGCCCCATCAGCTGATGCGTCTCTCCGCCCACCTGTACAACACCCCCGAGGACTACACCGCCCTGGCAGATCGGCTTCGGCTCCGGTTCAGCTGACGGGATCGGTCAGAATCGGGTGGGTGGGGCGAAGAGGGCAGCCGCCTCATCGGGAGATAGACATTGAGCCGGGTCGAACCCGGGGCGATCGATGGCTGCATTGATGCCGATCGTCGGGTCGGGCAGCTCGACCGGGGAATCGCTGCCCCCGATCACTTCGATCCCGGCCTGGATCAGCGACCTGAACGGGTAGACGCGGCTCATTCGCTCTTCACCGATCCGCTTCACCAGCCAGTCGCCCTCTGAGGCGAGAAAGGCAGGCTGGACCGAGGCGGTCACCCCGAGACGTGCCAGTCGCTCGATGGCCTCAGGCGTCAGCAGAGAGGCATGTTCCACCCGAAGCCGGGTCGGGTCGGCGCCCATCTCGATGAGATGTTCGAACAGGTCGAGGACGGCGTCGTTGGCCCGATCGCCGATGGCGTGGACGGCGACCGTGCCCCCCAGCATCATCGTCGCCCTGGCCATTGTGGTGGCGTGCTCCCGGTCGAGTCTCTCGGTGCCCATTGTGTCGGGCCGATCGGTGAACGGCGCGTGCAGGGCCGCCGTGTGACCTCCGAAGCTCCCGTCGGCGAACTCCTTCCAGCCGAGAAAGCTCACTCGTCCTTGTGAGCGTCTTATCTTCTCCGCTGCCTCGGCCAGAGAATGGGGATCGGAGGCGATCACCAGGACATCGACGTCCATGGGCAGATCGGGGGCGAGACGGCAGAGGACATCCAGCTCGTCCGCCACCCCGCACCAAAGGGGCTCGCCCACCGAGACGATGCCCGTTATGGAGCCGAGCCCCATCGCGGCCAGGTCACCAAAGGCTCTCAGGATGGCCGCGTCGGATGGGCCGGTCACCAGCGGTGCCAGCGCGCTGGAGACACTCTGGATGGCGGTTTCCCTCAGAACGCCGCTGGGCTCGCCGGTGGGGGCTCGGTCGAAGGAACCGCCTTCGGGGTCTGGGGTGTCGACGTCGATGGCGGCCAACGACAACGCGGCGCTGTTGGCCACGGCAATGTGCCCGCAATAGCGATAGAGCAGAGTTGGCCGATCGCCGACGACGTCATCCAGGTCGTATCGGGTGGGCAACCGACCCTCCGCCAGCCCTTCGTCGTTGAGCCGTTGGCCGATGACCGCTCCCTCGACGGTGCCGGCGTACCGAGCCACTCTGGCGGTCAGGTCTTCGAGGTCGACCGAACCCATCAACTCCAAGCCGTTGACCAAAGTGGCGTAGCCGATGGGGTGGATGTGATGGTCGTGGTATGTCATCGGAGATGAGGCGGCATGGTGTCATCGACGATCTGACGGAGCTCCTCGTGGATCTTGCCATTGGTGACGACGAAGGCAGACGGCTGCAACTCGTGGATCGAACCCGTGCTGTCCGTAGCGCTACCACCGGCCTCGGTGACGAGGAGCATCCCGGCCGCGGCGTCCCATGGCTTGACCCCGGCCTGTCCCCCGTGCTCCCAGTATCCGTCGAACCGACCGCATGCCACCCAAGCCATGTCGAGTGCCGCTGCGCCCATCCTCCTCATTCCCCTCGACCTGCTCATCACCTCCTCCAACACGGCGAGGTAGGCCCCTGCGTACTGCTGTCGGTCGTAGGGGAAACCGGTAGCCACCAGGGCGTCTCGTAGGACCGCGGTCTCGGAGACCTTGATCGGCCGGCCGTTCGATCTCGCCCCCTCCCCCAGGCTGGCGACGAATTCTTCGTCCCTGGCCACATCGATCACGACGCCCACCAGAGGTCTTCCCTCGTCCCACAGGGCCACAGAGATCGCCACCTGTGGGATGCGATTGACGAAATTGACCGTGCCGTCCAGCGGGTCGATTATCCACACACGGCGGTCTCGCCAATCGGCGCCTCCACCCTCCTCGGCGAGGATGTGGTCATCGGGGAAATGCGAGCCGATGATGATCTTGATGGCTTCCTCAGCCTCCCGATCGACTTCGGTCACCGGGTCCACGACCCCTTTCATCTCGGTGGCGAACTCCTCCTCGAAGCCCTGACGCACGACGGCGGCTCCCGCCCGGGCCGCCCGGACCGCCACCCATACGTCACCTTCCCACATGGGGGCAGGATACGGACCTTGACGTGAACGTAAGTCCGGTCCCCGAGCAGGTTTCTCCTGACAGATCGGGTGTCAATACCCTCCCGCCGGTGACTGGTGGTCTCCTGGTGCTGGCCGGTGCGGCGATGTCCGCACTGGCTTTCCCGAGGATCGGGCCGGGTTGGATGATCCTGCCCGGTGTCTGCCTGTTCCTGGCTGGTTTGCACGTGGCGCGATCGAGGGCACAGGGTCTTCTCTACGGTGCCCTGTACGGCCTCACCTTCTTCGGCGGGGTGATCTGGTGGCTGTCCGAGCTCGGTCTGATAGCTGTGATCCCGTTGGTGATCGTGCAGGGCGCCTTCTTCGCTGCTTACGGGTGGTGGCTGACCCGATACAACGATCGGGCGGCCGTCACCTGGCTCATCCTCGCCGTCGGGGGTTGGGCGCTGATGGAGCTCATCCGCTATCGGTTCCCGGTCGGCGGATTCGAATGGGGTGCCGTCGGCTATGCCCTCTCCGATCAGCCCTGGGCCAGGGCCGTCACACCTCTGGTCGGGACCACCGGCCTCACGGTCCTCGCCATCGCCGCACTCGTCACCTTGGTCCTCGTCGCATTCGGTGAGCGCGGGATCTGGCTGGCATGGGTGGGGGCGGGATTGCTGTTGGTCGGCATCACTGCCTGGGTCTGGAGCATGCCGTCACCCGGGCACCCGGTCACCCTCGACGCCGTCATCGTGCAGGGCTCCACACCCTGCCCCTTCGAGCACTGCCCGCCCGACGAGAGGCTGCGCACCTTCGAACAGCACCTGGAGCTGACCAGGCAGCTCGAGCCGGGCTCGGCCGACCTCGTCGTGTGGTCGGAGGGCTCCACCGGCTCCTTCAATGCCGATCCGGTGCAGAACGCCGACATCGGCGCCGCCATCGGGGCCGAGGCCCGCAGGATTGGTGCCTGGTTCCTGGTCGGCAGCGACCGCCCACTCAACGAAACCCACTGGGTGAATGCCAACGTGGTGTTCGACCCCAACGGCCAGATCGTGGGCGAGTATCAGAAGCAGCGCCCCGTTCCCTTCGGTGAGTACATCCCGTGGAGGCCGGTCTTCGACTGGATACCGGAGCTGGAGCAGGTGCCCCGGGACATGATCCCCGGGGAGGGGCCGGTGGTGTTCCCCCTCGCCGAAGGGGCCGAGATGGGCTCGGTGATCTCGTTCGAGGGGGGATTCTCCCGCTACCCCCGCCAGCACGCCCGGGCCGGCGCCAACTTCCTGGTGGTGGCCACCAACGAGGGCTCCTACGGCACCACGCCCGGCTCCGATCAGTTCATCGGCATGACCCGGATGCGGGCCGCCGAGCTGGGAATGCCAGTGATCCACGCCGCGGTGACGGGCAAATCGGTGTTCATCGGGGATGGCGGGGAGCTGACTTCGGCGACCACCGGGCTGGGCACGATGGAGATGTTGACCGGTGTGGTCTACCCGGTCTCACGATCCATCTACGCCGAAACCGGGGACGTGATGATGATCCTGGCTGCCCTTGTCGGGCTTTTCGTCTGGTGGCGGAGCAGAGGCCCGCTGGTAGCTTCCGTCCCTCAGATCGACGTGGAGGAGTGACCCGATGTCTCAGGCACTGGAGAACCTGCTCAGCGAGGACCGCAAGTTCGAGCCGACCGCGGCGTTCTCGGCCGAAGCCAATGGAAAGCGGGGGATACACCAGGAGGCCGAGGCGGATTATCTGGCGTTCTGGCGGCAGCAGGCCCTGACTCGCATCAGTTGGCACAAGGAGCCCACCCAGGTCCTCGACGACTCCAACCCGCCATTCTTCAAGTGGTTCGCCGACGGCGAGCTCAACATCTCCTTCAATTGCCTGGACCGTCATCTCGAGGCGCACGGCGAGCAGGTGGCCTATCACTGGGTCGGCGAGCCGGGGGATACCAGGACACTGTCCTACCGGGATCTCCACGCCGAGGTGTGTCGATTCGCCAATGGGCTGAAGACCCTTGGTGTCTCCCGGGGCGACCGGGTGGCGATCTACATGGGCATGGTCCCCGAGTTGCCCGTCGCCATGTTGGCCTGCGCTCGTCTCGGCCTGGTCCACTCGGTGGTCTTCGGCGGCTTCTCCTCCGAGGCCCTCTCCAGCAGAATCCTCGATGCCGACGCCCGGGTGGTCATCACCCAGGACGGCGCCTGGCGGGCAGGGAACATCGTGCCTCTCAAGGCGAACGCGGACAAGGCGCTGGCGAGCACGCCGGACGTCGAGCACGTCGTGGTCCTGCGCAGGACCGACCACGGGGTCGACATGACCGAGCGGCGGGACATCTGGTGGCACGACCTGGTCGAGGGCCAGGCCGAAGAGTGTGACCCGGTCGTGCTGGGCGCCGAGGACCCGCTCTACATCCTCTACACATCGGGCACCACGGGTCGACCCAAGGGGATAGTCCACACCCAGGGCGGATATCTGACCGGGATCGTCACCACGCACCACTACGTCTTCGACCTGAAGCCCGACACCGACGTCTTCTGGTGTGGGGCCGACATCGGCTGGGTGACCGGGCACAGCTACATCGTCTATGGGCCCCTGGCCAACCGCGCCACCAGCGTTCTCTACGAGGGCGCCCCCAACCACCCCGACTTCGACAGGTTGTGGGAGATCATCGAGGAATACGGGGTCACCATCTTCTACACCGCCCCCACCGCCATCCGCACCTTCATGAAATGGGGTGACGAGCACGTCGGCAAGCACGATCTGAGCTCGCTTCGTTTGATCGGGACCGTCGGAGAGCCGATCAACCCCGAGGCCTGGATCTGGTACCAGCAAACGATCGGTGGCGGACGTTGCCCCGTGGTGGACACCTGGTGGCAAACGGAGACCGGGGCGATCATGATCACGCCCCTGCCCGGCGTCGTCGCCACCAAACCCGGGTCGGCCACGATCCCCTTCCCGGGCATTTTCGCCGACGTGGTGGACGAGGCGGGCGAGTCTGTTCCGCTCGGTGGTGGGGGATACCTCGTGATCACTCGTCCCTGGCCGGCGATGTGCCGCACCATCTACGGCGACGACCAGAGATACGTGGACACCTACTGGACGAGATTTCCCGGGCGTTACTTCCCCGGTGACGGGGCCAAGCGCGACGAGGACGGGTACTACTGGCTGCTGGGCCGGGTCGACGACATCATGCTGGTCTCGGGGCACAACATCTCCACCACCGAGGTCGAATCGGCGTTGGTCTCCCACATATCGGTGGCGGAGGCGGCGGTGATCGGCCGGAAGGACGAGTTGACCGGGCAGGCGATCGCTGCCTTCGTCACGTTGCGCATGGACGTGGTTGGTGACGAGGCCCTCCTCGCCGAACTGCGCGACCACGTCGCTCAGACCCTGGGACCGATCGCCAAGCCCAAGTCGATCGTCTTCACCGACGATCTGCCCAAGACCCGCTCGGGCAAGATCATGCGGAGGCTTCTTCAGGACATATCGGAGAACCGCCAGCTCGGTGACGTCACCACCCTGGCCAACGAGTCCGTCGTGATGGAGATCGCCACCAAGGCCTACGAATCCAACGACGATTAGGTGAACAGCACCGCCCCGAACCAGATGGCCGCGATCAAGAGGCCGGTGGCGAGCTCGATGCCGATGGACGTTGCCACGGCCCTCAGGCTGCGCTTGGTGGCCGGCCAGGCCTGCGCCCGTCCCACCCTGAGTCTCTCGCTCACGTAGATAGCCAGCACGAACCCGATCGGGGCACCCACGATCGGGATCGCGAAAAGGCCCACGATCGCTACCGCGGTCGCGATGAGGAGGGTGCGGTTGGGTATGCCGCCCTCGTTCAGGTGGCGTTTCGGCACTGAGTACTTGACGAAGGTCCCGATCCCGCCGATGACGATCGCGGCGATGGCGACCGCCCATGGGCCGGCACCTCCTTTCAGCGCCGCCCAGATCACCACCGCCACCACCTCCATGGCCAGCCCGGGAAGGAAGGGGACGACGATCCCAAAGAGTGAGACGACGATGATCAGGCCGATGGCCAGCTCGCCGAGCTCATCCATCGGCGGATCGTAGGGGGAAGCGGGCCGTCAGACCGTTCAAGCCTGGGCCAGGGCTGCCACCGCGGCGGAAGCGCCGTCGAGCAGCGGCTCGCCGTGCCCGAACAGGGCGACTTCGTAGTCGAATCCGGCCAGCTTGACCACCGACTCCAGCGCCACGGTCATGTCCTCGCTGAAGGAGGGGTCGGGCGGCTCCACGCCTTGGCCGCCTCCGACCAGGGCGTCGCCTGTGACCAGGATCCCGGCAGCCGGGTCGAGCACGCAGATGTGCCCGGCGGTGTGGCCAGGGGTCTCGATCATCTGCAGGTCGAAGACCACATCTCCGTCCACCACTGCCTCAGGGATCGCAGCGGACGTGATCTGGGGGATTTCCGCGGCCCCGGCATGGAGAGTGGCACCGGAGGCATGGGTCATCACCTCGTCGACGCTGCCTACGTGGTCCGGATGTTTGTGGGTCAAGATCACGTGACCTACCGCACCCCAGTCGAGCCCGGCCTCGGCCAGGGACGCCTCGATGGCGGCAGCGCTCCCGTCGACCCCGGTGTCCACCAGAGCCGCCTCGCCACCCCGGTAGAGGATGTAGGCGGACACGAAGTCCAGATCGGCCCTCTGAAAGCCGGTCGCCGTGGCCCCGGTGGTGCTGGTCACTCCGCCGCGCGTGCTCGTGGAGGCGGAGAGCTGGGTGGTGTTGGTGATGACCGGCGCTGCGGTGGTCGGAGCGGCGGCGGTGATGCTCGTTCCGGAGTTCGGGTCGGAACAGGCGGCTGTCCCCAGCACCACGATGGCCAGGCCCGCCTTGCCCATCTCGGCTATGGCCACACGGCGGTTGATCAAGCGATGGGCGGTCATCCGGGACCTCCATGGAGAGCCGATCTCCAACCTACCCGGGAGGGGGATATGTGTAACTTCCGGCCATGGTTACCAAGATCACGCTTCCCGAGACCGAGTTGCCGACGCACTGGTACAACATCGTCCCCGATCTGCCGGTGCCGCCGCCTCCCGTCCTCCACCCGGGAACGCATCAGCCGGTCGGGCCGGATGACCTGGCACCACTCTTCCCGATGGATCTCATCCTGCAAGAGGTGAGCACCGAGCGTTTCGTCGAGATACCCGAGGAGGTGCGCGAGGTCTACCGGCTGTGGCGACCCACACCCCTCTATCGGGCCCACAATCTGGAGAAGCTGATCGATGGGCCGGCCCGCATCTACTACAAGTACGAGGGGGTCAGCCCCGCCGGATCGCACAAGCCCAACACCGCGGTGGCCCAGGCCTTCTACAACGCCAGGGCCGGCGTGAAGAAGCTCTCCACAGAGACCGGGGCCGGACAGTGGGGCTCGGCGCTCTCCTTCGCTTGTGCCCTCTTCGGGCTCGACTGTGAGGTGTTCATGGTTCGCTCCTCGTACGATCAGAAGCCGTATCGGAAGGCGATGATCGAGACCTGGGGGGCGACGGTCCACTCCTCGCCGAGTGAGCTCACTCAGGCGGGCCGCTCCATCCTCGAGGGGGATCCGGACACGCCGGGCAGCCTCGGAATCGCAATCTCGGAGGCCGTGGAGGTGGCTGCCACCGACGAGGACACCAAGTATTCGCTTGGATCGGTCCTCAACCACGTACTGATGCATCAGACCGTCATCGGGGAGGAGACGCTGAAGCAGTTGGCCCTTGTCGACGAGACCCCCGATGTCCTGATCGGCTGTGCCGGAGGCGGGTCGAACTTCGCCGGTTTCAGCTTCCCGTTCGTCCGGGAGAAGCTGGCGGGGACAATCGACCCGGTGATCCGAGCGGTGGAGCCTGCCGCGGCGCCATCGCTCACCCGGGGCAGCTATCAATTCGACTTCGGTGACACCGTCGGGATGACCCCTCTGGTCAAGATGCACACGCTGGGTCATGACTTCGTCCCCGATCCGATCCACGCCGGGGGCCTTCGCTACCACGGCATGGCACCGCTGGTGTCGCTGCTCAAGCAGGAGGGGATCATCGAAGCTCAGGCGCTCAATCAAACCGATACGTTCCGGCGGGCCGTCCAGTTCGCCCGGGCCGAAGGGATCATCCCGGGCCCCGAGCCGACCCACGCCGTGGCGTCAGCCATGATGGAGGCGGAGCGGGCCAAGGAAGCAGGCGAGGAGAAGGTGATCGTCTTCAACCTCTCCGGGCACGGCCACTTCGACATGGCCGCCTACCAGGAATACGTTGGTGGCTCTCTCGCCGACTACGAACACCCCGAGGAGCGCATCGCAGCCGCGATGGAGCGTGTGCCGGCAGTGGCCGGATGATCGCCTGAGGCCCTGGAGCCAGATCCGTCGCCGGACCGACAGAGGAGGAGGGCAATGACCCGTATCGCCGACATGTCGGGCGAAGAGCTGCAACAGGTCCTCGACCTGGTCCGGGGGGCGGACAGCGTCGAGTTGAAGTTGGCGGTGGTCGAGGATCGGAGGCATGAAGCGACCCGGGTGCTCGGGATCGATCCGATGGACGCCCAGATCCGCCAGGTGTTCTTCTTCGACACCCCGGACCTCCAGCTCAATGAGTCGGGAGTGGTGGTCCGTGCCCGGCGTCGTCAGAACGACACCGGGGACTGCGTCGTCAAGATCAGGCCGGTCGATCCGGCCGCCCTGTCTGACGATCTGCGCTCCCATCCCGAGTTCGGGGTGGAGGTCGACGCCATGCCGGGGGGCTATGTCTGTTCCGCCTCGTTCAAGGGATCCGTCGACAACTCAGCCATCAGGGAGGCAGCCGCTGGAGAGAGGAAGCTCCGCAAGCTGTTCTCCAAGCGTCAGCGTGCCTTCTATGCGGAGCACGCCCCTGGGGGCATCGAGATCGATGACCTGGAGGTACTTGGCCCCATCCCCACCCTCCGGGTGAAGTTCGGGTCCGAGGGGTATGCCCGCCCCATGGTCGGGGAACTGTGGCTCTACCCGGATGGGTCCCAAGTGGTCGAGCTCTCCACCAAGGCCGCCCCGTCCGAAGCATTCCAGGCCGCCCTGGAGTGGCGGGCTTTCCTCCAGACTCGGGGCATCGATATCTCGGGAGAGCAACAGACCAAGACGAAGACGGCCCTGGAGTTCTTCAC
>JBMDXS010000165.1:0-24624 GCA_048595045.1 Acidimicrobiia bacterium
GAGCCAGAAGGGGAGGTCGATCAGCCACATGCCGACGCTCGAGGCGACGCCGACGATGACCGCCACCAGGAGCTGACCGCGGACGAAAGAGCTGAGGGCCGTGCCCACCTCGCCGGACACGAAGGCGAATTCCTCACGATGCCGGGGTGGGGTCATACCCAGGGTGTTGGCCTTGAACCGCTCCAGGTCGATCAGGATGTACAGGGCGAGGATCGGGGCAAGACCGAGCACGGCCACCGCCTCGGCAAAGCCACGGATCACCTGCCCCGCCCCGGCTCCGAAGCCGAGGAGGAGGTTCTGCACGGTCTCCTGATTGGCCGGGTCGTTGAGCCAGGCTTCGATCGCATCCTGGCTGAGCAACTCATCCACGTCCAGACCCAGGCTGGCGCCGACCTCGCGGACCCATCCGATCCCGGCCAAGTAGAGATCGGGGAGCTTCTGCCCGAACTCTGCCGCCTGGTCTCTGATGGTGGGGAAGACAAGGGCCCCTACTGCGATCACGACCCCGATCATCGTCAGCAGAGCGAGGACAGCCGCCACCGGGCGGGGCATGAACCGCTCGAGGAAACGGACGAATGGCTCCAGCAGGAAGACGATCCCGGCACCGAACGCGATGGGTAGCCAGATGACACGAATCGATCCGGCCACCATCAGCAGGACATAGGCGAGTGCGACCGCCCCCACCACGATCCAGATGATCAGTGCGACGCGCTTCAGCCGCTCAGAGGGCACGATTTGGGAGTGTAACTAGTGGTCTGTCGCTCCAATGGGCTGCTAACCGCCGCTGATCGTCAGGGAAGACCCTTCGCCCACCGAGATCACCCAGCCCTCACCTGGTGTGGGGCTCCGAAAACCGTCGTCACTCGTGGTCCAGCCGGCAGGCACGATGGCGTCGCCGACGACCCGGGCCGGAGTGCCCGGGGGCAAGGCGATGTCGAAGGTGCCCGACACCGTGACCACCGTGTTGGCCGACGCCGTCCCGAGCGAAACGGATCCTCCCCCGTCGATCTGTAGTGAAGAGAGGGCAACCCGGGTCAGGTCTGCCTGTACCTCACCCGCCAGGGACAGGCTCCAGGTCGGCGCTTCGTCGAGATCCAGTGCCCAACCTGCGAACGTGTAAAGCCCCGGATCGGGCGAGGGCTCGAGGGCGACCGAGATGTTCGGGCCCTGGAGCTGTTCCACGGCCACCGGTGGGCCTACGTCGCCACCGCTACGCACGGGCTCTACGGCATACAGGAATCCCGATTGGCCGGACCCGACCTCGAGAGGGCCAGAGATCCGGGCCGAAAGGGCGCCGGTCACGACCGATCCGGCCTGTGGGCCGTTGAGCCCGATCGAGGCAGACGGCATGATCGGCCAGGCGCGGATGTGGCCGGTCAGGAACGCTCCCAGGGACAGGACCGAGAGGATGGCGATGAGGGCGGAGGGTCGCAGCCTCCCCCAACGCCGCCCTCTGGCCAGCAAGGCGAGGCCGATGAGCAGTAGCCAAACCGGCCACCAGGAGAGGAGGTCCACCAACACCGATCGGCTGAGCAAGCCAATGGAGATGGCGATGAGTATCAGGAGGAGGGCGACCACGGGCAGGATCCAGACCCTGGGCACGCCGCGGCGTGGCCGCGCGGCGCGGCGCGTCATTCGGTGTATCCGGCGCCCAAGACCAGGACCACGTCGGTCCCCGTCTGCAACGCGGGGTCGGGGATCGGCTCGACGACGGCCCCAGGGAGGAATTGGAGGAGTGCGTTGGCCTCGGCTGCGAACCCTTCGCGATACCACACCCGGGACTGGTCCTGCTGCGGTTCGATGTCGTCCGCCTGTTGGGTCTGGTAACCGGCGTCGGCCAGTTCCTGTGTCTTGCGTCCGGCGGCCCCGGCCAACCCGATCGAATTGAGCACGACGACACGGACCTCCTGGGGGGGCCGCACCGGCACCGCGGTCGTGGCCGGGGCAGCAATTGTGGCAGGGGTGGTCGTCGGTGGCGAAGTGCTGCTCGTGGTGACGATCGGCTCGCTCGACGGGCTCTCGGTGATGGTCGTGGACCCCGAATCTGTGGTGGCTCCGGCCTCGGCCTCGGGATCCCCGGCCAGCAGATAGAGGAGTAGGAACACCGCCGCCCCAACCAGGGCGATCCCCAAGACCATCATCGTGAGATCTCGATAGAAGGAGTTGGAGGTCTCGGCGGCGTGACGGCCCTTGTTCACGAGGCCGCCTCCCCGCCAAGTGGCTCGATCATGGCACGGACCCGAGCCACGGTGAGCGGGTCGAGACGTCTCGCCTCGGGAGAAGAGACGATCCCGATCAGCCGCTCGTAGTAGGTGGCCGCAGTCAGGCCGAGACGATGCTCGATGGCCTGGTCTTTGGGGCCATTCTCGTGCCACCAGCGGCCTTCGAATTCGAGGATGGAACGATCCTCGGCGCTCAACATGGCGATGAGCGTATTTCTGGACTCTTGGTTACCCGAGGATTTGACCGCCCTGGGCGTCTCTATGCCGTTGCCGACGCCGCGACCTTCGAAACCTGGCGGGCCGCCAGCCAGGTGGTCATGGGCACCGCCGCCACCAGCCCGATCGATCCGACCAGCGTTCGCACGATCTCGACCGCAACGACTTCGGAGCTGGCGACCGATCCAAGCGAGAGACGAGACAGGCTGTACAGGATCAGCAAGGGCAGGGCGGCCCCGGCGTAGGCGAGGAGGAGGGTGTTGACGGTGGAGGCGATGTGATCCCGCCCGATGCGCAGCCCCGAGGCGAAGTATGCCCTCCGTTCCAGCGTCGGGTTTGCCTGGGCTACCTCCCACACCGCCGATGCCTGGGTGACGGTGACGTCGTCGAGGGCGCCAATCGAACCAAGGACGATGCCGGCCAGCAGCAAACCCGTCAGGTCGATATCGGGCAGACTGAGGAGATAGAAGGCCTCCTCGCTACCCAGCCCGGTGAATCGAGCAGTCGCGACCACGACCCAGGAGAGGGCGGTGGAGAGCGAGAGCGCGGCAAATGCACCCAGGGCGGCGATATGGGTGAGCGGGGTGAACCCATGGGCGAGATATAGGGAGATCAAGACGATGGCCCCACCCCCGACCAGGGCAACCAGCATCGCATCACGACCGGCGATGATCGCGGGCACGATGAACCAGACGAGGACCCCCACACTTATCGCCAGGCCGAGCAGGGCGGCTATCCCCCGCATCCGCCCCAGGAGAACGACCGCCCCAGCAAACGCCAGCGCCACGACCGCCAGCAGCCACCCACGGTCCCGGTCGTAGTAGTTGACGGCGATGCTGCCGTCCTCCGCCTGGGTCGCGGACAACAGGACCGGGTCGCCTGTCTCGAAGTGGGGTTGGCCCACCTCGTCCGGGAATTCCTGGGTGATCCTTCCGCTCCCGTTGGTGAAGAGGACCAGGCTGCAGTTCAGCTCGGCCGCGTAGCTGCAGGGGGCGCTTTCGACGGACTCGACCTCGGCCGACAAGACCTCGTCGGCGAAGCCGAACAAGAAGCGATCTATGTGTGGGCCCTCCCCGGGCCGCAAGAAGATCATCCCGGCCAAGACCGCGAAGGCGATCACGGAAACGGCCAAGGCCATCCCGCGCGGTCTGGGCCAGGTCCTACGGTCAGGTCCGAGCAGACGCTCGAGGTCGGTGGGCTCCCGACTCACAGACGCATGCTAGGAGGCCTGGTTCAGCCAATCTGACCATCGCTCAAAGGCGCCGACCTCGATCCGAGGTGAATCGAGAGGCGCCGGGCGCAAGTCGATGCCACGTGATCAGGACGCTCTGAGGCCAGGGTAGAGGCTCACCTCCGGGTCCGTCGCAGGCTTTATCTGCTTCGAGCGAAGGCGTCACAGGCCGGGCCCTTCCCCCGGGCGAGGCTTCCGGTCGCCTGCGAGGCCATCCGTGAGCCATACCCCAGCTCGACTGGGCTGCAGCACGTCCTCGACCGTGGTGCGCCAGAGATCGGCCAGCTGGTCGCTGGGACGCGGCTCCCTCAGTTTGCGGGCGAGCTCCTCGGACACCATCTCCGCGTGATAGGCGAACCTGTTGAATCGCCTGTTGACCACGGACTGAAGACGCTTCCTCAACGGGTTGAAGAGCGCCGCCACCGAGAGCGTCGAGGCGGCGACCGCCACACTGTCCTGGGCGGGCAGCAGCCAGGTGATCAGCGTCACCAAGCCGAGATAGGTCGCGATGAGGAGTCCGACGACCAGGGCGTAGGTGATCGTTCGGGAGACCAGCCTGTCGATCTCGTACAGGCGGTACCGGGTAATCGCAATCACGATGGCCACCGGGAAGGACCAGAAGCCGACCACCACAGCCACGTTGCTCATCTCTTCCCAGGGGGACGACACTGTTTCGAAGGTTATGACCGCTATCAGGCAGGTCACAGCGACCAACCCGAACATGAACCACCTCAGCTGCAGCCTGACCTCGGAACCGGAAGCCCGATATCTCGAGATCGCCGCCCAGCAGCCGATCAGCAGGCCGGGCAGCAACACGACGATTCCGGTGTCATACAGCACAGAAATCCAAGCTGGGCCGCCCAGCGGGTTGTCACGGCCGGTTACGGGCAGAGGCTCGGGATTGAAGATAGCCAGAACGTCCAGGGCAGCCACGACCAGGCTGAACCCGATGAATGCCCACCGAAAGAACCGACCCGTGATCGTTCCCGTCGGGAATATGTAGAGCAATATGAGCACTGCCCAGAACAGGATGGGAACGGCCATGCCCGTGATGGCTTCCAGGTAGACGCTCCAGGTCGGGGTCATCCACGTGGTGTAGACCCAACTGCCGACAAAGATCACACCGGCAGCCACCGCAACCACTGCCAGCACTCGTCCCACTCGGTTCCCGGGTCGGTTGACCAGGATCACCGCGGCCGCCAGTGGGTAGGCGATCATGCTGAGTGCCCACACGGCGTAACCGGCGGAGATCGGCCAGAGAACATTGAGCACCAGGGCAGCCACCACGATCGTCGCCCACGAGTAATGCCAGACGCTCCATGCCGACGGCGTGCCATGGGACATCATGCCGAATTATTACCCGAGGGCGTTACCCAACCATTACGAGCTTGCTCGCTTAGGGACGGGAGCAGCTGTGGTGGACAGTCGGTCATCGGTCGGATCCGGCACTCAGCTCGATGTGGCGACACCTGCAACTCGCTCCCCGACTGGCTCCTAGGCTCGCCGACTGCGGCGGCAAGATCACCGGAGAGGGCGATCGTGTCGGCCCACCGCGCTTCGGTCAGTGTGGTCGACGCCAGGTACTTGGGTCGTAAGTTGCGCGCGCCGTCCAGATCGGGCTGTCTCGGGATCCGCCCATGTCCCCCAGGAGCCGGCAAAGATCTCGAAGGTTGGCCGACCGGACAGAAACGCGTCGGCGTCCAAGTGAACCTGGTTCAGAAACGCCCCCGGCCTCGCCATCCCACAGCGTCGCCTGTCAACCGCCACGCTCGAATCCGCCCGGGCGGTCCTCGTCAGGGGCGCCCGAGTCCCTGCATGACGCCGTCGACGGTGACCATCGTGGTGGTGGTCAGTCTCTGATCGTGGTCCCCTCCTCGTCGGGTCGCTCGATCAGACCGGCCCACCTCAGGATCTCATCGGTCGTGACCCCGACTGCCCTCAGGTCGAAGCCAACGGCGTCCAAGACGTGTTCTGCGGTTCGCCCGTCCCCTAGTCGAGCCTCGAGCCGGGTACCGGAATCGAACCGATGACCTGCTGTTTACAAGACAGCTGCTCTACCGACTGAGCTAACCCGGCGGCGCATCGAATTCTAGGGAGGGCCCGAAGCCTCGCTCCGCACCCGCATGACCTCGAAACAGGCCAGCGCAGCCGCAACAGAGGCATTGAGGCTCTCGGTCCCAGACGCCATCGGGATCGAGGCAAGCACGTCGCAGCGCTTCTCGGCCAGGGCGCTCAGACCCGCGCCCTCCGCCCCCACTACGACCGCCACGGGCTCGGTCAGCAAGGCCAGGCCGAACAAGGATGTCGTCGCACCCGCCCGAAGCCCGACGATCCACAAGTCGTGGCCCTTGAGCCGGCTCAAAGCCTCGGGAATCGATCCAACCACCGCAACCGGCAGGGTCTCCAACGCCCCGGTGGCTGATTTGAAGGCGGCAGCCGACAACGGGGCTGCGCGTCTCGATGAGATCACCATCCCGGTCATCCCCGAGGCCAGGGCGCTGCGGGCCACGGCCCCGACGTTGTGGGGGTCTTCGACGTGGTCGAGGACGACTAGCCCGGCCCCGGGGCGGGCCAAATCGTCGAGCCTGGCCGGCATTATCGGCTCGCAATCGGCGACCATGCCCTGGGGTGCGTCGGTCTCGGCCAGTGACCGAAGATCGGGTACCACGCGTACCCGGTCCGACCCGACCCGGTCGACGATGGCAGCCGTCTCCGGCCGGTCCCGTCGTGCCTCCTCGACCCACAGGCGTCGCACCCGACCGGCCGCCGCAGCGGCCGCCACCGGGTGAAGACCCTCGACCCTACCTCCGTAGCCAGTGGGTGCCATCGGGCCCGTCCTCGAGGATGACGCCTACCTCTTCCAACCCGAGGCGGATGGCGTCGGCGTCATCGAACCTGCGCTCCTCCCGGGCCAACGCCCTGGCCTCGACCAGCCGATCGACCGCGGCGGGACCCGACCCTTCGATGCCGAATCGTGCCGGCAGATCACCCAGGTCCAGTGCCGTCTCCGCCGGGGAGCTGGCGTCGTCGAGCCCGAACACCCCAACGATCTCCTCCACCGCGCCCGCTATCGCCGAGGCGTCCCCGCCCTCATCGAGGGCGCGATTGCCGTCCCGGACCAGATCGAACAGGAGCGAGACCGCCTCCGGGGTGGCGAAGTCCTCGTCCATCACCTGGCGAAACCTGTCCAGCGACGCAGGATCGGGATCTCCGGGCCGGGCCCTGTCACGGAAGCGCTGGAGACGGTCGAGGGCCTCCTCGGCCTCGGAGAGCAGCTCGTCGGAGTACTCGATCGGCGATCGATAGTGGGCGCGGAGGAAGAGAAGACGAAGGGCCCGTCCCCCATGCTTCTCGGCGATCGAGGCGAGATCCACCAGGACGCCGGTGGACTTGGCCATCTTCTCCCCACCCAGATTCACCATCCCGTTGTGCAGCCAATAGCGGGCAAATGTGTCGCCACTGGCTCCCTCGCTCTGTGCGATCTCGTTCTCGTGATGAGGGAAGATGAGATCCGTGCCGCCACCATGTATGTCAAAGCCATCGCCGAGGTACTTGGTGGCCATGGCGGAGCACTCGATGTGCCAGCCGGGGCGCCCGGGGCCCCAGGGGGAATCCCACCATGGCTCGCCGGGTTTGGCCCCCTTCCAGAGGGCGAAATCGAGCGGGTCTTGCTTGGCCTCGCCTACCTCGATCCGATAGCCGGCGCGTAGCTCGTCCGGTTTGCGACCCGAGAGCCGCCCGTAACGCTCGTCGGCACGCACCGAGAAATAGACGTCCCCGCCGGCTGCGTAGGCGAGACCACGATCGACCAGCCTCTCGATCAGGCCGATGATCTCAGGGATGTGCTCGGTTGCCTTCGGTTCTATGTCCGGCTCGAGCACCCCCAGGGCTTCGTATCCGGCTGCGAATCTCTCCGCCATCCGCAAGGCCAATACCTCGACGCTCTCGCCGCTCTCCAAGGCCGCGGCGATGATCTTGTCCTCGATGTCGGTCACATTCCGCACATAAGTGACGTCGTATCCCCGCCAGATCAGATACCGGCGGATCACATCGAACGCGACTGCCGAGCGACCGTGGCCCACATGTGGCTCGCTCTGAACAGTGGGCCCGCACACGTATATCGACACCTTGCCCTCATCGCGAGGCTCGAAGGGGAGGACGGCGCGATGGAGCGTGCTGTTGAGGCGGACCATCGGCGAGATCCTACGACAGGGCGCTCACGGTGACCACGGCGACGGCGGCCAGCCCTTCCCCACGTCCTATGAATCCCAACCCGTCCGTGGTCGTTGCCTTCACCGACACCAGATCGTCGACGACACCGATAGCCCGGGCCAGGTTGGCTCTCATCTGCTCTCGATGGGGGGCGACCCGCACTTGCTCGGCAATGATGGTGGCATCCACGTGGGTCACCTGCCATCCCGAGGCCATCGCCATGGCTGCGGTCTGGGAGAGCATGTCGAGGGATCTCGCGCCGGCCATCGCCGGGTCGCCCGAGGGGAAGTGCTCCCCGATATCCGAGAGAGCGCACGCCCCCAGAACCGCATCGGCCACAGCATGAGCAAGGACGTCTCCGTCCGACGTGGCGCTCACCCCGATCCGGTCCGATACCTGCACACCGCCCAGGATCAGCGGTGGCTCACCATCGAGGGGATGTGCGTCGAAGCCCCAGCCGACCCGGGTGGCCCCGGCCGGCACGGTCATTCCTCGTCTGCGTCGACCTTGGGCAGGGCCCGGTCGAGACGCTTTACCGCCTCTTCCTCGTCGATCTCGAGGCTGAAGGCCAGCTCGGAGCTCAGGGTGAGACGAGCCTTGGACAACATCCGCTTCAGGGCCGGGCTGATCCCCTTCGTCTGCTGTGCGAAGGACAGGTCACGGACCACCTCGGCGACCTGGAAGATGTCACCGGAAGTCATTTTCTCGTTGAGGACCTTGTACCAACGGCTCCAGTTGGCCCCGGCCTCCTCTGGCTCTCCCTTGAGCGACTTGAGCACGTCGCGGGACTTGGTCTTCGAGATGACGGGACGGATGAGATCCTCGACCTTGTCCAGCGGGACCATGACGGTGAGCTGCTCCGTGGCGATGTCCAGCACGAAATAGTCCTGTTTCTTGCCCGCGAACTCCTGTCTGACCTTCTTCTGGATGGTGGCGGCCCCGTGCTGAGGGTGCACCACCTTGTCCCCTACCGCGTATTTGGTCGATGCTGCAGCCATGTGCGGGGGCGGATTGTACCGGTGCCAAACCTCAATCGAGGACGGGCTCCCACTCGTCCGCCGTGTCCTGCAACCGGTCGAAGAAGGCGCGCAACTGCCCGGCTCGGGTCTCCCCCACACCCTCCACCGACAGCAACTCGTCGACCCTGGCGTCGAGAAGTGAAGACGCCGTGCCGAAATGGCGGATGATGTCGTCACGCACCGGGTCGGGGAGACGACCCACCTGGGAGAGGAGGCGATAGCCCCTGGGATCGGCGGGATCGTCGAGATCGGGAAACCCCATCTCCTTGCCCACCCGGCTCGGGTCCTCCAGGTCGTTGGCGGTCATGCCGCTCAGGTCCTCCATTGCCTGACGGATCGTGCTGTTGCGGAGCGGCTTGATGTAATCCCTGAGCACAGCTCTCTTGGTGTAGTCGACCCCGGCGAGCAGATCGTTGAGCTGCAGATAGACGATTCGGCCCTCTTCGCCCAACGTGAGGGCTCGGGCCTCCACCACTCGCCCCAGCCGCTCCAACAGCTCCGCTCGCTGGAGGACGGTGATGGCCGACCGATAGGTGGCCAGACCCGCCGCCTCGAGCCGGGTCAGCTTGAGCTCGGCATCGTCGAGCCGGCTGCGGAGACGATCGAGGCTCTGCAGCTCCTGATTCACATGGGCGGCCACTTCGGTCGGGGAGGCGAGCTCGATCTTCTGACCCCCATAGAACAGGGTCGCCACTTTGCGCCCCTCGCTGACCGCCACCACTGGCTTCCCGGTCTGGACCGCCATCCGCTCCGCGGTGCGATGACGGGCGCCGGTCTCGTCGGTGGGGATGGCGCCGTCCGGGATGAAATGGACACCCGCCTCGAGGATGTTCGACCAGGAGTCGTCGAGGACGATTCCCCCGTCCATCTTGGAGAGCTCGGCGAGACGAGCGGGGCTGAATACCGCAGATCTCAAGGAGAACCCACCCGAGGATGCCTCCCTGACCTCCGCCCCGTCACCCATGACGACGAGGCCTCCCTTGCCCTGCTGGATGATTCGCTCGAGGGCCCTTCGCATCGGGGTGCCAGGAGCCAGACGTTCGAGCGTCTCGGTTATCGACGGTCCACCCACGACCGTCAAGCGTAGTTGATCCTCGCCCTGTCCATCAGGGGGAGTTGGAGTCATTTTGTGACTCGTCGGTCATTCGATGCCGGCCGAAGCCAGCGCATCACGAAGCCTGAGCTGCTTGCCGCCGAGCGGAGCGATGCGGAGCTCGAGGCCCATCCGATCCAGCTCCTCGATGCGCCGTGTCTCCATCGGTATCGAGCGGATCTCGCCGGCCAGCCCGATCTCGCCCCAGGCCGCCATCCGTCCCAGTGGCCGATCCGCATAGGACGATGCAACGGCCAGGGCGACGGGCAGGTCGCAACCCGGCTCGTCTATGCGCCAGCCGCCGACCACGTTCACATAGACCTCCATGTCGTGGAGACGTAGGGAGCTGTGGCGATCGAGCACGGCCAGCACCTGGTTGACCCGGGTCGGGTCGAGGCCCCTGATCGATCTGCGGGGCTGGGCCTGGTTGGTGGGAGAGACGAGGGCCTGGATCTCGACCAGGATCGAGCGTCGACCCTCCACCGCCGGGTAGATCACGGTTCCGGGGACATCCGCCTCCCAGCCGTCGAGGAACAGCTTCGAGGGATCGTCGACCTCGGCGAGGCCCTCGCTCCTCATGTCGAACATGCCCGAGACATGGGTGGCCCCGAACCGGTTCTTGATGCTGCGGAGAACGCGGAACCCCCGATCGGGGTCGCCCTCCAGATACATGACCACGTCCACCATGTGCTCCAGCATCTTTGGGCCCGCCAGTCCGCCCTCCTTGGTGACGTGGCCGACGAGAACCACGGCGATACCGGTCGTCTTGGCCAGCCGGACCAGCCTGGCCGCACTCTCCCGAACCTGGGCGACCCCGCCGGGTGCGGCGGCGATCTCGGGCACTCCCACGGTCTGGATCGAGTCGACGACGAGCAGGCCGGGTCGATCCCGGTCGGCGAGCGCGACGATCGCATCGACGTCGTCATCGGTGACCAGGCCGATCGCTTCGTGCTCGATACCGAGGCGGCCGGCCCGCATCGCCACTTGATCGGCTGACTCTTCGGCGCTGGCGATGACCACCGGGGATCCGCGACCGGCCATGGCCCCAGCAAGCTGGAGCAGGAGCGTCGACTTGCCGACCCCGGGCTCGCCCCCGAGGAGCAGCACCGAGCCGGCCACCACCCCGCCCCCGAGCACACGGTCGATCTCGCCCCATCCGGTGGCCAAGCGGTTATCAGACCGCTCCGCCGCTGATCGGAGCCCCACCACTTCGGCAGCTGCAACCGATGCGCCGGGTTTCCCCGCCATCTCGACCAGTGGCTCGGAGGCCCCGCACTGAGGGCAGAACCCCATCCACTTGGCCGATCGATGGCCACAACTATCACATCTGAACGCCAATTTCGGATACCTTCTCCAGTTAACGATTGCGCCGTCGAACGACGAATATCAAGGCCCCCACCAGTGCCGCGCACAGGATCGTGGTGGTCAGGACCGTGGCGATCGTCCAGGGCTCATGGGTTCTGATCGCCCACAAAAACATCCCGTGGCACAATAACTACGAAGGAGGGATGTGGCCTCACGGAAATGTGAACAGTGCGGCGCGACCGTCGCGGCCGACGAGCAGTTCTGCCCGACGTGCGGCTCGTTTCTCGATCCATTGGAGCCAACACCCTCCCGATCACGCGAAAACGTCATCTCGGTCAACTCCGACGGCAACTACGAGGAGTTCGAGCTCAGCTCCCCACCTCCCGAATCCGACCGCTCCCGCTCCACCGGGGGGGTCGGTGAAGCCACATGTCCGTCCTGCGGGGCCGTAAACCCCGCCAACAACCGCCATTGTCAGGAGTGCGGGGCGAGGCTCAGCCAGGGGCCCCTTCCCACCGCTCCCCGCCCCGCGGTGCAGGCGACCGCCGGGGTGCGGGCCGCCCTCGCCATCAGCGCGCTTCTCTTCGGGGTGGTCGTGGTCGCACTCCTCTTCAACGTGTTCAACGGAGACCCGACCGCCTCGGCATCGTCGACCACCGCGCCTGCGGCCACCAGCACGACCATCGCAGAGCTTGCCCCCATCGACGTGCTCGACGCCGAGTGCAGTCAGGAAGGGCTGGGCTCGTTCGTATGTGAGAACCTGATCGACGGCACCGAGGCCGAGTACCAGTTCGACTACGAGGCGGTGCCCGAGGGCGAGGCGATCACCATCAGGCTGATCTTCGATCGGCCCACAGTCGTCCATCGCATCGACTGGGTCAATCTCGAGGACGCCACCCGGCTCAGGAGGAATTACCGCGCCCGGGGGATCCAGATCGAAGCAGACAACTCGTTACAGCCCGTGCTGGTCCAGCTCGAGGACGTCGCGGGCAGCTACCCGGTTCCCTTTGCCGCTCTCGATGCCACCTCCATCCTGATCACCATCGAGAGCGACTACCCGGCCGAGGTCGTCGACGAGGAGGTCTTCACCGAGATGGCGATCCAGGAGATCAGGGTGATCGGGCGCCCCGGCGGGGTCACCAACGGGACCAACGGCACGACCGGGACCACACAGACAACGGTTGCCGGCTCGACGACCGTCGCCCCCACCACCACCGCAGCCTCCTGACCTGCCGCCCTCAGACGGCGGCTATCTCCATCTCCAGATGCTGCAGCCCACGAAAGACCAGCGACTGGATCCGGCCCGAGACGTCTCGCACCTCCAGGTCGGCAACGCGGGCGGAGAAACGCCCGAGCGCGGCCTCTAGCTCGACCATCGCCAGGGGAGCCCCGACGCAGTAGTGCAACCCCGCCCCGAACGAGACATGAGGATTGGGGTCGCGACCGAGGTCGAGTCGCTCGGCATCAGACCCGAAGACATCCGGATCGCGATTGGCCGAGCCAAACAGCAGACCGACCTTCGACCCCTTCTCCAGACGAGTGCCGGAGACCTGGGTATCGGCGAGCACCCACCGCTCGAACATCTGCAAGGGCGAGTCGAATCGGAGCAGCTCGTCGACGGCCGGCTGGAGCCCAATCTCTCCGCCTCGCAGCCGCCGATATTGATCCCGGTTAGCGGCGAGCGCCAGCAGACCGTTGCCAATGGCGTGCACTGTGGCCTCGTGCCCTGCGTTGAGGGTGAGGATCGAGGTCCCGACGATCTCCTCGTCGCTCAAGGTATCGCCCCTGTCCTCGACTTCGAGCATCGATGAGATCAAGTCCTCTCCCCTTTTCCGTCGCCGCTCGTCGATGACCCCCTTCAGATAGGCGACGAAAGCGATGGTGGCCTGCTCGGCGGCATCGCCATCCACCGGGGTCACGTTCTTGTCGAAGACCTTGACGATTGCATGGCTCCATCGCAACAGCTGCTCATGGTCGTCGCCGGGGATCCCCATCAGCTCGGCGATCATGGCCACAGGGATGGGCGTGGCGAAGTCCTCGATGACCTCGAGCTTCCCCCTCTCCAATACGCGGTCGAGGATCTGGTCGGCCGCGCTCTCCAGACGCGGGCGGAAGACCTCCGAAGATCTCCTCGTGAAGGCCTGGGACACCAGCCGCCGAAGCCGGGTGTGGCGGGGTGGCTCGAGATCGATGAAGGACTCACGGATGTATCGGGACCAGGTCGGCCACTGCGGGGGGTAGATGCGCCGGTACAGGCCCTCATCGACCTCGGCGGGGTCGAGACGGTGGCGGAAGTCACGCCCGAAGTGCTCCCGGTCTCTCAAGATGGCCGACACGTCGGCGTGGCGGGTGAAGAAGGTGAGATCCCATGCCGGGTCGTGGAAAACCGGGGACTCCTGGCGAAGCCGGGCGTAGACCGGATACGGGTCCTCGAGGAACACAGGCGAATAGGGATCGAACATCTGCCCCGATCGGACTCTGATCAGGGCGAGAACCCTATCGGGCCTCGCCCTTGGCGTATCGGGCCCCGTCGGCAGCGGGCATTCGCAGATGTTGTGAAGCCGCCGCCAGGACAAGCAGTGTTATCACGTAGGGGAGGGCGATGAGGAGCTGGTTGGAGACCTCCTCGACCTGCAGGTAGTAGAGGAGGAAGGCCGCACCCACGACGGTCTGGATGGTGGCCGCCCGGATCTTGGAGCGGGTGAAGGAGAAGACGCCATAGACGATGAGACCGATGGCGACCGCCAGGATGAAGGAGCGGACGACCTCCGGGCCGCGGAATCGGAGCGAGTCGCCGAAGCCGAACACAAGCGATCCGCCAAGCACGCCTGCCGGCAACCAGTTGCCGAAGATGAGAGCACCCAGGCCGATGAAGCCTCGCCCACCGGTCATCCCCTCCCGATAGATGCCGGCCTGGACCAGGACCAGGAACGCCCCGGCCAGCCCGGACAGCATCCCGGAGATGACCACGCCGTAGTACTTCATCCGCAGCACGGGCACACCGAGTGACTCCGCTGCCCAGGGGTCCTCCCCGCAGGAGCGAAGTCGGAGACCCCAAGGCGTCCGCCACAGCACCCAGGCGGTGATGGGCACCAACGCCAGGCCGATGAGGGTCAACCAGCTGATCGCGCCCGTGAAACCGCGCATCACACCGGCGATGTCCGAGATGAAGAACAACTCCTGGGTCTCCAGCCAACCGAAGAAATCGGGAGTGTCCCATCCGAAGAGACGACCCCCGGCCAGGAAAGGCAGATCGATGCTGGCCAGGCCGTCGACCGGCGGGGACTGGATCACCGAGCCGCCCGTTTCTGGCGTGTAGACGATCGAGGACAGGAACCGCATCGCCCCGAGACCGAGGATGTTGATGGCAACGCCGGACACGATGTGGTCGACGTTGAAGGTGACGGTGGCCAGGGCGTGGAGCAGGCCGAAGATGGCGCCCCCGACGATCCCCAGCAACGCCCCCTCCCAGGGACCGAACATCCAGGCGCCCCAGGCTGCGAACCAGGTCCCGGCGATCATCATGCCCTCGAGACCGATGTTGACCACACCGGATCGCTCCGAGTAGAGCCCGCCCAGACCGGCGAGGAGGATCGGGATGGCGAGACGCAATGCGGCGCTTGCGGTACTGCGTGAAGTCAGGTCGGAGGTGCCGGTGATCACCTCGGCGATGGTCATGACCAGGATGGCGATCAGGGCGATCACGACGATCCGGGCCCACCGGCCGGCGTTCCGGTAACGCTCGACGAGGGCGGTCATGCGGCCACCGCTGGGGCATCGGGAGCCGTCTCGGTCGCAGCAGCCGCCGAGGCGATGACCCGGCGGTTGACGTATCTGGAGATGATCTCGTAGACGATGACCACGGCGAGTACGACGATGCCCTGGATGATGGTGACGATCTCCTTGGGAACGTCGACCAAGTCGAGGATCAGCGACGAGCGCTGCATGAACCCGAACAGCAGCGCCCCGAACGCCATCCCCACCGGGTGATTGCGCCCGAGCAGCGCCACCGCGATGCCGTTGAACCCGAAGTTGCGGGGGAAGTCTTGCGGGTATTGGTGATAGAACCCGAGCAAAGGGGCGAGGCCGACCAGACCGGCCAAACCCCCGGAGATCAGCATGGTCCGGACGACCATCTTCTTGGGGTCGACGCCGCTGGCGTTGGCCGCCGTCGGGTTGGCGCCGCTCGATCTCAGGTCGTATCCGAAACGGCTCTTGTTGACCAGGAAGTGGTAGCCGATGCCCAGGAAGATGGCGATGAAGAGAAACCCGTGGAGGTTGGCTCCTGCTCGCGCCTCTATCCCGAACCAGGCCAGGATCGGGTTGAGTGACGGGATCCATCCCGTCTCCGGTATGAGATCGGTGGCCACGGTCAACCCCGCCGTCTCCGCCCGGAAGACGTTGAGGAACAAGTAGGCGCTGAGGGCGAATGCGATGTAGTTGAGCATGATCGTGGAGATCACCTCGTGCACCCCGCGCTTGACTTTGAGCACGGCCGGGATCCAGGCCCAGAAGGCGCCAACTGCGGCGGCGACCAGGAGGATGGCCGACACGTGGAGAATGGGGGTGATGGAGAACTGGGCGCCGACATAGGCGGCAAACAGCGCGGCCAGCAGATATGCCCCCTCGACTCCGATGTTGAACAGACCCATCTTGAAGCCGATCGCGACGGCCAGAGCGGAGACGAACAGGGGCAGCGCGTTGTTGACCGTGATGATCAGCGACTCGGTGCTCAGACCGAAAGACAGCATCTCCTGATACGCCGCAATCGGGTCGATGTCGACGAGGAGCAGGGCGAGGGCGGCGATGCCGAAAGCGATGACCAGCGCGATGAGCGGGGCGACGACCGTCGTGAGCAGACGTCCGCTCTTCACGAGGCCCTCGTCGCTCCGGCTCCGGTCATGTAAGAGCCGAGTGTCTCCGGTGTGATCTCGGCCGGGTCGAGCTTGGCGACCAGCTCGCCTTCGAACAGGACGTGAATGGTGTCGGAGAGCCCGATCAGCTCATCGAGGTCAGCGGAGATGAGGAGGATTCCCATCCCGTTCTGCCGGGCCGTCTTCAGCTCTTCCCACACCGCGGCCTGGGCCCCGATGTCGATGCCACGGGTGGGCTGAGCCGCGATCAGCACCACCGGCCCGGCCATGATCTCTCGGCCCACCACGAGCTTCTGCTGGTTGCCTCCGGAGAGAGCAGCGGCCGGGACGTCGACGTTGGGCGTGACGACGTCGAAACGACGAACGATCTCCTCGGTCTGTTCCCTCGAGGCCTTCTTGTCGATCCAGATCCCGTTGGCGTAGGGCTCCTTGTCCTGATGGCCGAGGGCGGCGTTCTCCCAGATCGGGGACCCGAGCAACAATCCCTGACGGTGACGATCCTCGGGGATGAGACCCAGACCGGCCCCGCGACGCTCGCGGGTGGGGAGGTCCACCAACGATCTCCCTTCGAGTGCGATCTCGCCGGTGGCCTCCGGGATCACCCCGATGATCGAGTCGACCAGCTGGGATTGGCCGTTGCCTTCGACACCGGCGATACCGACGATCTCGCCGGCATGGACCTCGAAACTGATGTCATCGAGCACCTGCCGCCCGGTATCGGACTGCAGGGCCAGCCCTTCGACCCGCAGCAACACCTTGTCCTGAACGGTCGATTCCCGGGTCTCCGGTGATGGGAGCTCCGACCCGATCATCATCTCGGCGAGCTCCCGGGCGTCGACCTCGGCAGGCGTCGTGGTCCCCACCGTCTGCCCATCTCGCATCACGGTGATGTGGTCGGCAATGGCCAGGACCTCATCCAGCTTGTGGGAGATGAAGATGATGGTGTGGCCCTCACCCTTCAGGTTCAGACATGAGGTGAACAGATCGGTCACTTCCTGGGGGACGAGGACCGCGGTCGGCTCGTCGAGGATGAGAATGCGCGCCCCGCGGTAGAGCACTTTGATTATCTCGACTCGCTGTCGTTCGCCCACCGACAGCTTCTCCACCTTCTGGTTCGGGTCGAGACGCAGGCCATAGGCGTTTCCGAGTCGGATGATCCGCTCAGCCGCACCGTCGAAGTCGATCATGACGCCCGACCGGGGCTCAGAGCCGAGGATCACGTTCTCCAGGACGGTGAGATTGTCGGCCAGCATGAAATGCTGGTGGACCATGCCGATACCGGCGTCGATGGCGTCTTTCGGGGTCCGGAAGCTCACCGGCTCGCCGTCGATTTGGATCGTTCCCTCGTCAGGACGGACCATCCCGTAGAGGATCTTCATCAGAGTCGACTTGCCGGCTCCGTTCTCGCCGACGACGGCATGGACCTCAGCCGACTGGACGGTCAGGTCGACGTCTTTGTTGGCGACTACACCCGGGTATCGCTTGGTGATGCCCTCCAGCCGTATTGCGGGTGCCTCGCCCATCTCCCCAATCCAGTAACGCGGCCCAAATAGGACGCCGGGCCCAGGGGATCCTGGGCCCGGCGCAAGTTAGCAGGCGTGCCCTAGGTCAGGCCGCCGGCTCCGTGGGGACTTCGATCTCACCCGCGATGATCTGCTCGGCATAGCCGTCCAGATCGGCGGCGATGTCATCGACGAACCCGCCGCTCGTCGCGTATCCGATCCCCCCTTCGGCCAGTCCGAGGCGGATCGCGCCTGCGGTGAACTCGTCGTTGAGGAAGTCGACGATCGCCTTGTCCACGGCGACATCGACCCGCTTCAGCATCGAGGTCAATATGTGCTCCTGGAGCACGGGATCTCCCACCGACTCGTACTGATCGGCGTCGACCCCGATGGCCCACAGGTGGCTGTCGTCGGTCGACAGCTCATCGGCCGCCTCGAACAGGCCCAAGCCGGAGCCGCCCGCAGCGTGGTAGATCACGTCCGCTCCCTGGCCATAAAGCGCCAATGCGGCCTCCTTGCCCTTCACCGGGTCGTTGAACCCGGTGAAGTCGGGCACCTGGGTCAGGTACACGGCGGGCAGGATGTTGATGTCCGGGTTGGCCGCGGCCGCTCCCGTCTCGAAACCGGCCTGGAACTTGAGGATGAGGGGTGTCTCCACTCCTCCGATGAACCCGACCGTCCCGCTGGTGCTCTTCAGGGCGGCAGCGACTCCCATCAGGAAGGAGCCCTGCTCCTCCGAGAACAACATGCACCGCACGTTGGGCATCTCCACCACGGTGAAGGTGTCGTCCTGCGGGCAGTCGTCGGTGATGGCGAACATCGTGTCAGGGAACTCGGTGCCCACCCGCCACACGTTCTGAGCGAAGGCGAAGCCGTTGGCGATGATGAGCTCCTGACCCGCTTCGGCGAGCAGCCTCAGGTTCTCCTCCCGGTTCTCGCCGCCTGCGTCGGGGGCGAGCTCTTGCCCGGTGATGCCGTACTCGGCGATGGCGTTGTCCCAGGCGGCGGCGGCCAGGTCATTGAACGACAGGTCGCCCCGGCCACCCACGTCGAAGGCCATGCCCACGGTCCGGCCGGTGCCGTCCGGGGCCGCGCCTGCCGTCGTCGTGGTCTCGCCGCCGGCAGTGGTGCTGGTGTCGCCACCAGCCGTGGTCGTCGGCTCGGCGGCAGCCGAAGTGGTGGTGTCGCCACCCGCCGTTGTGGTGGTATCCCCACCCTCACCGTCGCCACAGGCCACGAGGACCAGTGCCAGAACGGCGAAAAGGGCGAGATACCGCAGATTGCGTTTCACGCTGAATTTCCTCCGATTGCTCAAACGGACAGGGAAACCCCGTGCCCGCCGGCCACATTAACGGGCATTTCGATTGGAAGTCGCCGCCAGGGGCTCGGGTCGCACCCAGTAGATCCAGGGGATCGAGATCAACGTCACCAGGGCCTTTATCACCACATTCACCCAGAAGATGGACCAGGCGACATCGGCTGGGAAGATCCCGAACAAGGTGGCGAGACCCACGAAAATGGCCGAATCCACCGGGATGGCGATCGCGTTGCTGAACAAGACCCTTCCCCACTGCCTCCGCTCACCGAACCACAGGGTCCAACGCTGGTACGCCTCGGTGTCGATGAGCTCCGAGACGACCTCGGCGACGATCGACGCCACCACGATCCCCCACACTGGGGAGAGCACCTCGCCGAAACCGGGCTGTGGCCCGGTGATCGGGTCGGCGGGCCAATGGGCCACGAGCCAGAAGAAGCCGGCCATCACCACGTTGATCACTGCGGCCAGGAAGATCAGCGTGCGGGCCGCTTCCCTGCCCCCGATCTTGTGGATCAGGTCTCGCAGTGTGAACGTGAAGGGATAGATCAGGGTCCCGGCGTCGACCGCGTGACCCGCGATCGAGATGATGCGGAGACTGGCGATGTCCGACATCATCTGGGCCGCCACGTACGCACCCCCGACGATCAGCAACGAGCGGGCCCCACGGGGCAGCGACCGGCCTTCCATCAGGTTGGGGACGCTAGAGCGAGAATGGAGGCCATGGGATTCGTGGCCTCTGTCCGTCGCGCCGCCGACTCGACGCCGTCAGACCGCAACCGCGTCGTCGACCTCCTGCGGGTGGCCTCGATCCTGGTCGTCGTGTTCGGCCACTGGCTGATGGCGGCGGTGACGGTCGAGGGAGGGGAGCTCAGGGCCGGGCATCTCCTCGTCCTCGCCGACTGGACACACCCCCTGACCTGGGTCTTTCAGGTCATGCCTGTCTTCTTCCTGGTCGGCGGGTACGCCAACGGGCTCTCCTGGAGATCGGCGCGACGGCGTGGTGAGAGATATGGCGGCTGGCTGAGGGCGCGGTTGCGGCGGCTCATCCTCCCCGTGGTGCCACTGCTCATGGTTTGGGCCTTTGGCGGCTGGCTGGGGCTGCGGGCCGGCCTCGATTGGGAGATGCTGCAGCTCGCCTCTCAGGTGGCCCTGGTCCCGACATGGTTCCTGGCCGCCTACGTCGTGATCGTCACGCTGGCCCCGACGGCTCTGTGGATCTGGGATCGTTGGGGCTGGCTCTCGATCCTGTCCGGTGCGGCCCTCGCCGCACTCTGCGACTGGCTGTCGATCGGACTCGGCCTCGTCCCGGTGGGATTCCTCAACTACGTCTTCGTGTGGGGAACGGTCCATCAGCTCGGGTTCGCCTGGCTCGACGGCACACTCGACGGGCTCTGGAAGCGGATGCTCATGGCCGGGGTCGGCCTGCTCGGGACATTGCTGCTGGTAGGTCTCGGTCCCTATCCGGTGGCCATGGTCGGGCTGGACACGACCGAGATCACCAATTCCTACCCGCCCCGGGTGACTCTGGCCTTCCTTGGCCTTTTCCAAGCAGGAATCGCCCTGGCACTGGAGGGGCGCCTCCACCGCTTGGCGATGAAACGAGGGATCTGGACGGTGGTTGTCGGAGTCAGCGCCAGGATCATGACCATGTATCTCTGGCACCTCACCGCCATGGTGATCGTGATCGGGCTCGCGTTACTGGCGGGTGGCTTTGGACTGGGCATCGCCCCGCTGACCCCCGGCTGGTGGCTGACCCGTCCCCTCTGGTTCTTGGTGCTCGGGCTGCTCACGCTTGGCCTGGTCGGCGTCTTCGGCAGGTTCGAGAATCCCGTGGAGGACGCCCGGCCCGACCCACCCTGGTGGCGCCCCGTCCTCGCCGTCCTCTCGATCTGCACCGGGCTCGGCTTGCTGGCCGCCATCGGCATCGCCGATGCCGACGGCCTCAACGGGCTGGTGCTCAGCCTCCCCATCATCGGTGTAGTCATCGGCGGAGTCGCCCGGTTTCCTCGTGGACCACGCCCTCAGCCCGGATCGGGCTGACGGGTGATTCGGCGGCGGCCCGGGCGACGCCCGCTTCGGGCATACTCCCGGGATGATCGTCACCCGTCATGGCCACGCCTGCCTCCTCATCGAATCTGCCTCGACCAGGGTCCTGGTGGACCCGGGGATATTCACCAACTCCTGGAGGGATTTGACCGACCTCGACGCGATCCTGATCACTCATCAACATCCGGATCACGCAGACGTCGACAACCTGCCGGGACTGGTGGCCGCCAACCCCCAGGCCCGCGTCGTGACCGAGGCAGCGGTCGCAGGGATGGTCTCGGAGCTCTCCCCGGTTACCGCCACCGTCGGAGAGACGATGGACCTGGGCGACGTCTCGGTCGAGATTCTCGGCGGTGAGCACGCCGTCCTGCACCCCCGGATCCCCCGGGTCGGCAATGTCGGATACCTGTTCCGCGAGCAGGGAGGCCCTTCACTCTTCCACCCGGGCGATTCGTACGACGCGACGCCGTCGGGCATCGACCTCCTGGCCCTCCCCCTGGTGGCTCCCTGGGCCAGCGCCGCGATGACGATCGACTTCGCCAATGCGGTGAGCCCGGAAAAGGCGATACCCATCCATGACTTCTTCCTCGGCGACGCGGGGAAGGCCACCTGGATGAGGATCTGTGGTGGCGCCATCGACGACTCGGTCACTATCGACGACCCTGGGGCCGGCGAGCCGTATACCTTGTAGCAATGGCCCTCAACCCGAACTTGCTCGACTGGCTGCTGAAGCTCGCCAACCGGATCAACCCGGTGACGAGCGGGCCGGCCGCTCCCCTGCAAACGACTGCCGCCCTCGACTCGTTTGGCCCGTCGCTGATGCCTCGCTCTTCACTGCATCAAGGCGTCGCCGGCGGTCTCGCCGTCTTGTCGGCGCGTGCCATCGGGAACGGGATCGACCTGGTGGCGAGAAGGATCGCGCCAGACAGCTCGCCCCTCGCCTGGCGCATCGGCGCCCGGGCCGCCATCGCCGCAGGTGGGGCGGCGCTGAGCCGGATGGCGGAGCACGACGGCGAGTCCACGGCGAAAGCTTCTCTGCGCAGCGCGGGAAGGCTCGCCGAAGCGGGTGCCATCGGCGGCATCATCTACGAGGCCGCCACCGACGTCGGCAAGAAGATCGACAGCCCGATCGTGCCCATCGTCACCGGTGTGGGCGGATTCGGGTATGCGATGACACGCTGGTCCAAGGAGCTCGAGATCGGGCAGGGTCTGGTGGCGAGATGGACCGCGGAGGACAAGCCGGCGAACATCTTCGCCTCGGTGGGCATCGCCGTCGGAGTGGCCAACGGGGGCAGAGCCGTGGCACGCGGTTTCGCCAGCTCAAGGAACTCCATGGTTGGCTACATGGGAGAGGGTGCCGGGCACGCTCTGATCGGCAGAGCCATGAACCTCGGGCTGTGGGGAGCCGGGACGGTGGCGCTCTATCGAGGGCTGGTATCGCGGCTGTCGCGGACGAACGCCCGCATCGAGCCGGCATTCTCCTCACCACCCAGCAACCAGCACGTGTCGGGCGGACCGAACAGCATCTCGCCATACGCCCACTTGGGTCTTCAGGGGCGCAGATTCGTCTCCGAGGTGGTCACCCCGACGGTGATCGAGCAGACACTCGGCGTCCCCGCCATCGCCCACCCGATCCGGGCATATGTCGGCGTCGATCTGGAACCGGTCTATGCCACCGGCCGGTCCGAGCTCGCCCTCGACGAGATGGAGCGGCTGGGCGCGTTCCAGCGAAGCTATCTGCTCCTGGTGTCACCCACCGGCACCGGTTGGGTGGATCACACAATGATCGAATCGGCCGAGATCATGACCCGGGGCGACATCGCCACTGCCTGCATCCAGTACGGCAAGGCGCCATCATTCCTGGAGCTTCAGGGTGTCTCCTTGGGGAGGGCCCAGTTCAGACAGCTGCTCTGGGGGGTCAAGCAGCGGCTGCTGGCCGTGCCCGAGGATCAGAGGCCGAAGGTCCTGGTCTTCGGCGAGAGTCTGGGAGCCTGGTCGAGCTCTGACGTGGTCATGCACCAGGGCATCTCGGGATTCGATCACTACGGCATCCACCGCGCCCTGTGGTTCGGCCTCCCCGGCCTGGCCCGCTGGTCGAAGACCGGGATGAGGGAGGGACGCAATCCGCTCACCCCTCGTGGCACGGTTGGAGCCTTCGACCGCTTCGAGCAGTACCAGGCTCTCACCTCGGACGAGAGAGAAACCCTTCGCGCCGTGGTGGTCGACCACGACAACGACCCGATCTCACAGATGTCGGTTCGCATGGCGGTGAAACGACCGCAGTGGCTCGACGGCCACCGCGGCCGTGGGGTGCCGGAGACGATGAAATGGACACCGGTCCTCACCTTCATCCAGGTGATCGTGGATGCGATGAACGCCATGGTCACCATTCCCGGGCAGTTCAAGTCGTTCGGGCACGACTACCGGGCCGACACCGCTGCCTTTGTCCAGGCCGGATATGGGTTGCCCGCGTTGACCGAGCGGCAGATGTCCGCCCTCCACGAGACTCTGGTCAACCGGGAGCTGGACCGAGCCGCCAGGATCAAGGCGGGCAAGGAACTGGCCCAGGTGGGATCCATTGGCCGGGTGGCCTCGGACACCCAGTAGGCCTACTTGCTCCCCCGTCTTCTCTCCACGCGGTCTCTGACCGTGCGGGCGACGATGAAATTCAGGAAGCCGAGGATGAACGAAACCCCGGCGAACACGAAGAAGATGGTGAAGATCTTCGACAAGTCGGTCGTGGGATGGAGGTCGCCGTACCCGATGGTGGTCAATGTCACCACTGTGAAATAGAGAGCGTCGACCACCGACCAGCCCTCGACCACTGTGTAGAAGACCGTTCCGACGGCCACGATCACCGCCGCCATGAGGATCAACCCTCGGCCGGCGGGCTCGACCCAGACCTCCCGAAATGTCCTCCACAGACCTCTGAGCATCGCGCCAAATTAGAGGCAGAGGACGATCACGCCTGGTATCAACCGATGAGCGATTCGACCGTCTTCGTGGCCCGGCGCAGCCTGGTCTCCGCCTTCCGGGCCTCCGCGACGTATCCGGCGTGTTCCCGGCGATGGGTATAGCTCAAGGCTTCGAATGCCCTCCGTGCCTCGGGGTTCGCCTCGAGCAGTATCTGCAGCTCCGAAGGGATTTCGACCACCCTTTCCTGGAGATCGGGTTGGAGGCTCACCCGCAGCTCGTCGCCGGGCCCTTTGCCCAGGGTCTCCCGGATCTCCTTGAGCACTCCGATGACCGACATACCGCCCATGCGCACGATGCTGCCCCGGTAGGGGATACCGTCGAAGGTGGCGGCGACCCGGATCCGACCGCCACCACCGAGAGCCTCGATGACGTCCGGTGGGATGGAGACGAAAGCACCACCCCGCGGGCCCTCCTCGAGGGTCGCCTCGAGCTCGATCATGCCGGTTCCAGGGGGGCCCAGGCCAGCAACAGTCGCTTCTTGCCCTGCGTGTCGAACATGATCTCAGCCTCGGCCATGTCACCGGTCCCGACCACCTCCCGCACCGTGCCCAGCCCCCACTTGTCGTGCCGAACCCGATCCCCGGGACCGATCTGGCCGGAGCTCACCGTG
>JBMDXS010000166.1:0-4006 GCA_048595045.1 Acidimicrobiia bacterium
CCCGAAGACCAAGGCGCGAAGCGAGCCGGGAAACTGTTCGAGGTCTTCGCGATCTGGAAGCGCGCGATAGCAGCTGCTTTCGGCGGTCGGTTCGACGTTGCGTTGTACCCGATTGGCGGAACGAGGGTCTCGACGATTGCGCGCGATCTCGCGACACTGCCAGTCTTCCTCCTCACCTCCCGTAGGGTCGTCCTCCACTTTCACGCCGGGGGTCACGCATCCACCACATGGACCGGAGGCCTGAACCTCCGAAGCATGACAGGAAAGCTCTACCGACGAGCCGGCATAGCCATCGTGATGTCCCCTTTCAATCGACGTGACCCGGAGGCCGTAGGCCTCGCAACCGTCCAGGTCATTCCGCACCGGCTACCTGACAGCTATGACGAAGGCCTCATCACCAGAGGTGGGCAACGGATCAACGTCCTATACATCGGCCACGTGCGGCCGGAGAAGGGCTTTCCCGAGGTCTTGGAGGCATTCGCGACGGTCGCGGCGGACCGGCCCGAAATGCGACTGTCGATTGCTGGTGAGATACTCCCTCCGCTGACCAGGGAAGGCCTGGGCTCTTTGATCAACCGCCTCGGCGTCGAGGATCGAGTCCACTTCCTGGGACCGGTGAGAGGTCAGGCGAAGTGGCGGGCTTTCGGCGAAGCTGACCTCGCCCTCTTCCCCACACGAGCCGGGTCGGAGACTTTTGGTTTGGTATTGATCGAGGCGATGATGTGGGGGCTCCCTCTGGTCGCCACCGATTGGAGGGGAAACCGAGAGATTTTGGGCGAAGAAGGAGCAATTCTGTTCCCAGTCAATACGGCATTCTCGAATGAGTTGGAGACCGCACTTCGCGTGATGATCAGCAATCGCGCTTCTTGGGGCCGGTGGGGCGCGATGAATCGATCCAGGTTCCTCGACCGGTTCAGCCGTGATGCGAACGGTCCATCCCTCGCGGACTTCCTCGCTGAGCTGGCGACTCGAGATCCCATCGATGACCCGACACCGCTCCCATGATCGATCCCGCCTCGAGCACGGTCCTCGTCACCGGAGGTTCCGGATTCATCGGCACCAATCTCGTCGCCAAGTTGAAATCCGAAGGCGTCGCAGTGGTGAACATCGACACGTCAGCTCCGTTGGATGACGCACAGCGGGATTCATGGATCCACGCAGACGTCGAAGATGTATCGGCGTTGCAGCAGGTCTTCGCAGATCATCATCCCACTCATGTCGTTCACCTTGCTGCCCGTGTCGACATCCGGGGACAAACAGTCGGCGACTATCCGACCAACACACTCGGCACGGCCAACGTGCTGGAGGCGGCCCACGCCCATGAGTCGATCGAGCGACTGATCGTCACGTCGACGCAATTCGTTCGGCGACCCGGTTCTTCCTCTCCGGCGGACGAGTACGACCCACATACCGCGTACGGCGAGAGCAAAGTCGAGGCAGAAGAACTGACCAGGCAGACCGACCTTCCCTGGACGATCGTCCGTCCGACGACGATTTGGGGGCCGCACGATCTGCTCTACCGCAAGACCCTCTACAAGACGCTGGATCGCGGGCTCTATCTCCACCCGGGCAACATCACGTGTCATCGTTCCATGGGTTTCGTCGGGAACGTCGTTCAACAGATGCTCGAGCTCCTCGGCGCTGACCGGTCCCTTGTCGTCGGTAAGACGTTCTATGTGGGCGATCCCGTCGTGAATCTGATCGAATTCGTCGATGCCTTCGCGCTTGAGATCACCGGACGGCCAGCTCGAACGGTGCCGGCCGGAGTGGTCAAGACCCTGGCGGTCGGCGGGTCGGCCCTGAGAGCGATTGGGTTGCCGGCCCCAATCACGCTGTCACGCTATCGAAGCATGGTGGAGGATTACGTGGTGCCTCTCGAGCCCACGTATGACGTCACCGGAGACCCCCCGTACTCGCTCGAGGACGGTGTGGCGACGACCGTATCGTGGCTGCGCGGCGCCGGGGTGATCAACTGACCCTGAGGGCTCAGATCCCATCGGCGAGCAGACGAAGAGCCTGGGCCTCGCGTAATCCCCGGCTCATACTCGCTGGGGAGCGGTCGGAAGCCTGCGGATCCGCGGATGCGAATATCGGATGCGAAAGCCAATAGGTCGCCGCCTCAGTCAGGGCTTCACCGTCCCCAAGCCTTTCGGCGACTCGGAGCGCTATGTCCGGTGGCTCGTCGACAGTGATGGACAATTCAGCTGCTGCGAAACGGAGAAGATCCGCGAGCGGAGGACCCCACCGGGCGTACTCCCAGTCGATGAGCCAGAGCCGGCCATGACGGTCTACACGTAGGTTCCAGGGCGTGAGGTCACCGTGGATCGGTACCCAGTGATCTTGCAGGTCTTTCGGGCGAGTCAGCGTCCCGAGGAGGGTCTTGCTCGCCTGCGATGCGATTTCGGGCAGAGCCTCGCCATTCCATTCGTACGGCCGATGCAGTGTTGGAAGAGGTTCGATCAGCCGTCCATGCCAACCGCGGGTGACGGCCTCCGCGAGGACCTCGGGGAACCTGAATGCGGACATCTGTCTTTGCGGATACACGTAGTCGTCGTTCTCCGGACGCACCTGGAGAAATCCCGCCAGTTTGCCCGAGTGGTAGAACAGGATCGAGAAACGGTCTTCGGCCCACTCGGACTGATAAGTGACTGTCGAGTACGTCTCAGGTATTCCCAACTCATCCAGTAGGCCCGCCAGGGTCCCAACACCACAGGGCAGGACGTACGGCTGTCTGGTGACGAGTGCTGATCGGACACCAGGCAGAAGAATGGCGACTCTTACTCCGACACGTGCCAGGTACGGGATGCTCCTTCCGTATCCATACGACGCCGATGCTCGGGCCAAGTCGGGGACGGCTGACGCGAAGAACTGAGGCCGGCCTCTCGGAAAGGCATAGGAGTCGTTTGTTGGCACCGTCACCTCGAGGTGGATCCGGCGCTGTGTACCCGAACGTGCTTGTGATAAAACCAGCCGGGGCTGGCAGCGTTGAGGACGACCTTGAGCCAGTAACGGTGGAACCATTGCTGCAACCGTGAGTCGGGGGCGAACTCATCCAGGACCCGCTGGTTCTCCGCCTCGCGTGCCGAGTCCGGCGTGCGGCTCAGCTGACCGGGGTGCATGCGTATCTCGGCGAGCACCCGAGTCGTGCGATCGAATGTCCTCACCGCGAGTGCTCGTGCGAACAGTGAATAGTCTCCCGAGTATTGATAGGAGGTATCGAAGTCACCCACCTCCCGCAGAAACTCTGGCGTCAGAAACGTCGATTGGAGCGGGAGGCAGTTCCAGCCCAGTGAGCTGTGCATCTTGGAGGAGATCCATCTCGGGGGAGCTCGAAAGACACCCAGGGATGCCCCCGTAGCGTCGATCCACTCGGCTGCACCCACCAGCCAGCTGCTTTCGCGCCGGGCGAACCAATCGACGAGGAAGCTCGCCGACCCCGGTTTCATGTTGTCATCGCCGCCGAGGAAGCCGATCACGTCTGATTCCATCGCCACCCGATAGCCCGCATTGACCGAGTGATATACGTTCACGGGTGCGACATTGATGATCGTGGCGCCGAAGTCCCGGGCGATTTCGAGCGTTGCATCACTGCTGCCGCTGTCCACGATCAAGTGATCGATCGAGACGCCGGGCACTCGATTGGCTGCAACAGACTGGAGGCATTCCCGCAGGTATTCCGCAGCGTTGCGCGTCGGAGTTACCACGGTCAATCTCATTTCTCGTTGCCCATCCGACGGCTCCCTGAATCCTCCGCCGCGAAGTCGGCCGATCAAGGGGCCGGCCCGGGTAGCACCTGACCGAGCTCCAAGCTAGGCGGCTCCTACTAGATATCGCCCGGCACTAGTCGGATCTTGATGGAAGATGTATGTGATCATGGGTCGGTCCTATCTTCTGCCGAGGTCTCTCTCCAAGTTTCACCGATTCCTCCAGCGCAACCTCGCCACGTCGTAGTTCAGGTCGAAAACCGATGACGCGTTCGCCGCGCCGAAGCACCAAGATTCGGCTG
>JBMDXS010000167.1:0-1749 GCA_048595045.1 Acidimicrobiia bacterium
CGACGAGGTGTACGACTTCGCCAGCAAGCCGGAGAACTTCCCCCGGTGGGCCTCCGGGCTGGCCGCCGCCATCGAGGCCGAGGGCGACCACTGGGTTTCGGAGACCCCGGAGGGTCGGGTCGAGATCCGATTCAGCCCGAGGAACGAACTGGGAGTGCTGGACCACCGGGTGACCATGCCGAGCGGGCTCGAGATCTACGTCCCGATGCGAGTCGTGGCCAACGGCGAGAGCAGTGAGGTGATGTTCACCTTGTTCCGCACCCCGGGGATGACCGACGAGGTCCTGGCACGGGACTTGGAATGGGTGCAAGGCGACCTCGCCACCTTGAAGCAGCTGCTCGAAGGGGGCGGATCCGAGCCGGCATAGCAAGGGGTGTCGCTTACGCCATCAGATGCCCGATGTGCTTGGTCGCCTCCCGATAGGAGAGCGCCGACAACTCACCCCGATGGCGGGTCACGAATCGGGCCACGGATGCCGGGTCGATCCTGGCGTGCTGGCGCAGCGCCCAACCGATCGCCTTCCGAATGAAGAACTCCTGCTCGAAGGCCCGCTGAGCGCAGAAGCGGAACAGACGATCGGTGTCGGTGCGCTCCTTGGCGCCCACCTGGCAGATGATGGCGCTCCGTCTCAGCCACATCTCCTCCGAATCGATCCAGGTGTCGATCATGGGCCAGACCACGGACGGGTAGCCGACCACCAGTTCACAGATGAGGTGGGTGGCGACCTCGTCGACCAGGTCCCACCACGCTCCCTCGACGATCAGCCGCCGGTACAGGGGTAGCGAGACGGGTGTGACAAATGTCGTGAAGTGCCGGGCCACACCCAGGGCCAGGTATTTCTCCTCCCGATGAGGGAGAGCCCACAGACCCAGAACGGTCCCTTCGTAATCGGCCTGGTCCGACGGTGGGAACATCCGGACCAGGTCACGCAGGATCGGAGTGCGTTCGGTCTTCTGAACCCCGTAGAAGGGCATGTCGGTCTTCATGTACGCCCGCATGCCCGCGGCTTTCTCCGGGTCGGCGACCGCTGCAAGCGCCTCCTGCGCGAATTGGACCGGAGTCGAATCGAGGCGGGCGGGCCCAGTCACCGAGGCGAGCGTAACGGTGGCTCGGAAGGCCCGTTGATGGGCAAGGGGGACCAGGCCGTTCTTCTTTGCCGTCGGACCGCTCGCATCGTCTGCTTCCCTGGGGTAGGACTAGAAGGGCGATTCGGTCTAAGGTGCCCGCTCCGGGGTCTCGGGCTAGCGCCCTTCGACACCACGACGAGCCGCAGCCCAGTGACGAGCCGATGAACCATCGTCTTCCAACAATTCGCCGCACCATTTGGCGCGGAGGCATCGGCGCGCTGGTCGTTGCGATCGCATCGACCCTCTCTTCCTCTCCCGCACAGGCCATCAGCAAAGCCCAGGTCGATGAGGCATGTGCCGACTCACAGGCGGCGTACGACACCTATCAGGGAGCTCGAGCGGACTTCGAGGAAGCGGCAGTCGCCCTCGAGGCGGCCAACGCAGAGCTGTGGGACGCCGAGTACCAGGAGCAGCGGATCCGCGATGCCTATGAGTCACGGGTCGACGAGCGGGATCAGGTCCAGGAGCAGGTCCAGTCCCAAGCCGTCGAGCTCTACATGCAGGCGGCGTCGGGCCCCTCGATGGGAATGATGAGCCTCTCCTCACCCGCCGATGCGCTCACCGCCCTCGAGTTCCTCCAGTCCAGCACCCACGACAGCCAGCAATCGGTCAGCGACCTCGG
>JBMDXS010000168.1:0-2366 GCA_048595045.1 Acidimicrobiia bacterium
CCATGGACGCAAATCCTGCGCGGATTTCGGGGAGCCGTCAAGTAAGCGCTTGCTCCCACCACCCCGTCACCTGCCCTCCTCCGGCAGGAGGGGATTTTCTTAAGCGGCGGCGCGGGAGGCGCGTTTGCGCTCGTGCTCGAGACGGAGGCGTCAAATCATGACGTGCGGCTCGTTCGTGACAGCACTCTCGGGAGCAATGGTCTGAGGTTTGAAGGCATGGAAGTTGGTGATCACGATCCGCGCAGAACCCATGTCGCCGGCCAGGTCGGGCGGCACCAGGTCCATCTCCCGGTAATAGGTGTTGGGATCGGACGGCAAAAGCACCCGGAGACGGTCCTTGATCGTGATGCCGGGAGTGACGACGAGGAACCGGTTTGCGAAACGGTTGTCCTGGGGGTTCGCCGCTTTGTTCAACGTGTGCCAGGCAATCATCATCGCCATCACCACAGTCTTGCCCGAACCGGTGGCCATCTTGTGCGCCTCGCGGAGCAGCCCGGGATTGGCGTCGTCTGCCCTCTCGCGAAGCCAGTCCCGCACCCATCCCTGACCGACCTTCTCCGCTGCCTCGGTCAGCCAAATAGCAGTGTCGAGCGCCTCGATCTGAGCGAAGAAGAGGCGACGCTCCCGAGCCTCATCGGTCCAGTAGTCGATGAGCCGGCGGGTGACACCGGTGATGTGAAGTCGGCCGCCTTGCCGCCAAAGACCGACCTGCTCGCGAATTCGGTTGATGTCGTGGTTCTGCTCGATCCGATCAGCAGTCCACTCCGTCTCGAATACCAGCTGTGCCTTCGAACGCTTCGCTGCTGGGATCGGCACGAAGTAAGAAGACGGGCGACGCTCCTCCACCACGGTTGATGTGATCCCTGTGTCATCGAACAGGAAGTGCCGAGACGGCTCCTCGAACGGGGCGTTCAGAACCGGATTCTCGATCACTGTGTCAGGAGGCACGGCACAAGCATCCCTCAGAGGACGTTCGCTTGGCGGCGAGGCGCGGCCGACCTGCAAACGCCACCATCAGCCGCCGTGACACCGCTTGTACTTGACACCGGACCCGCAGGGGCATGGATCGTTACGACCGACACGTGGACTCTGGACCGCCGAAGGTTGTGGTGGTGCGGGTGACCTGAGACGAAGCTCCTTCCGGTGGAGCTCGTCCCTCCGATACTCGAGCTGGCGTTCCCACTGCTGGAGCCGTGTTGCTTCAAGAGCAAGACGCTCGTCGACGGCGGCGAGCGCCGCCTGTTGGGTTGCCAGGTTCTTCTCGGCCTCCATCACAAGGGGACTTGCGATCTCCTCGCTCGTGCCGGTGACGGAGGCGAGTTCTTCCTCGATGAGTCCGGCAATGCCCCGCCCCATCGACACACCGGCTGCCTGGCAGTGCCTGTTCCAGATCGCCCACCTCCGGTCGTCGATTGGTACCCGGACCATCCGGAACCGGGCTTGGCTATCGAGTTCCGCGCTCATCTTCCGGTCGAGACTTGAAAGGGTGCGCTTGTCAAGTGTCATGGTTGGGCTCCTCGTCTACATGTAGACGTTGGGCAACTAGTTGCATGTGCGTGGATAGATCGGGTCAGTTGTTTGGTGGCCCTTTCTGGTGTCCTGGGTGGGAGAAGGACTTCGGGATCCTGTGGTGAGGGCATGTTGTTCGCTCCTTTCCTGCTTGAAGGTCTCCATCCTGGATCTGAGCCCTTTCGGCTGACTCTCCATTGGCCCGCACCCTCCGCTCAATTACCAGGTCGTGAGGCACAGATCACATGTCGGTGAACGCCGGGTCGGCCAACCAGCAGTAGGGCTCCCGGAAGGGGCTTCTTCCGTCGGACGGCCCTCTCGAAAGGGTTCGCGAGAGTCTGTGGAAAGGGTCAGTGGCGATGTTGTCGTCATGGACAAGCTCCTGCTGCGACCCGAGGAGGCGGCCGAGGTCCTCTCCATCGGCCGTTCTCGGCTCTACGAACTGCTCGGCAGCGGAGAACTGGACTCGGTGCGAATCGGCACGAGCCGGCGAGTCCCGGCCGAGGAACTGGTCCGCTATGTCGAACGGCTCCGCGAGGAGACCCGGACTCTGGAGCTTCGATGAGTGTCCATGTCCGTTTCACCCATGACGGCGAGCGGCGCTACGACGTCCGGCTTCGTGACCCTTCGGGTCGGGGATACACCCGCACCTTCCGCACACGACGCGAGGCTGAGGCCTTCGAACGCAAAGAGCTCGTCGACCGGGCACGGGGGGGCGTGGCTGGACCCACGAAGAGCCGAAACCACTCTCACCGAGGTGGCCGGCCAGTGGCTCGAGTCGAACCCGGCGAAACGGCCCACCACGCTGGCGAAGGACGAGTCCGCCCTCAAGGTCCAAATTCTGCCCGCCATCGGCG
>JBMDXS010000169.1:0-29025 GCA_048595045.1 Acidimicrobiia bacterium
AGGACTCTCATCCCCGGGTCTTCGACGTCCCACAGATGCCGGTGTTGCTCGTGCATCGGGCTGATTCCGTGCGCGGCCAAGGTCTCCTCCAGCCCGTCGACCACGCGCCGGTGGAAGGCACGGAACGACTCACCACCGGGCAACCCATCCCACATCTCTTCCATGGTGCGGAAATGGGCGTCGCCCAACGTCTTCTCGATCTCCTCGGCCGGCGAGCCCTCCCATTCGGGTGGGTTCTGGATCTCACGAAGCCACCCGTAGATCTCGGGCTGAGCTCCGAGCTCCGAAGCGATGGGATCGGACGTCTGTCGGGCTCGAGCCATCGGTGAGACCCAGACCTCGTCGAAACCGGCGAGACCGGCGATGCGGTGTGCGACACGTTTTGCCTGCTCCTCACCGAGGACCGTGAGATCGGGGTCGTTGCGGGCGACCTGACCGGGGGTCCAGTCGGGCTGGCCGTGACGCACCAGGTACAGCTCCATGAGCGAACGGTACCGGTGTCCGAGCGATGGCTCATACGGTGTCTGGGGGCAATACGATTGGTTCGTGTCCCGTCAAGCCCTGATCGATCATCTGCGTCACCACGCGCTCTTCACCGACGGGCCGTACACCCTGCGCTCCGGGCTTCGCTCCGACTGGTACCTCGACGCCCGTCAGACCACCTTCAGCGGCAAGGGGGCCCCGATAGTGGGGAATGCGGTGCTGGAAGTCCTCGATCCCGAGGTGAGGGCAGTGGGTGGCATGACGATGGGAGCCGATCCGATCGCACTCGCCGTCGCCGTGGTCGCCAACTCGCAGGGGCGGGAGATCAACGCCTTCTCGATCCGGAAGACGACCAAGCAGTACGGGATCACCGGCCGGGTGGTCGGCCCCGTCAAGGCCGGCATGCCCGTGGCCATCGTGGAGGACACGACCACAACCGGCGGCGCTGCACTCGACGCGGCTGAGGCGGCCACGGCCGCGGGCCTCCGCGTTATCCAGGCCATCGCCTTGGTGGATCGATCCGAGGGTCGGGCCGCCGACGCATTCGAGGAGCAGTCGATCCCCTACGTCGCGCTGGTGTCTCCGAAGGACCTCGGCGTGAAGAGATGAAGGTCGTGGTGCAACGCTCCGCGGTCAAGATGTGGCTCTTGGCCTTGGGCGGGATACCCCTTCTCGTGATCGCGGTCGACGTCCTCACCAGTCGGAGGATCACGAATTGGCTGCGGGAGCTCATCTTCACTCCGGAGGACACACAGATCTATGAGCCGCGTGACGTCATCTGGGCCTGGGCGATGCTGCTCTTCTCGGCATTCATCGTCCTTTGGGGCCTCAAGGAGCTCTTCCGGCCCACCAGGGTCATCGAGGCCAAAGACGAGGGGCTCCGGGTCAGGTTGCGCGGGCCCTTCCGGAAACCGGACCTCATCCCCTGGGGGGATATCGTCGACGTCGGGCCGGGAGAGATCATGGATGAGGGTGACGTTCTGATCCTGCTGCGGATCGCATTGTCCACCCGCGGGGACCTCCCGGAACACCCCTGGGGGGCGCGCTGGCTGGAGCCCAGGGTGCTTGGCTTGCTGGCCGAGGACTGGTCCATCCTGCCGGCTGAGGCCGCCGAGCAGATCGGCGACTATGCCGTGGCCGCGCCGACACCAGCGGTCCAGGCGCACACCGTCCGACGCCCGGACGAGGTGTGATCGCCGTCGGTGCCCACGTGCCCTCCCTCCATCCCCTGGAGGAGGCGGCTGAGCGCAAGGCCGATCTGGTCCAGATCTTCCTGTCCGATCCGCAGTCCTGGAAGAAGCCCCCGGCTCATCCGGATGCCGAGGCTCTGCGCAACTCGCCCATCCCGGTCTATGTCCATGCCCCGTATCTCATCAATGTCTGCGCAGACAACAATCGGATCCGGATTCCCTCACGGAAGATCCTCCAGGACACCTGTGACGCCGCGGCCGAGGTCGGAGCGCGCGGGGTCATCGTTCATGGAGGCCATGTGACCGGCGACGGCCCTCAGGAAGAGGGGATCGAGCGATGGCGGAAGGCCCTCGATGCCGTGGAGACGGATGTCCCCATCTTGATCGAGAACACGGCCGGCGGCGACAAGGCGGTGGCCCGTCGGGTCGAGTGGATCGCTCGTCTCTTCGAGGAGATCGGGAGCTACGACATCGGCTTCGTGCTGGACACATGTCACCTTTGGGCGGGGGGCGAGCCTCTCGATGAGGTGGTCCCTCGGATAATGGAGGCGACCGGGCGCATCGACCTGGTCCAGGTGAACGACTCGAAGGACCCATTCGACTCACGCCGTGATCGTCACGAGAACCTGGGACGGGGGCAGATCCCGCCGGACGAGATGGCTCGGATGATCATCAACGCCGGAGCCCCGGTCGCGGTGGAGACCCCGGGCGGTGTTGAGGAGCAGTCCGCCGACATCGAATGGGTCAGGGACGTCTTGCGCAGGACGTAGAACGCCGACGCCCTAGTCGAAGATCCGTTTTGGGGCCGTGTCCTGTTTCTGGTGACGCTTCCGCGCGCTCGGATCGGGCTCGGGGACGGATCGTGGGTAGCGGTCCTCCAGCACCACCGCGAGCGGAGCGGCGGTGAACACCGAGGAGTAGGTGCCGATCAGGATCCCGGCGAGGAGGGCGAGAGCGAAATCGGAGAGGGTGTCACCGCCCAGCACGAAGAGAGAGACCAGGATGAGGATCGCCCCGAGACCCGTGTTGATCGTCCTCGGCACCGTCTGCAGGCAAGCTTGGTTGGCGATCGGGCCCAACGGCTCCCCGGGACGCTCGGCCTGCCGTTCCCGGATTCGGTCGAAGATGACAACCGAGTCGTTGATCGAGTAGCCGATGATGGTGAGCAGGGAGGCGAGAAACACTCCGTCGAGTGTCTTGCCCAGCCACGCGAACAGACCGATCACGATGATCACGTCGTGGAACATCGAAATCACCGCTGCCGCCCCGATGGTCCACCTGAACCTGATGGCTAGATAGATCAGCTGCACGACAAGGGCCAGCGCCAGAGCGATCAGCGCTCGATTGCGGATCTCATCGCCAAGGGTCGGGCCCACGAACTGCTCCCTCACCACCGCCACGTCGCCCCCGAGGGCAGCAACGGCCTCCTCGACCACCTGCTCCTCGGCCGGATCCAGCTGCTCAGACCGGATCACGATGTTGCCCTCACCAGTCTCCTGGATGAGGGAGCGGGAGAGACCGTGGTCGGCCAGATCCTGTCTGAGCTGCTCGATGTCGACCTGGGTGGTGGTGGAGAACTCGACGAGTCGTCCCCCCTGGAACTCGATCCCGAAATTCAGGCTCCGGATGAAGATTCCGGCCAGGGCGATTGCGATCAGGATGGTCGAAATGATCAGCCACCGGCCCGGTTTGGCGAAGAGGTTAGGGCCCGAGGTCTTGAGCCATTCCTGGAGCCGGCGTCCCACGTTCATGCCCATCAGCCCGGGCCGGTTCTCCAGGGTCTTGACCCGCATGAGCAGCTCCAAGAACACCCGGGTCACCACCAGGGCGGAGAACATCGAGACCAGGACTCCGATGGTCAGGGTCACACCGAATCCTCGGACCGCCCCTGCTGCGAAGAAGAAGAGGAGCACGGCGGCGAGCAGGGTGGTCACGTTGGCGTCTGCGATCGCGCTCCAGGCGCGCTGGAATCCAGCGGCGAGTGCCCCGCCTATCGAAGACTCGACCCGGTACTCCTCCTTCGCCCGTTCGTAGACGAGGACGTTGGCGTCGACCGCCATCCCGATGGCGAGGACGAAACCGGCGATTCCGGGCAGGGTCAAGGTGGCTCCCAGCCAGACCAGCACCGCATACGAGAGCAGTCCGTAGACGACCAATGAGAGCGCCGCCACCACGCCGATGAGCCGGTAGTAGGCGATCATGTAGAGGATGGTGAGGCCGGCGCCGATCAAGGCCGCCTGAAGGCTCGCGTCGATGGCGGCCTCGCCCAGTGAGGGCCCGATGGTGCCCTGCTCGATGACCTCGACCGGCACCGGGAGGGCACCGGCCCGGACAAGCAGGGCTAGCTCGCCGGCACTCTCCTCGTCGAAGTTGCCTGTGATCAGGGTCTCACCACCGGTGATTCCCACGTTGCACTGCACCGAGGTGGCCACGCCCGGGCTGGACAGGACGCTCTCGTCGAGGACGATGGCGATCCGACGCGTCGGGTCACCCGGCGGAGCACAGGCGGCGGCGGCCGTGAGCTCGGCCCACTGTTGCTCGCCCTCGGGCAGGAAGTTGATCGAGACGGCCCACAGGCCGGAACCTTGTGTATCGAAGATGGCGGCGGCGCTCTCCACCTGGTCGCCACTGACCGCTGTCGGCCCGAGGACCAGGTCTTCACCAGGCTCGCCGGGGAGGACCACGGCGCCCTCGGCCTGGGGCTCTGTGCCCGTGGGCACCGACTCGAGCACGGGATGGAATGTCAGCTGGGCGGTGCGGCCGATGACCTCCAGCGCTGCGTCCGGGTCGTCGACACCGGGCATCTCGATGATTATCCGACGCTCCCCCGACGCTTGAAGGGTCGGCTCGGCGACGCCGAATGCGTCGACACGACGACGCAGCACCTCGAGGGTCCGGGAGGTCACGTCGCTGTCGACCGTGACCTCGGCGGTGTCCTGCGCCTCGAGGACGACCTGGGTCCCACCGCGAAGATCGAGGCCGAGGTTGACCGGATTGTTCAAGACTACGTATACGGCGGCGCCGATCGAGACCACCGTCCAGAAGAGGCGCCACCGTGACACCTTGGGCATCGAGGACCCTTCGTGTAATTCGGGACGATCGCATGCTATCGACGGCCCGGCGTCATGCGAGATCGTCGAGCCCGACGGTCAGCCGGTGGGTCCGATGTCCTGTTGCGCAGTGCTCAGGTCGTTGGTCAGCTCGTCGACGGCGAGCCTCTCACTGGAGACCTTCCCCGTGCGGTAACCGGCTCGTCCCACCATATGCGCCGCCACCGGGGCGGTGAGGAGTTGGAAGAGGGCGACCAGTAGGACCGTCCACAGCACCGGGCCCGATCGCATCCGCAGGCCATACCCCGCCAGCCCGAGGAGGACCCCAAGCACCTGGGGCTTGGTGCCGGCATGCATCCGGGAGAGGAGATCGCCAAATCGGAGTACACCCACACCGGCGGCGAGGGACAGCAAGCCGGCGAAAAGGAAGCAGGCGGCGGCGGCGATGTCGAGAACCACCTCCCAGCTCACTGCGGGTCCTCCCCGGCCTCTTGGGCTGCCGCCGCCTCCTCCAGAGCTCGTCTCTCGGCGTCCTCTGCCGCGATCTCCTCAACGGTCCGGATCCGACCCTCGTCCTCGGGCTCGACGGCGACATATCGGGCGACGGTGACCGAGGAGATGAATCCCACCAGGGCCAGGGCGGCCAGGATCGGCATTGTGTCCAGGCGCCGGCTCCAGGCCGCTTCGAGGGCAACCGCTATGACGAGGATGCTGGTGATGATGTCGAGGGCGACTGCCCGATCGAGCACGCTCGGGCCTCGCTCCACTCGGAGCATGGCGAGGACGGCGCCGATCACCAGGAGGAGCCCGGAAACGGCCACCACGATCATGTCTCCTCCTTCTCCCGGCGCCCGTCACGACCCCGCCGGGTCAGACCGGCGGCCGCCAGCTCGTCGTCGGAGGCGAGGGCGCGCAGGACCCTTGCCTCGGTGCCGAGGGTGTCCGTCCTGATCTTCTCGATGCCGCCGAGGGCATCGACGTCGAGAACGTGCAGATAGAGGACCCCGGTCTGCCGATTGGCCTCCACCACCAGCGAGCCGGGGACCAGGGTCGACAGTTCCGCGGTCAAGGTCAGGTAGAGGTCGGACTCGCTGCGCAGGTGGACCCGGATCACGGCACCCTTCGGGGAGCGGCGGAGGCTCAGGGCGAGGAGAGCCACCTGGATGCTGGCCAGCACCAGGTCGAGGATGAAGCGGCCGATGAGGTGGGCCGTGGCGACGGGGTGGATCCGACCCTTGAACTCCACGGTGGGGAGTGGAAGCGCCGTCGTGACCAGGGCGGCGACGGCCACGCCGGCGAGGAGGGTCCCGGTGGAGAACCTGCCCCACAGCATCAGCCATACCAGTGTGAGCCAAATCAGCATCCGCCAGGGGGGCCGGCGACGTGATCCCGCGGTCATGGCGGGGTCCCCTCCGCGGCCTCGGGCGATTCTCCTCCGCCCCGGTCCCCTCGGGAGAACACCGAGTCGATGTACGGGCTCTGGGCGCGGAGGTCGGAGGCGGCGCGGTCGGCGTATGCGTACAGAGGTCCGGCCAGGAGGGTGAGTGTCAAGCCCAGGGCGACCAGAGCGGCAGTCGGGCCCACCATCCCCCGGGGCAGGCTGGTGTCGGGCAGGTCGTCCGGGACATCCTGGGCGAAGGCCTGGTTCCATGCCTTGATGATGACGTAGAGGGTGAGCAGCGACACCGCCACCCCGCCGATGACCAGCACCATGGCGAGGAGTGATCCGTCGGCCACGCCGGCCTGGAGCAGCCCGAGTTTGCCCAGGAACCCGGAGAACGGTGGTATGCCGGCCAGGCTCATCGCCGGGACGAAGAAAAGAATCGCTAGCAGCGGGGCGACCCGGGCCAGACCGCCAAGACGTATCAAGGAGGTCGTGCCACCTCGTCGCTCCATCAAGCCGACTACCAGAAAGAGCGAGGTCTGCACCGTGATGTGGTGGATCACATAGAAGATGGCGGCAGCCAGCCCGGCCTGGCTGGAAAGGGATATGCCGAAGATCATGTAGCCGACATGGCTGACCAGGGTGAACGAGAGGAGCCGCTTAACGTCGTTCTGGACGGCCGCCCCCAGGATTCCGACCAGCATCGTGATCAGGGCGGCGGTCATCAGGAGCTCGTCGGCCCGGCCCTCGGCGAACAGGAGGGTCTGGGTGCGAAGGATGGCGTAGATGCCCACCTTGGTGAGCAGGCCTGCGAACACCGCCGTCACCGGGGCCGGGGCGGTCGGGTAGGAGTCGGGCAGCCAAGCCGACATGGGGAACACGGCCGCCTTGACCGAGAATGCGATGAGCAAGAGGAGCTGCAGCACCAGCCCGATCCCGGGGTCGATCTCGGGAAGCCGCTGCGCCAGGTGGGCCAGGTTCAATGTGCCAGCAGCCGAGTAGGTGAGGGCGATCGCCACCACGAAGATGAGCGACGAGGCGATCGCCACCACGACATAGATCGAACCGGACCTGATCCGGGCGGCGGTCCCGCCCAAGGTGATCAGCACGAAGCTGGCCAGGAGCAGCATCTCGAAGCCCACGTAGAGGTTGAAGAGGTCCCCGGAGAGGAAGGTGTTGGCCACCCCGGCGACGAGGACCAGGTAAGTCGGGTGGTAGATCGCGACGGGAGCCTCCTCGTCGCCATCGGCCAGGCCCTGTGCCAGGGAATAGAGGAGGACGCACAGCGTCACCGCCGCCGACACCGACAGCATCAAGGCGGCGAGCCGGTCGGCTACCAGGGAGATGCCGACGGGCGCTGCCCAGCCCCCGACGTCCACCACCAGGGGGCCCCGGTCCGCCAGCCCCAGGAGGCTCACCGCCGCCACCAAGACCAGGGTCAGCACGATCACGCTGATGATGCGCTGGGCCCGGGGATGCCGGGACAGGACCAGCGCCAGCCCGGCCCCGGCCAGGGGGAGGATCACCGGGAGTGGCACGAGCCAGGTCACTCCCAGTCCACCTCGGCCCCTCCCTCTCCGAACAGGGCCATCTCGTCTCTTGCCTCGGCCGCCTCCTCGTCGATGGTGGCCGGCAAAGCACCGTCGAATCCGAGTTCGGACCGAAGACCCTGATCGGTGACGGCCAGCCTGGCCAACCGGCGGTCCTCGAGGTCGTCTTGCACCTCGTCGTGCTCGTTGAGCTGCCAGGACCGGTAGGCCATGGCGAGCAGGAACGCGCTCATTCCCAGAGTGATCACGATGGCTGTGAGCACCATCGCCTGGGGCAGCGGGTCGCTCATGTCCTGCTCAGGGGTCATCCCGACGATGGGGGCGCCGCCAGGGGGCCCGCCTACCACCAGCATGAGGAGGTTCGCCCCATTGGAGATGAGAATGATCCCGATCAGGACACGGGAGAGGCTTCGCTCCAGCATGAGATAGACGCCGCCCGCGAACAGAACGGCGATGACCACCACGAGGACGAGGTCGGGGGTGGAGATCACAGACGGTCCCGCAGTGGTGGGGCTGGCTCCAGTGCCGGGCCCACAAGGTCGCTGTCGTGGCCCGTGGCCTCACCCTGCCGATCGATCTCGGCCCCGAGGCTGCGCAGGACATCGAGCATCAACCCGACGACAACCAGGTAGACGCCGATGTCGAAGAAGGTGGATGTGACGAGATGCACTTCCCCGATCAAAGGAATGGTCAGGTCGAATATGGCCGTCTGCAGCACCTCCCCGCCGAAGAAGATCGGGATCAGCCCGCTGCCCGTGGCCAGGAACAGCCCGGACCCGAGGAGCAACCCCGGATGGAGCGGGGCCGCCTCGGCCAATTCATAGCGGCCCCCGGCCAGATAGCGGACCGCCAGGGCGAGACCGGTGACCAGGCCGGCAGCAAAGCCACCCCCGGGGGCGTTGTGACCGCTGAAGAGGAGCCAGATGGCGAATACCAGCATGGTGTGATAGAGCATCCGGGTCGTCACCTCGAAGACCACGGAGCGGCGTTGCGGGGCGAGCGTCCGCCCACCACGGAGCCACTCCTGGGACCGTGAGCCCGATGAGGGCCCGGGACGCCGCAACGGGGCCATGGGGTCGGGGTCGCCCAGTCCCAGCACAGGCAATTCGCCGGGAACGTGGTCGCGGGGCCGGCGTGAGTCCCTGGTCCGGCTCCTGAGAAAGGTCAGGGAAGCGATCCCCGTAGCCGCCGCCACCAGCACCGAGATCTCGCCCATGGTGTCCCAGGCCCGGACATCGACGAGAATCACGTTGACGACATTGAGCCCGCCGCCGAACGCCACCGCCTCCTCGGGGAGGGCCGCGGAAACGGGCGGGTCGAGGCGGGCCTGTGGCACCACCAGGGCGAACCCGGCCACGGTGACCCCAACAGCGATCCCGATTCCGAGCCGGACCCAGCGGTCCGCCGCCAGTGGCCGGTTGGAGAAATAGGCCGGGAGCCGACGGAGGACGAGGACGAAGACCACCAGGGTGATGGTCTCCACCAACACCTGGTCGAGGGCAAGATCCGGCGCTCCGTAGAGGAAGAACAACATGGCAGTGCCGTAGCCGGTGATCCCGGTGAGGATCACTGCCTTGAGCCGGCGCCGCGATCGGACCGTGAGGATGGTCGCGGTCACCACCAGGACACCGACGAGAAGCTGGGGTATTCCGCCGGCCAGGATGATGTCGTCGGGAAGCGACGTCCCCAGGGCCATCGCCCCGCCCGGCAGGATCACGACCACGAGGAGGATGATCCCGAGGTAGAAGGGCAGAGAGCCCCTCTGGAACAACGAAGTGGTATCGGCAGCAAAGAGATCGATGCTGCGCAGCGTCCGCCGGTAGATGTTGTCGGCGTCGAGAGGGCCCTGGTGGCTGGTCTGCCACCGTTCGACTCGGTCCCTGAGGGAGAAGAGCCCGACCCCGGCCGCCAGAATCCCGATGGAGATCATCAGGGCCGGCGTGAGACCCGGCCACAGGGCCAGGTGGCCGGACTCGCCGGCGGGATAGGTGTTGGCATATGGCGACAGCACCTGCTCCCCGAGGCCGGGGATCACAGCGACGGCGAGGCCACCCGCCGCCAGGACCGCCGCCGGAGCGAGGAGCAACAACGGGGGGCGAACGACCGTGATCGGCTCGATGTCGGGGACGGTCGTCTTGGTGGCGAATGCCCCCCACCAGAGACGCAACCCGTAGGCAACCGTGAGCACCGAACCGGCCACGAACGCCACCAGGAGTGCGATGTTCAACCAGGCCGGGCCGACCCCGCCCTCGAGCAACGATTCGAGAGCCGCCTCTTTCGCCACGAACCCGGCAAAGGGGGGCAGGCCGATCATCGATGCCACGGCCAGCGCCGCTACGACAGAGGTCATGGGGAGGCGGCGCCAGATGGCCGAGAGGTTTCGAAGGTCCCGGGTGCCGGTGGCCGCGTCCACCATGCCCACCACGAGGAACAGCGACGCCTTGAACATGGCATGAGCGCCGAGCAGGGCGAGACCGGCGAGGGCCGTGGCGCGGGACCCGGCTCCGAGGAGGATGGCAAGCAGGCCGAGCTGGCTCACCGTCCCATATGCCAGCAGCAGCTTGAGGTCGTTCTGACGGAGGGCCTGATATCCACCCATCACCAGGCTGACACCACCCAGCATCAGGACCATGAGCTGCCACGCCTCCAGTCCGGCATACCCGGGGGCGAGCCTGGCAACGAGATAGATACCGGCCTTGACCATCGCCGCGGCGTGGAGGTAGGCACTGACCGGGGTAGGGGCCGCCATCGCCGCCGGGAGCCAGAAATGAAGGGGCACCAGCGCCGACTTGCTGGCGGCCCCGACCAGGAGGAGAACGACCGCGGTCACCGCCACCGGTCCGGTCGGAGGGGAGGCGACGATGTCGGTGATGGCGTACGTCCCGGCCAGATCGCCGATGAGGATTATCCCGATCAGCATCACGAGACCGCCCGCTGTGGTGACCAGGATCGCCTTGGTGGCCGCTCTCCGTGACGACTTGCGGGTCGTGTAGTGCCCGATCAACAGGTACGAGAACACCGTGGTCAGCTCCCAGAACACGAAGAGCTGCACCAGATTGTCGCTGGTGACCAGACCGAACATCGAGCCTGCGAAGCCCACGAAGAAGGCGGAAAACCGCCCGAGGTTGGTCGAGGCCGGCGAGAAGTAGGCGGAGCAGTAGACGAGGACGAGCGCGCCGACCCCACCGACCAGCAGCACCATCAGCCAGGAGAGGGTGTCGAGACGGAAGGCGAGGTCGATCCCCAGGGCCGGGATCCACGACAGCGTCGTGGTCGGGCCCTCCCCCGAGGTCACCGCAGGGGTCTGGGCGAGGGCCCACGCCACGGCCGACCCGGGGAAAAGGGCGAGCAGCAGAAACGCCCGGCGTCCCAGCCATGAGACGAGGGCCGGGGCGCCCAACGCGGCTGCCGCATGGGCTAGGAGCAACACCACCAAGTTGCTTTTCGAGCATAACAAGGGGACTCGGGAGCGGATCCGGGACCGGCCGGTATCCTCCCCTCATGCGCGAGAAGGTCACGGTTCCAGCGATCAGGGAACGAAAAGGTGGTCCGCGGATCTCGATGGTCACCGCCTACGACTACCCGGGGGCGGTGATCGCAGATCGGGCGGGAGTCGACATCGTACTGGTCGGCGACTCAGCGGCGAATGTGGTCCACGGTATGTCCACGACACTCGAGTTCGGGATGGATGAGACGATCATGCATGCCCGTGCCGTGAAACGGGCCGAGCCGAAGGCACTGTTCGTGGTCGACATGCCCTGGCTCAGCTTTCACGTCTCGATCGAGGACACGGTGCGCAACGCCGGCCGGATCGTCCAGATGGGAGGAGCCGAAGCGGTCAAACTGGAAGGAGGGCGAAAGCGGCTCCCGATGATCCGGGCGATCCTCGACGCCGAGATCCCTGTGATGGGCCATCTCGGTCTGACCCCTCAGTCGGTGCACGCCATGGGTGGGTTCAAGGTCCAGGGCAAGATGGTCGATGCGGCCCAAGAGCTGATCGAGGACGCCATCGCCATTGCAGAAAATGGCTGTTTTGCCGTCGTGCTGGAGGGTGTGCCGGATATTCTCGGCGAGCTCATCACGAAGGAGGTCGACATACCAACCATCGGCATCGGCGCTGGCCCGGCCACTGACGGTCAGGTCCTCGTCTTCCACGATGTGCTCGGCCTCGGCTCTGGGAACTACCCCAAGTTCGTACGACCCTATGCCAGCCTGGCCGACGACGCCGTGGCCGCCCTCGAACGCTATGTCGCCGACGTGACCTCGGGCGATTTCCCCGGTGAAGACGAGTCCTACCACGTGTCGGACGAGATCGCCGCAGAGATGCTCAGAGGCCGGAAATCCGGTTAGTCGCAATCCTCCTCCTCGTCGCGGCATGCGGCGGAGCGTCTGCCGGCAGCACGGTTCCCACCGAGGAAGGATCCGTGCCGGGCACGGCGGCCGAGGACCTGTTCCCGGTTGAGCAGATCACCGTCGCCGACACCGCTCTGAGCGTGTGGGTCGCCGACGAGACCGCGGAACGTCGTCAGGGTCTCACCATGCTCGAGAGCCTGCCCGAGGGAATCGACGGGATGATGTTCATCTTCGATCCCCCCGGTGTCCCCACCTTCACCATGAAGGACACCGTCATCCCGCTCGATCTCTGGCACTTCGACCCCAACGGCGCGCTGATCTCCATGGTGACCATGGAGCCCTGCGCCGAGGAGCCCTGCCCCCTCTACCCAACCTCGTTCCCGGTGGGCTGGTCGCTCGAGACGCCGGCGGGGGACTTCACCTTCGAGGATGGGGCCGTGATCACGACTTCGGGTTCCGGCTGAGAGCGCCTTAGAATCAGGTCTCCGCCCCGGCGTCTCGCGCCGCCGACCGGCGTGAAACCCCTGCTCCATCGTGTTGGTGGGGCCTTCCGAATCGGATGTCCACAGGAGGTCACATGCGCGATTATGAGGTAATGACGATCCATCGGCCCGACCTGGCCGAGGACGAGGTCGAAACCAGGATCAACGACCTGGAGTCGCATCTATCCGGCCAGGGAGCCACGCTCGATGGGAGGGATATCTGGGGGAAGCGCCGCTTCGCCTACGAGATCGACCATTTCTCCGAGGGCTACTACTCGGTGGTCACCTTCCAGGCAGAGGCGGCTGCCGTCGCCTCACTCGATCGGATGCTGTCGCTGGCCGATGAGGTGGTTCGACACAAGATCGTCCGCAAGCCCGGATGACTGGAATCCGTCCCAGGGCTGGGGCATGATCGGCCCAGGGACGTGAGAAGAGGAGATTTCACATGTCGAACAACGTCACATTGATAGGCAACCTGGTCGACGACCCGGAGTTGCGATTCACCCCATCCGGGGTGGCCATGGCCAAGATCCGCCTCGCCGTCAACCGGCGCTGGCGGGGCAACGACGGCGAGTGGCAGGAAGACACCAGCTTCTTCACCGGCACGGTGTGGAGGGAGCAGGCGGAGAGCGCCGCGGAGTCCCTGCAGAAGGGGGCCCGGGTGATCGTCACCGGTCGTCTCGAGCAGCGGAGCTGGGAGACCCCAGAGGGTGACAAGCGCTCGGTGGTCGAGGTCCAGATCGATGAGATCGGCCCGTCACTGCGCTGGGCGACCGCTTCGGTGAACAAGACCCAGCGTTCCGGTAGCGGTGAGTGGAGCGGTGGCGGCGGGCAGGGAGCCGATGTGCCCCCGGCGCCGGTGGCCAGAGAGAGTTACGGGCCCGACGAGGCGCCCTTCTGATCCAGGAGTAGTCGAAAATGGCGAGAAAGAGCACCAACAACCCGCGCCCCAAACGCCGCCGGGGGATGGAGATGCGTCGGGGGCGTCCCAAGCCGTGCGCGTTCTGCAAGCAGCAGGTGGCGTTCATCGATTGGAAGGATGTATCGGTCCTGCGCAAGTACATGTCCGACCGGGGAAAGATCCGGGGGCGGCGAGTGAACGGGAACTGCCCGGCACATCAGCGCGAAGTGGCGAACGCCATCAAGAACGCCCGGGAGATGGCCCTGCTTCCCTATCTGAACACGCGATGAAGCTGATCCTCACATCGGACGTCGAGGCTCTCGGCAAGCGTGGTGATGTCGTGGACGTGGCCGAGGGTTACGCCCGCAACTTCCTGCTCCCCCGGAAAAAGGCGGTGAAGGCGAACGAGGGGGCACTGGCTCAGGCCGAGGCCGTACGCGAGGCGCGGATCGAGTTCGAGCGCAAGGCCAAGGAAGACGCCGAGAGGCTCGCCACCCAACTGGTGGGGAGTCGTGTGGTGATCGCGGCGCAGGCAGGCGACGAGGGTCAGCTGTATGGCTCGATCTCACCGGCTGATGTGGTCGAGGGCGTGAAGCGATTCACCGGCATCGAGCTGGAACGGGACACGCTGGAGATCACCAAGCCGATCAAGGCGATAGGTCTCCACGAGATCAACATCAAACTCCACCCCGATGTGGAGTTCCCCCTCACCCTGGACGTCATCCCCGCCTCCTGACGGCTGTTTCATCGCCCTGAAAACGGGGTTGGGACAGTCGGGCGTTTCGCGGACTAACGAGAGGTATCGCGCTCTTCAAGAAAGCTTCGCGTCCTTTTGGTGAGCGTCCGCGCGGCTGTCTATGTTTCCGTCCGCTTCCCCCGAAGCTGGCACCTTCCCCTTGCCCACCTGGGTTCAACGCGGCCTGACTTCGCGAAAAACGAAAAAGTGTCACACCCGGGTTGTGAGATGAACATCAGATGAGCGGCATCACCGAGCAGGGGCAAATGCGACCCGGATTCCGGAGCCCTCCCCATTCCAGGGAGGCGGAAGAGTCGGTCATCGGTGCAGTGCTCCTCTCGGAGGAGGCGGTCAACGAGGTGATGGACCGGCTCCATCCCCCCGACTTCTATGTTCCGGCCCATCAGGCCATCTTCGAGGCGATGCGGGAGCTGTTCGACACCAACCAGGCCATCGACGCCGTCACCGTGTCGGAGGCGTTGCGTCGGCGGGGTGAGTTGGAGAAGGTGGGAGGGGTCGCCTATCTGACCCGCCTCGTCGACATCGTTCCCTCCACGTCCAACATCCTCTACTACTCGGGGATCGTCGAGGAGCACGCCAAGCGCCGTGAGCTGATCCGGGCCGGCGCCTCCGTCACCGACGTTGCGTTCGACATCGACGAGGAGATCGCCCACGTCCTCGACCGGGCGGAGCAGGCGGTGCTGTCGGTGGCCGAGCGCCGCAGCGCCCAGACCCTCCTCGAGGTCGGCCCGCTCTTCAGCGACGTGCTGGAGCACATCGAGTTGCTCGAGCAGCGGGGGTCCGAGCTCACCGGCTTGGCTACCGGCTACGTCGATCTCGACAAGAAGCTGGCTGGTCTCCAGGCCGCCAACCTGGTGGTGATCGCGGCAAGGCCGGCCATGGGAAAAAGTAGCTTGGCGCTGGGGATTGCGGTCAATGCGGCCGTACAACAGGAGCCAGTTGCGATCTTCTCCTTGGAGATGTCTAAAGAGGAGATCGTCCAGCGCATCCTTTCCTCGGTCGGCCGGGTCGACTCGATGAAGCTTCGCTCCGGCCAACTCGGTCCGCTCTGGCAACGAGTGGTCGACGCGGCGGGCAAGATGTACCAGGCGCCGATCTATATCGACGACTCCCCGGTGGTAACGGTTACCGACATCCGCGCCAAGTGCCGTCGTCTCAAGCGCAAGAAGGGGCTGTCTCTCGTGGTCATCGACTATCTGCAGCTCATGGAGGCATCCAGTCGGGAGAACCGGCAGCAGGAGATATCGGAGATCACCCGGAACCTGAAGAATCTGGCCCGTGAACTGGAGGTGCCGGTGATCGCGGTGTCTCAGCTCAACCGGTCGTTGGAGGCGAGGGAGGACAAACGCCCCCGCCTGTCAGACCTACGCGAATCGGGTTGTCTGACCGCCGATACCCGGCTGGTGAGGGCTGACACGAACCTAGAGGTGACTCTGGGCGAGCTGGTGGCAACTGGAGCCAGCGACATTCCGGTGTGGAGCCTCGATGATCGTTACAGACTCGTTCCCTCACGGCTGACCAAAGCATTCTCGAGCGGGGTAAAGCCTGTCTTCGAGATGGAGCTTGCCTCGGGCCGGACGATCCAAGGCTCAGGAAACCATCCATTCCTTACTGTGGAAGGTTGGGTTCGTCTGGATGACCTCGCACCTGGTAGTCGGATCGCAGTCACCCGACGGCTGGCTGATAGCCGGGCCCAGCCAGCGTGGACCAATGATCAGATAGTCGTGCTTGCCCACATGCTCGGCGACCGCCACCTGGCCCATCATGCGAATCAGTACACCACCATCGACCTCCTGAACGCGGAGAGGGTCGCAAACGTCGCCTCGCGTGCCTTCGGGGTGGTGCCGCGCCTGAAAGAGGAGCGGACGTTCGGAGTGGCAGGTGCCAGAGGTGAGATAGCACGATCGATGGTCAGCGTGCTCCAAGCTCAGGAGGCGAATCCGAACGTTGACACGATCCCAGCCTCGGTGTGGGCCTACATCAGGGACAAGGCTATGCCCGCCGCCGGCGTGTCGGCCCGCGAGTTGGCGAATCGACTCGGCATGTCGTACTGCGGCCCCGCCCTCTACAAGTCGGATATCTCCCGTGCCCGAATGCGCCGACTGGCGAGCGCCCTCGACGACGACTACCTAGATGCACTCGCCGAGTCGGACGTGCTCTGGGACCGCGTCGTGTCCATCACCCCGCTCGGAGAGCGGGAGGTCTTCGACGCGACCGTCGAACTGACCCACAACTTCGTAGCCAACGGGATCGTCGCCCACAACTCCATCGAGCAGGACGCCGACGTGGTGATGTTCATCTACCGCCACGAGTACTACCACCCCGAAGACCAGGACCGAAAAGGGATCGCCGAGGTGATCGTCGCCAAGCACCGCGCCGGTTCGACCGGGCCGGTCGAGGTCACCTTTCAGCCCGAGTTCACCCGATTCGCCAACCTGGGTCGGGACGTCACCTAGCCCGACCCGCCTCGAGGGCCCGCTCGATCGTCTCGAGGGCCTCTTCCGCCCCGCGCCAGCCCAGGGTCGCCGTCTTCTTGTCCTCGAGCTCCTTGTACACCGCGAAGAAATGCTCGAGCTCGGCGAGGAGATGTTCGGGGACATCATCGAGGTCTTCGGCACCACGCCACAGCGGGTCCCCGTCTGGAACCGCCAGCACCTTGTGGTCGGCGTGACCCTGGTCCTCCATCAGGAACAGGCCGATGGGGCGCACCCGAATCCGGCATCCGGGAAAAGTCGGCTCGGTGACCAGGGCCAGGATGTCGAGCGGGTCGCCATCGTCGGCATGGGTCTCGGGGATGAAGCCGTAATCGGCGGGATACCGGGTGGCAGTGAACAGCATCCGGTCGAGAAAGATCTCGCCTGTTTCGTGGTCGGTCTCGTATTTGTTCCGGCTCCCTTTGGGGATCTCCACGATCATCGTCAGCAGCACGGGTAGGACTGTACAGATGGCTACTCTCGCCCGGTTGTGCGTCAGACAGGTGGCCATGCCACGACGTTGGCTCCTATCTCGATGACGCTCGGACAAACCCGGATCCCGGGATAGACCACTAGATCATGGCCACCCAGAAGCGCGGGAAGCGCTACCTCTTGATGCTGTCGGTCGGCGCACTCGGCATCGTGTACGGAGACATCGGGACCAGCCCGCTCTACGCCTTCCGCGAGTCCTTTCACGTCGCCGAAGGCCTTTCGGTCACCCGCCCCAGTGTCCTCGGGATCCTCTCGCTCATGTTCTGGGCACTGGTCTTGGTGGTCTCCTTCAAGTACCTGATATTCGTGATGCGAGCCGACAACCATGGCGAGGGCGGCATCCTGGCGCTCACCGCCCTGCTGGTCCCCCAGCGCAGGCAACCGACTGTCGGCTTGCGCTGGACGCTGATCCTGCTTGGTCTGTTCGGGACCGCCCTCCTTTATGGGGATGGGATGATCACACCAGCCATATCGGTGCTCTCCGCGGTCGAAGGCTTGGAGATCGCGGCCCCGTCCTTGGAGCCATATGTGGTGTCGATAGCGGTGGCCATCCTCATAGCTCTGTTCAGCATCCAGCGTGCCGGGACCGCCGTCGTGGGGGCCATCTTCGGGCCGGTGATGATCGTCTGGTTCACCGTTCTCGCCCTCCTCGGCGTCTACTACGTGATACAGGACCCGGGAGTGATGGCCGCTGTGAACCCATTACACGGCATCCGGCTGATCTCGGACTCTCCCCGACAAGCATTCCTCGCCCTCGGCTCCATCTTCCTCGTCGTGACGGGAGCCGAAGCGCTCTACGCCGACATGGGCCATTTCGGGAAGCGACCCATCCGTCTCGGCTGGTACATGGTGGTCTTCCCCGCCCTCCTCCTCAACTACTTCGGGCAGGGAGCGATGCTGATCTCATCGCCCGATGCGATCGACAACCCGTTCTTCCGGATGCCCCCCGAGTGGGCCGTGCTCCCCCTCGTGATCCTGGCAACGATGGCCACGGTCATCGCCTCCCAGGCCCTGATCTCGGGGGTCTATTCCCTGACCATGCAGGCGGTGCAACTCGGGTATCTGCCTCGGTTCGACATCGATCACACCTCCCCCCGTGAGATAGGCCAGATCTACATCGCGACCATCAACTGGGGGCTCGCCGTCGCCTGTGTCGGCCTGGTACTCGCCTTCAGAAGCTCGAGCAATCTGGCTGCAGCCTATGGCGTCGCCGTCACCACCACCATGGTGATCACGACGATCCTCTTGTACTTCTTGATGCGAAGCCGCTGGAACTGGTCGAAGTGGGTGGCAGGCTCGTTGACCGTCCTCTTCCTGATCGTCGATCTCGCCTTCTTCTCGGCGAACATCGTCAAGGTCCCGGCCGGTGGCTGGTTCCCCCTCATTGTCGGCCTGGCCCTGTTCACCGTGATGACGACGTGGAAGACGGGGAGACGCCGGCTCACCGGGGCACTGAAGCGCGGCGAGCTCCCCATCGAACGCTTCATCGGATCCATCACCGCGCATCCCCAGGTTCGGGTGCCCGGCACGGCGGTCTTTCTCTTCCCCGACCCCGGCATAACCCCGCCTGCGCTGCTGGCCAATCTCAGACACAATGAGGTCCTGCACGAAACCGTCGTCCTGGTCGCCGTGCAGACCTCGACGGTGCCCCGTGTCCCCCAGGTCAAGAGGTCGACGGTGCACGAACTGGGCGAGGGCTTCGTCCAGGTCGTATTGCATTTCGGTTTCATGGACGAGCCAGACGTCCCCAGGGCACTGGCCAACATCGTGGATCCGGAGTTCGGGTTCGATGCGGACGATGCGACCTTCTTCGTTGGGCGGGAGACCATCATCAACAGGAGCGGTGGCCTCGGGCGCGCCCGGGCCAGTCTCTTCGCGTTGATGCATCGCAACGCATCCAGCCCCGTCCAGTTCTTCAGCCTGCCCCCGGGGCAGGTGATCGAGATCGGGAAACAGATCGCGCTCTGACCTAGCCTTCTGCCGCTGCAAGAGAGGAGCGCCCCAATGTGGCCCCTACGTGTACTTTCACTCCTCCTCATCTCCACCTTGTTCGCCTGCTCGTCGGGCTCACAGATGACGACCACGACCGCGCCATCTGCGCTCGACGAGATGCCCGAGGAGTGCATCGACGTCCTCGTCGAATACCTTCGACTGATCGAACCCGCCGTCGAGGGCATCGACTTCGAGAATCTGACCGGATCGGACCTGGAGACCCTGGGGTCGGAGTTGGAGGGGCTCTCCGAAGATATGACGGCCGACATCGAGGACATGGACTGCCCGGACCCAATCGGCAGCGACGATGAGGCATTCAACGCGGTGATTGCGCTTGCCGAGCGTGAAGCTCCGGGGACGGTGGGCTATCTGGAGTGGCTGGCTGCTGCCGTCTCCGAGCTCGAAGGGCCCGGCGAGGTATCAGGGGACTGCGAGACCGACATCGGGGTCTTGCAGGGGATCGTCGACCAAGGCGGGACCATGTCGGACCTCACCATGACCCAGGTGGTAGAGGTGGGGAACCTGGTGGCGTCGATATCGACCGCCTGCAGCCCGGCGAGAGCTCAACAGTTCTTCGAACAGGCAGACGTCGCGGAGTTCCTCGAAGAGAGCTGACCGGGCAGACAGGGGCGAGCGGCAACCCTGAGGTTGCCGCTTGGAGGGGTTCCCGCATTGCCCTGTGAAGCCGGGGAAGCTTCTAGAGGGGGGACTCAATTAGGGCCATGGGGGACCTGAAACCGATTCTGTACCTCCCGAGCCCCCTTGGTCGGGCAGAGCCGGACTCATAAACAAATATACGCACTCGCGCTAGTTACCGAAGTCCCGGTGCGAACGGCTCGCCGTCGGTCCGGTCTGCCCCTGGTATTTCGAACCCAGCTCGGGAGAGCCGTAGGGGAGGTCGGCTTCGGTGGTCATCTGGTAAAAGCTGATCTGGCCGATCTTCATACCGGGATAGATGGCGATTGGGAGCGTCGCCACGTTGGATAGCTCCAACGTGATGTGACCCTCGAATCCGGGATCGATGAATCCGGCGGTGGAGTGGATGAGCAGGCCGAGCCGCCCGAGCGACGACTTCCCTTCGAGCCGGGCCACCACGTCGTTCCCCAGCTTGACCCGCTCCAGGGTCGAGCCCAGGACGAACTCCCCCGGATGGAGCATGAACGGTTCCTCCTCACCCACCTCCACCAGCTTCGTGAGGTCCGATTGTGGGTCCCTGGGATCGATCTGGCTGTACCGATGGTTGACGAACACCCGGAATCCGTCCCCGACCCGCAGGTCGATCGACGAGGGCTGGACGTAGGCCGGCTCGTAGGGGTCGATCTGGATGAGGCCGGAAGCGATGGCCTCCCTGATTGAGCGGTCGGAGAAGATCACAGCTTGGGCATGGTAGGTGCGGCGGGGGCCTCGCTCCGAGCCGTTGGGTGGAGCCTCGTGTCGGGACACGAGCGGGACTGGGAGCGGGTGAAGGGAATCGAACCCTCGCTCCGAGCTTGCGAGCGGGACTGGGAGCGGGTGAAGGGAATCGAACCCTCGCTCCGAGCTTGGGAAGCTCGTGTTCTACCATTGAACTACACCCGCGAAACGTCGCCAGGTTACTTCCCCTCGCTGCGAAGGGCGCAAGGGCGACCCACTACGGGAGTGCCGCCTCGATGGCTGAGACGATCTGGGGGGCGTCGGGGGCGGTTTGGGGACGGAAGCGCTGGATCCGATCGTCAGGCGTCACCAAGAACTTCTCGAAATTCCATTGGATCCTGCCCGCCTTACCTGCGCTGTCGGGTGCCTTCGTCAACTCTCGATACAACGGATGTCGCGACTTCCCGTTCACCTTGACTCGGGCAAACATCGGAAAAGTGACGCCCCAGGTCGTCGAGCAGTACTCCTTGATCTCCTCCTCGCTCCCCAACTCCTGGAGGAACTGGTTGCTCGGGAAGCCGAGCACGGTGAAGCCACGGTCCTGGTAGGTCTCGTGTAAGTCCTCCAGCTGCTCGTATTGAGGGCTCAGACCGCAGCGAGAGGCGACATTCACGATCAGCACCACTCGATCGGCATAGTCGGCGAGGGTGGCCTCATCGCCATCGATCGTGGTGAGTGCAATGTCACGCATGTTCACCCGCCGATTGTCACAGCTCGAGTCCGTTAAGGACTCAGTGGGGGTGACCACCGGGAGAGTGACGAGCCGGTCACAGTCCCAGGACAGCGTCCCTCACCTCCCGGCTCTTGGCCAGCTCCTTGGCAGTGCCGTCCATGACTACGCGCCCCTCGGCCAGCAGATAGGCCCGCGAGGAGACGTCCAGAGCCATTTGTGCGTTCTGCTCGACCAGCAAGACACTCACCCCCTGGTCACGCACGGTCTCGATGACGTCGAAGACCTCGTCGACCACCACAGGAGCCAGCCCGAGAGACGGCTCGTCCATCAACAGAAGTCGGGGACGCGCCATCAGCCCGCGCCCGATGGCGAGCATCTGTTGCTCACCACCGCTGAGGCTTCCGGCGAGCTGCGAACGCCGATCGGCCAGTCGGGGGAACAATGTGTGAACCCATTGCAGCGATTCGTCGTAGCGCGCCCGGGCGACCCGGTTGAAGGCACCGAGATCGAGGTTGTCCTCCACGCTCATCGCAGGGAACAACCGCCTGCCCTCGGGGACGATTGCCACCCCGGCCCGACACATCCGGTGTCCGGGTAACTCGGTGACGTCCTGGTCGTCGAGCACGATTCGGCCCCGGCGGGGCCTGAGGATCCCCATGATCGCGTTGACCAAAGTCGACTTGCCGGCCCCATTCGACCCAACGATGGCGACCACCTCACTGTTGCCCACGGTGACCGATGCCCCCCATAGGGCCTGGGCGTCGCCGTAGAAGACGTCGAGGTCAGTCACCTGAAGCATCGGCCTGCCTTCCCAGATATGCCTTGACCACCGCCGGGTCCCTCATCACCACCGCCGGCTCGCCTTCGGCGAGCTCGAGACCTTGATCGAGGACGACGATCCTGGTCGCCAGCTGGTTCACCACTCTGAGCAAGTGCTCCACGAGGACGATGCTCACCCCGGACCGGCGGATACGCCGGACCACTTCGACCGCGTTGTCGATCTCCACCGGGTTGAGACCCGCCAGGGCCTCGTCGAGGAGGAGCAACGAAGGACGGGTGGCGATCGCCCTTGCCATCTCGAGCAACTGGCGCTGGTGGAGGTTTATCTCTCCAGGAAAGGCATCGGCGCGCCCGGCGAGGCCGACCAGATCCAGATACTCGGTGGCTGCCCGTCTCGACGCGTCGAGACCGAGCGGGTCGCGGCCGAACATGATCGCCATGGCCACGTTGTCCCGGACGGTTAGAGACGTGAACGGTCTTGGGATCTGATAGGTGCGAGCGATGCCGAGATGGGCGACGCGATGCGGTCTATCTCCGACGACCCCGGTCCCGTCGAGCGAAATGCTCCCCGACGTCGGCGGGAAGGCGCCCGATATGAGGTTGACCAGGGTGGTCTTGCCCGACCCGTTGGGCCCGACCAGCCCAACCAACTCTCCCTCGCTCACGGTCAGGGAGACCCCGCGCAACGCCCGGACACCACCGAAGGTCTTCACCACGTCTTCTGCCACCAGGAGGGGACGCCCTGTCCCCACCATCACGTCCACCATCTCGTCGCCGACGGGGGCGTGATGCTCCTGTGGCTCACCAGCGTCGACAGAGGGCAACATCGGTCGCTTCTTGCCTCCGGGGATGAAGGCGATGATCGCCGTCACCCCGAGCGCAATGGCCAGCGCAGTCACCGGATCGGACGTGATCCCCAGCATCCAGAGCCCAAGGAAGATGATGATGAAGATGCCCGCCGAAAGCCATGGTCGCCGGCGAAAGCCGGCCATGAGCCCCTGCGGGGCGAGCAGCATCACGAGGACGAGGATGGCGCCGAGGACGATCAGGCTCCACCCCTCGAAACCCCCGGACGCGAGACGGTTCTGGAGGGTGTACACATAGACGGCTCCCACCATCGGGCCGGCCCAGTGGCCCCGCCCACCGAGCACGCTCATCACGATGACGAAGAGGGGCACATCGAGGTTGAACGTGCCCTCGACGCTGACGAAGCCCAACTGAAGGGCGGCGACCGCGCCCGAGATCCCGGCGATGAACCCGGTGATCCCGATCGCGATCATCTTGTGGAAGAAGGTGGCCACGCCGAGGCCCTCTGCCACGTCTTCGTCGTCGCGGATGCTGAACAGCGCCCAGCCATAGCGGGTGTGCTGCATCACATAGGCGATGGTCAGGGCGAACAGCGCCACGAGCCCACTGACGACGAACACGAACTCCTGGAACTGGCTGAGGAATGATGGAGCTTCGGGGACCGGGATGACGATTCCCTGCCCCCCGTCGATGGCCTTGGAGAGCCGGGCGACCGACGCCAGGATGAAGGGGATCGCCAACGTGAGCAGAGCGAAGATCTCGCCGCGGAGCGACCTGAGCCGGAAGGCGATGGTCCCTATGGCCAGCCCGAGCAGCATGGAGGCCAGCCCCGCGGCCAGGGCGGCCACCCACCAGCTCATCCCTTGGCGGCCGAAGAGAACCGCCATCGCATAGACCCCCACGCCGAAGAAGGCGCCCTGGCCGAAGCTGAAGTAGCCGCTGTAGCCGGAGAGGATGTTCCAGCTCGTCGACTGAGCCGCCCAGAACAGGATTCCCGAGAGGAATATCAGGTAGAACATCGGGAACTCGGTGGCGTGACGGACGGCGGGAAGGGCCACCAGAGCCACGGCCATCCCGACCAATGCCAGCCATCCCTTCTGGCGCACTCAACCCCCCTTCTGTGGGAACAGGCCCTTGGGGCGAAAGACCAGGGCGAGGACCACGAGGGAGAAGACGACGAATGGGGAAGTGGATGGGGTCCATATCACCGCCACCAGACCAGAGACGGCCCCGACGAGAAGCCCGGCATAGAGGGTGCCCGTGACATTGCCGATGCCACCCAGGATCACGATGGCGAAGACCTGGCCGATCCACTCGAAGGGAAGATCCGGGGTGAGTGTGCCGCCGATCGGGAACAACATGCCGGCGATCGCCGCGCTGGCCCCCGCCGCGCCGGCGAGCAACACCCCCAACAGGCGATGGTCGATGCCAAAAGCCGAGGCTATCTCCCGGTCCTGACCGAAGGCCTGTAACGCCCTTCCCGCGTAGGTCCGCTCGAGCACCAAGGCCGCGGTCACGACCAGGATGACAGCGAACCCGGCAGCCAAGAGCGTCGGCATCGGGAACCTGAGCGACCCGACCGCCACCGACTCGGCGGAATATGGATTGATCTCGGTCGGGAGTCGCTGGAAGTCGGCGGTCCAGATGTTGGTCACCACCTGCACGGTGATGATGAGGAGCCCGTAGCTGATCAGGAGTGAGTTGAGCTCGGACACGTCGAACCGCTCGTAGCCCAGTTGGATCAGGGCTCCGACCAGGAACATGAGGGGGACGGTGACCACGATCGTTGCTATCGGGCTCAGGCCGGTCGAGGTCGCCAGCTCGAAGGTCAGATAGCCCGCCGTGAGGATCATGGCGAAATGGGCCAGGTTGATGACCCTGAGAAAGCCCCAGGCCAGGGAGAGCCCCAGGGCCATGAGGGCGAAGAGGCTGCCGTTGAGAGCGCCCGAGACGGCGGCCTGCAGTTCGATCAACTGGCACTCATCCGGGGTTCTGGACCGCGGACGGTAGCCCCGGATCTCCGATCGGTGGAGACCCGGGGCGCCTGTCCAATCGCTCGGCTCAGCCGGTGGGACCGGCCAGCGTGCCGGCCGCGATGTCCTCCGGCCAGACCATCACCCACTCGGTGCCCTGGATCTGCTTGAGGCCCTCGGTTGTGTCCCAGAAGTTGTTCACCGCAGGGTCGAAGGTGACCGCCCCGCTGAAGGTCAGGTCGGCGCCCGTCGAATGCAGCGAGTCACAGATCCCTTGCCCGTCGGTCGATCCAGCTCCTTCGACACCCTGGGCCAGGATCTCCCACGCGTTCCAGGACGCGGCGGCCTGGGTCTCGAAGACCGTGTACGGGATCTCCTCGGCGGCGGCGCGCTCGGCGAACTCCTCGACGATCTCGCGTACCTCGGGATCCATTTGCTCGAGGATCGGCTCGTTCGGCTCGAAGATCGAAACCGAGAGAGTCCCCTGAGCCGCGTCGCCCAGCCCGAGGAGCGGGCCGGGGGCGGGGAACAGGGCGAACATGAGCGGTGGCCTGTAGTCGAGTTGCTGCATCGCCTCGATCAGGGAGTTGGCCTCGATTCCGAGCCCGTTGATCAAGACCAGGTCGGCGTTGGCGTCACGTACCTGGGCCGCCGTCGATCCCCAATCCTCGTATCCGGGCGGGTATGGGATATCGGCCACTATCTCGTAACCACGCTCGGGCAGGATGTTGAGCGTCGACGGGTCCTCGGGGTCATCAGCGATGCCGTAGCTGATGAACGCCGTGGAGCCCGACTCGTTGGTGAGGAGGGCCACGGTGCTCACCGCACCGTCGAGGCTGTCGAGGGCGTCGGCGATCTGATTCGGGATGAACGAGTTCGGCTCCGGGCCGATCGACCAGCCCGGGAACTGGCAGGCATAAGTCATCAGCGGTGCCAGCACTGCTGTGTGCTGGGGAAGGGTGTACCCGTACCGCTCGGCCACGGGCATGGCGGCGAGGATGTTGGGCGTGGCGTAGGGCCCCATGATGAGATCGACCTGGTCCTGGCTGATCAGCTGCTCGTAAAGGGGGGCGATGTTGGCCGTGTCTGACTCGTCGTCGAGCAGATTCCACTGCACCTCCCGGTCGAGTAGCCCACCGGCGGCGTTGAGCCTCTCGACGAACATGTCCCCGGCGAGCTTGTGAATCGCGCCGGTGGCGGCGAATGCCCCGGTGAGCGAGAGTGTCCCGCCGACGACGATTGGATCACCTGACCCTTCCGCCGTGGTGCTCGGGGCGGCGGTGGTGTCGGGGGACGCCGTGGTCCCTGGCGCCGCAGTCGTCGTGGCCTCCTCCCCGGCCGTGGTCGTGGTGCCGGTATCACCGGCGCAGGCCGCGATGGTGAGGGCCATGGCAGTCATCAGTGCCAGCATGCCTGCTCGTCTGCTCACGTTCTCCTCCTCGTCAGTAGACGGTCTTGCCCGGGCCCCTGGCTCGCCTGCAGCCACAGGAACCGGGGTTCTTGCGACGGTACACGAATACTGAACGCGACGGGTACCCATGTGGCCCGAATTCACCATTACTGCACACTGGGCCGGAAGTTGCACAGCAACACTGGCCGCAGTGGCTCAGTGCTCCCCACCCGATTGGGGCCGAGGGCCGTCCGGGGTAGGAACGTGGTCTGCTCTCCATACGTCGGGCTCGAGGTAGATGCGGGCGGCGAGCGGCACCGCTTGCCGGATCGAGGTCTCGGTCACGTCTATGGCCGCGGCGAGCTGGGAGGTGGTCAAGGTCGGGGCGAACTCCAGTTTCCCGGCAACGAGTAGCTCCTCGGGACCGATGTGCTGGGTCTTCAGATCGATGACATGAACTACGTCGGTGCTTTCCTCCACCGCCTTGCGGATCGCATGGACATGGTCCTCGGTGGCAGCCTCACCGATGAGAAGTGACTTCATCTCGACGGTGAGGAAACCGGCGATGACGAGGAGCAGGGCGCCGATGCATAGTGTGCCGACTGCGTCCCACACCTCGTCGCCGGTGATCGCGGCCAACCCGACTCCGGTCAGGGCGAACACCAGCCCAAAGAGGGCTCCGGCATCTTCGAGCAGGACCACGGGCAGCTCGGGGGAGCGGGAGGTGCGGATGTATTGCCACCAGGCGCGCTCACCCTTCACCTTGCGCGCCTCGGTGATCGCGGTCCGAAAGCTGAACGTCTCGAGGACGATGGCGACGACCAGGACCCCAATGGCCCAGCCGATCGAGGTCAGCTCGTGTGGGTCGCGGATCTTGGTGATTCCCTCATAGATCGAGTACAGGCCACCCAGCGTGAACAGGACCATGGCGACGACGAACGACCAGAAATAGCGCTCCCGTCCGTAACCGAACTGGTGTTGGTCGTCGGCGATTCGCTGGGCCCGCTTGCCACCCAGGAGGAGCAATCCCTGATTGGAGGTGTCGGCCACCGAGTGGATCGACTCGGCGAGCATCGATGCCGAGCCCGTGACGAGATAAGCCACGAACTTGGCCAGCGCAATCCCCGCGTTGGCCAGCATCGCCGCAATGATCGCTCTGGTGCCCCCGCCTGTTGCCATCTTTCGATGCTAGGTGAGGAGTGAGACCGCCCCCCAGGCGGTCATGACGACACCGACCACCATCAGGAAGACGACCCGGCCACCCCGGAACTGGGGATCCTCCACTCCCTGTGGGACCCTGCCCTGACGATGCCGCCACCAGGCGAGCCCATTGCCGACGAGGAGGGCCAGGCCCAGACCGATGATCAGCTCGGGCAGGAGGTTCTCGAAGTCGAAGATGTCGCCCAACCTCGGTCACGCTAACCCCGAATAACCTGCGTGCGTGCGCCAGGACCTCCAATCGGCAACAGCCTCTGCACCTGCGACTTCGGCCAATCTCGGGCCGGGGTTCGATTGCTTGGCGCTGGCACTGGAGATCCGGTGTGCCGTCAAGGCGAGTTTCGCGGACGAGTGGAGTGTCGAGCACATCGGCAGATATCGACCGGGTCCCGAGGAGGGGGACCGGGTAGTGAGCGCCGCCCGCCGCATCGTGGGTGACGGGCGCCCGCTCAGCATCCAGGTCGACGCCGATATCCCCATCGGCAAGGGCCTCGGTTCGTCGGCAGCGGCGTCGGTGGCCGGCATCGCGGCAGCCCTGCGGCTTACTGGTGAAGAGGCGAGCCCCGACCGCGTCTACCGCCAGTCGGTGGAGTTGGAGGGCCACGCCGACAACGTTGCGGCGGCCGTGTATGGCGGCCTTGCTCTCGTCCCGGCCGAGGGCTTGCCGCTGCGCCTCCCCATCCATCCCGCTCTGCAAGTCGTCATCGCCGTTCCCGCACACCATCTTCCCACCGAGCACGCCCGCAGCGTGATCGCACCCACTCATCCCCATGACCGCGTGCTTCGCAGCTTGTCCCGCATGTCTGCCCTGACCGCCGGTCTCATCACCGGCGATCCCGCCTTGCTCGGGGCGGCACACGGGGACGAGATCCATGAGCAGGCGCGTGAGGGGATCTCGCCGGAGGTGGCGGGGCTGATCGACGTTGCGAAGGGCTCCGAGGCGCTTCATGCCGCAAGATCCGGGGCCGGGCCCTCGGTTATTGCGATCTGCACTGCCGACTCGAGGGAGAAGGTGGTCGACGCATTCGCCGCCGAGGACGTCGATGTGCTCACACCGCATCTCGCCAGCACGGGACTGGTTTAGAAGCAGTGAACCAGGTGCGGGGTGGTGGCTCCGCACCTGGTTCTCAGGGAGGCTGGATCGGAGGGAGCCGACCCACTCCGGCATCTGGCCTGCTGCAGCGCTCATCGTCGTCGATAAGGTCGAAAAACTGCATGGGCCTGCCGACTCATGAGCGTTCGGCAAGAGACGTGCCCCTGGAGGCAGAGAATCTTCACAGAACGCTGACAGAATCCCGCTGATGGCGGACACAGGCAGACGGTGAGCTCCGAAGGCGCACGGCGAGCCCGTTACGAGACGGTTGTAGCCGACATCTACGACCCCTTGCAGCGCTATCTGCGTCGCCGAACATCGGGAGACGAAGCTTCTGACGCGCTGGCCGATGTCCTGCTGACGTTATGGCGTCGTCTCGACGAGGTGCCCGAGGAGGCGGTTCTTCCCTGGTCATATGGCGTGGCCCGTCGCACCCTGGCCAATCAGCGACGGTCGGCGGCACGTCACTTGCGACTGGTGGAGCGTCTCGAGTCGCAAAGACCGGTGCTCGCAATCGACCCGGCCGATACCATCGAAGACCCCGAGCTGGCCACCGCCTTCGCCTCGCTC
>JBMDXS010000017.1:0-2678 GCA_048595045.1 Acidimicrobiia bacterium
GGACTCGACCTCCACGGAAAGGTCACCCTCGACCCACCTGGCACGAACCCGGTATTTGGCAGACTCGCTCTCGAACTCGACGTCCACCTCCGGCGGGCCGGGCTTCTTGATCTCCGCTGCGAAGCCGGCGGCGGGCGAAGCTGAGCCAAGCAGCACCTCCGCGGGGCGATAGCGTACGACGACGGCCCCACCCCCGGTCGGGATCGTCCGGGAGGACCATGTGCTCTCGGTCCCCGTCGGAGCGGCGCTCGTCGATGACCCGGGGGCCGGGGTGGTCCCAGAAGAGGTCGTAGGGCCAGCCGTCGAAGAGGTCGAAGACGGGGGGAGGCTGGTCGTCGATTCCGAGGTGCTCGGTGCCCCGGCTGCCTGCAGAGGTGGCCTCTCACTCACCTGGGCGTCGGCGGCGCTGACGATTTGCCAGGTCAGACCGGTCGCCAGCGCTGCGACGACCACCCATGCACCGGCGATAGCCCATTTGCTCACGAGACCATTCTCCCAGTCGCCCCGGCTATCAACCTCAACCGCGCATCAAGGTTTCCCCAAGGCCGGGGGTCAGGGCTTGGCCCACGGATAACCTGGCCCCATGGCCCGGGTCGTGTTGGTCGAAGACGACGTCGAGATCAGACGTCTCGTCGCTGAGGCGCTGGCCGGCCAGGGCCATGACGTCGACAGTACCGCCGCTGCCTTGGAAGGTCTCGAGCTGGCGGTCAAGGGCAAGCCGGACCTGGTTGTGATGGACCTGGGCCTCCCCGACCTCGACGGGACGGAGTTGCTGCGCATGATCCGGGCGGTCAGCGAAGTCCCGATCATCGTCATAACGGCTCGGGGTGCCGACGAGGTGGTGGTCAAGACGCTGGACTCCGGCGCTGATGACTACCTCGTCAAGCCATTCTCGGTGGCTCAGCTCGAGGCGAGGGTTCGGGCGCTCCTGCGGCGTGGGTCGGCTGCCACATCGGACGAGACGATCCAGGTCGGTGGGCTCAAGATCGACCCAGCGGCCCGGGAGGCATCGCTCGCAGGGATAGATCTCGATCTGAGCCCGAAGGAGTTCGATCTGCTCCGGGTCCTCGCGGAAAGGGCGGGCGAAGTCGTGAGTAAGAGGGCCCTCATGGCAGAGGTGTGGCGAGAGCCCTACGGGGGGGCGGAGCGAACAGTCGATGTGCACCTCTCGTGGCTGCGCAACAAGCTGGGCGAGACGGCCCAGGAGCCTCGCTATCTCCGCACCGTCCATGGGGTTGGGGTGAAGCTGGTCGATCCCGGCGGGTGAGACGCAGCCTCGCCCTTCTCAGCCTGGCCACTACCGCCCTGGTCGTAATCGCACTGCTGATCCCCCTAGCCCTGCTCGTGAGGCGGCAAGCCGGCGATCAGGCTCGCCTCGACGCCGAGCGCACCGCCCAATCGGTCGCCGAGCTGGTCGCGCTCACGGTGACGTTGAATGGGGATGCAGCCGCGGTCGAGGCTGCGGTCGGGCCACTGGACCCGGGCACCATCGTCGTTCTCCCGGATGAGTCGGTGCTCGGCGAGCCGTTTCCTGGCCAAGGGTCCCTGGTCGCCACCGCAGCCGACCGGCAGGCGACGATCTCCAACACCGTCGAAGGCGGATGGGAGTACGCCCTGCCTGTGATCGGTAGGGAGGGCACGGCGGTGGTGGACGTCTTCGTCACGGATGACCAGCTGAGCGAAGGGGTCACCCGAGCCTGGTTGCTCCTCGGGTTGCTGGGTGTGCTCCTTGTGGCGATCGCAGTCTGGGTGGCCGACCGGCTCGGGCAGCGGCTGGTTCGCCCGATCGGTTCCCTGGCCACCGCCGCCCGCCGCCTCGGTGGTGGTGACCTCGAGGCGCGGGTGGAGGTGGGCGAGCCGGAGGAGATCCGGGAGGTCGGCGAGTCGTTCAACTGGCTGGCCGGGCGTCTCGAACAGCTCATCGCCGACGAGCGCGAGGCCGCCGCCGACCTCTCCCATCGCTTGCGCACTCCGCTCACCTCCCTGCGGCTCCAGGCCGAGAAGGTGAGCGCCGACGACGAGCGTGAGCAGGTGCTCAGCCAGGTGGACCGGCTCGAGCAGGCCATAGATCAGGTCATCCTGGCCACCCGGTCGGTCCCCTCGCGAGGCAGTGGCCCTTCCGATCTGGCCGTCGTCGTGGCGGCCCGAAGTGCGTTCTGGTCCGTGCTGGCCGACGAGCAGGGGAGGAACGTCGAGGTATCGGTGCCAGACAAACCGGTCGAGGTTCCCCTCGCCCCGGAGGATGTGGAAGCGATGGTCGACGCCTTGATCGGAAACGTGTTCTCGCACACCGATGCCGGGACCCCGTTCGGCGTCTCGGTAGGCGCCGTGGGCGAGCGCCCTTGGCTCGAAGTCAGCGATCAAGGGCCAGGCTTCTCGTCGTCGGACGTTGCCGCACGAGGGGTGAGCGGCGGCGGATCCACGGGCCTCGGACTCGACATCGTGCGTCGAACCGCCGAATCGGTCGGCGGCTCGATGCAATTGAACGACCGCCCCGGTGGTGGGGCGGTCGTTCGGGTCTGGCTCGGCTGACGCTTCAGTCGTCGCCGCGGTCTCCGCCTTTGTCGTCGTTCTGGTCGTGGCCGCTGTCGTCTGATCCACTGCGGTCTCCGCCTTTGTCGTCGTTCTGGTCGTGGCCGCTGTCGTCTGATCCACTGCGGTCTCCGCCTTTGTCGTCG
>JBMDXS010000170.1:0-2607 GCA_048595045.1 Acidimicrobiia bacterium
GACGTTCTTCACCACTCTCCCCCCACCCCTGACCACACGGCCATCGCCGGTGACGAGACGCACCTCGAGCATTCGCTCCCGCGTCCCGAGGAGCCGGCCGCGACGCAAGGAGGACACGCCGGCCGCAACGACACCGCCCACAGTGGAGGCTCCGGGGACCTCGGGGAGGATTGCCGTCTGTGAGCGCCCCGACAGCTCGGCCTCGAGATCGGCCACCGGGGTCCCCGCCCCCACGGTGACGGTCAGGTCGTCGGGGTCCCACTCCTCGATCCCCGAAAAACCGGTCATGTGCAGCGCAATGTCGGAAGGAGGCGGCGACCCATATCCCTGCCTCGTCCCGCCACCCACGACCTGGACCACCGATCGAGAGGCGCTTGCCTCGCGCAAGACCGAGACGAGGGTGTCCACGTCGGGCGGGTCGACCCTTTGCTGGAGCCGGGGCCCGCCGCCGGTAGCTTCGGTCATACCCAGGCCCCGTCCGGTATCTCCCGCCTCACTCCCCCGAAGTCGAAGCAGCGGGAGCCCTCGGGTAGGACCTTGGCCGGGTTGAACAGGCCGGACGGATCGAACGCCTCCTTCAGCCGGGCCTGGGCGTCGAGGTCGATGTCGGTGAAGTCGTCACGCATCATGTCCCGTTTCTCCAGGCCTATCCCGTGCTCCCCGGAAAGAGCACCGCCCCGGGCCAGACAGGCAGCCACCATCTCCTCACCGGCGCGATGCACCTTTTCCAGCATCACCGGGTCGGAGGCGTCGAAAGCCATCAGGGGATGGAGGTTGCCATCACCGGCGTGAAAGACGTTGTAGACGTCGAGGCCATGACGGTCGGCGATGGCCTGCACTTCCTCCATCGTCTCCACGAGGCGAGACCGTGGCACCACAGTGTCGTGGAGGTAGTAGTTCGGGGAGACTTGGGCAACGGCGCCGAAGGCGGACTTGCGCCCTTTCCACAGCATGGCTCGCTCCTTCTCGTCCCGGGCCACCTGGACGTTGCGCGCCCCGTTCTCCAAGCCAATTCGCGACACCAGCGCGGCCTCGGCTTCGACCGCCTCGGGCTCGCCCACCACTTCGGCGAGGAGGATGGCGGCGCAGTCGCATGGAAGCCCCGCCCGAAGCCAATTCTCGACGGCAGTCGTCATCTTCTGATCCATGATCTCCAGAGCCGCCGGCACCAGCCCGGCCGCGATGACATCGGATACGGTCCTGGTGGCCCCGGAAAGCTCTTCGAAGTCGAGAAGCAACGTCCGCACGTCCGCCTCGATGGGCAACAGGCGCACCAGAGCCCGGGTCACGACCCCCAGTGTCCCTTCGGAACCGACGATCAGGCCTTTGAGATCGAGGCCGGGTGTGTCGGGCGCCTGACCCCCGAGCACGAGCACCTCGCCGCCCGCCAGGACCACCTCCAGCCCGAGGACGTGACTGGTGGTGGCGCCTTCGGCCAGACAGTGAGCCCCGCCCGAGTTGTTGGCGACGTTGCCTCCGATGGTGCAGGCCGATTGGGACGAGGGGTCGGGGGCGAAGGACAGTCCGTAGGGCTCGGCCCGCTTGCTCAGGTCGAGGTTGATCACTCCGGCGCCCACCCATGCCGTCCGGTTCTCCACGTCCAGCTCGATCTGATTCATCGAGGTGGTGGAGAGGACGATCCCTCCGTCGATCGGGATGGCGCCGGCCGCCAACCCGGTACCGGCGCCTCGGGGGATGATGGGGACACCATGAGCCTCTGCCACCCTCACCACGGCGGCGACCTCGGCCGTGGTGTGTGGGAAGGCGACACAGGTCGCCTGGCCTTGCATGAGGGAGGCGTCGCGCGAGTAGAGGTAGAGCTCGACCGGCTCCTCCAGAACCCGGTCGTCACCGAGCACGGCGCGTAGGTCCTGGACGAGGCTCACGATGTCGATCGTAGTTTTCCCTGCCTGATCTTCACGCCGGGCCCCAGCCCCCACCACCCGGGGTGAGGACGAGGAGACGATCGCCTGCCCGGACCGGAAGCGTCGTCTTGGCGGGCAGTCTCTCCCGACGCCCATCTCGGCCGATCAGCCAGTCCTCACCCGGTGCTCCCGGCTCCCCCCCGGCCAGGCCCCAGGGACGATGACGTCTGCGCTCACCCATCAGTGACAGGGTCGCGTCCGCCAGGAACAAGATCTCCCGCTCGATCCCCTCGCCACCGCGAAATCGGCCGGGCCCGCCACTTTCCCGGCGCAGGCGGTACCTCTCGACACGGAACGGATAATGGGCGTCGAGCGCCTCGATCGGCGTGTTCTCGGTGTTGGTCATCCCGGTGTGGATCCCGGACTGGCCGGGGCGTCCCGGACGGCCCCCCTGACCACCACCCACCGTCTCGTAATAAGCGAAGTCGTCATTGCCCACCAGGATGTTGTTCATAGTGCCCTGCGACGCCGCCGGCACCCGGTCGGGCGCGGCCTGGGCCATGGCCCCGAGCAGCGCATCTGCGATCCGCTGGCTGGTCTCGACGTTGCCCGCCGCCACGGCGGCCGGGGCCGAGGCGTTGACGACCGAGGCCTCGGGGAGGATCAGTCGCAATGGCCGATAGCAGCCGCCATTGGCCGGGATGGTGGGATCGGTCGCCACGCGCACCGCGAAATAGAGACA
>JBMDXS010000171.1:0-6821 GCA_048595045.1 Acidimicrobiia bacterium
CGGGGCCGTCGACATCGCCTATTTCCCCGAGGCGACCAAAGGCGAAGTCGAGGGGCGATATCAACTGTCACTGGTCGAGGGCTCGATCACCACCCCCCATGACGCCGAGCGGATCAGGGAGGTCCGAGAGATGTCGGAGACACTGGTGACCATCGGCGCCTGCGCCACCGCCGGGGGCATCCAGGCATTGCGCAACTGGGCCGACGTCGACGAATACCTGAGCATCGTCTATGCCGAGCCCAGCTACATCGACACCCTGAGCACCTCGACACCGATCGAGCACCATGTCCGGGTCGACTTCGAGCTTCGCGGCTGCCCCATCTCCAAGCATCAGCTCATCGAGGTGATCGATGCGTTCTGTCATCGGCGCAAGCCCGGCATCCCGAGACACAGTGTGTGTGTCGAGTGCAAGCTGCGCGGCACCGCCTGCGTGATGGTGGCCCAGGGCATCCCCTGCATGGGACCGATAACCCAGGCCGGGTGTGGAGCCATCTGCCCCGCCTACGACCGGGGCTGCTACGGGTGCTTCGGCCCGTCCCAGGACCCGAACATCGACTCACTGGCGGCGTGGTGGAAGCGGCTCGAGGTATCGGATGTCGATCTCGTCCGCGCCCTGCGCACCTTCAATGCCTATTCACCCGAGTTCCGGGAGGCGAGCGAGGCCTATGAGCGCCGAGCGTGAGATCGCCGTCGACTACCTCGCCCGGGTGGAAGGCGAGGGGGCGATGTACCTGAAGCTGAAAGGTGATGTGGTCGAGGATCTCAAGTTCAAGATCTTCGAGCCGCCCAGGTTCTTCGAAGCCTTCTTGGTGGGCAGGAGGTTCTCGGAGGCACCGGACATCACCGCCCGTATCTGCGGGATCTGCCCGATCGCCTATCAGACCAGCGCCTGCAACGCCATGGAGCATGCCGCCGGTGTCCGCATCAGCGGTGGGCTCCGTGACCTGCGCCGGTTGATCTACTGCGGAGAGTGGATCGAGAGTCACGCTCTCCACGTTTTCTTCCTCCACGCTCCCGACTTCCTCGGCTACGAGAGTGCCATCGCCATGGCCTCCGACTTTCCCGAGCGGGTGCAGGCCGGTCTTCGCCTGAAGAAGATCGGCAACAGGCTCATGTCCGTTCTGGGAGGTCGTGAGATCCACCCGATCAACATCCGGGTCGGGGGCTTCTACCGGACCCCGACCAGAGCCGAGCTGGAGGCGTTGGTCCCAGATCTGGAGTGGGCTCTGGAGACGGCGGCCGACACGGCGCGATGGGTGGCAGGCTTCCCGTTCCCCGACTTCGAGAGGGACTACGAGTTCGTTGCCCTGCAGCATCCCGGGGAGTACGCCATCCAGGAGGGGAGGATCGCGTCCAACCGTGGCCTGGACATCGCCGTCGAACATTGGGGCGAGCACTTCGAGGAGAGTCATGTCGCCTGGTCCAATGCCCTCCACGCCAGGCTCAAGACGGGAGGGTCCTACCACGTCGGGCCGTTGGCGCGGTACGCGCTGAATTCGGACCGTCTCACCCCGAAGGCCAGCGAGATCGCCGAGGAGGCGGGTCTGGGAGCCGTGTGCACCAACCCATTCCGAAGCATCGCGGTCCGTGTGGTCGAGATCGCCTTCGCCTGCGAGGAAGCGTTGCGGCTCATCGACGGCTACGAGCGACCTCCCCGCCCTCAGGTCGAGGTGGAGCCGCGCGACAGCGTGGGCTTCGGCGCCTCGGAAGCTCCCAGAGGCCTCCTCTATCACCGCTACGACATAGACGGGGAGGGTGCCATCAGAGCTGCTCACATCGTCCCGCCCACTTCGCAGAACCAGCTCAGCATCGAGGACGACCTTCGTGCCTACGTCCCGGGTCGCACCCACCTCCCCGACCACGAGCTGCAGTGGCAGCTGGAGCAGGCGATCCGCTGTTACGACCCTTGCATCTCCTGTGCGACCCACTTCCTCGACCTCACTGTGGAGCGCGGATGAGACGGCTGGTCATCGGGGTGGGCAACCCTGATCGTGGTGACGATGGCGCCGGGCTCGAGGTCGCCGGCAGAGTGCGCTCCGCTCCCGGTATCCGCCATGCCAACGGCTCCTACGAGCTGATGGATCTCTGGGAAGGCGCGGACGAGGTGATCCTCGTCGACGCAGCCCGCTCCGGTGCACCGGTGGGAACCATCCACCACATCGAAGCCAACGAGCGGGAGCTGCCCGCTGGGCTGCTGGCGACCAGCACCCACTCGGTCGGTGTAGCCGAGACTGTGGAGCTGGCCCGGAGCTTGGGACGTCTCCCTGCCCGGCTTCTCATCTATGGGATCGAGGTATCGGATACCACGATCGGAGGGCCCCTGTCGCCCGAGGTGGAGCGGGCAATCGACGAGTTGGTCGGGGTTATCGACGATGCATGAGACAGGGTTGATGCGGGATTTGATGCGTCGGGCCGAGCTCGAGGTCGGGGAAGGCCGCCAGAGGGTCAGGAGCCTCCATTTCGAGATCGGAGCTCTCTCCGGCGTCGGCTCCGAGTGGGTGGAGCAAGCCGCTCTCCACTACGCACGGGAGTGGTGGGGATACACACCGGAGGTGCTCGTCGAGCAGGCTCATGACCCCACCGACCCACATGCCCTCGGGGTCACCCTGCGTTCGGTGAGACTGGGGGGATAGCCATGTGCGTCTCACTTCCTGCGCGAGTGGTCTCGAAGGAGGAGCCGTCACCGACGTCGATCCGGGGTCGGGTATCGATGATCGACGGGGAGCGCGACGTCGATCTGATCATGGTCCCCGACGTCGAGATCGGCGAGTACGTCATCGTCCACTCCGGATACGCCATCGACGTCATCCCCACCGACCACGCCGTGGAGACGATTCGTCTCCTCGGGGGTGGAGACGTCGCAGGGCCGGGCCCTGTCGATGCATCATCGGCCCGGTCGCAGCCCGGGCGCTAGCCGAGGCCCGCAACGCCGCGAAACTGCGTCAGACGCTCAGGCTCTGAGGCTGCGCAGCCCGGATCGACCCGGCCATCTCGATCTGGCTGTTGACCGATCTACTGATCAGACACGCTCGCTCCGCCTTGTCGAGGAGCCGCCGTGCCTTGTCGACCTGGTCCGGGTTGGCGATGACGATCTCGGGTCGGAGGATCACCCGATCGATTCGATAGAGGCGATCATCGGCCTGGACCAGGCGCCCGGTGGCACGACCGTTGTACTCGAGGACCTCGACGCCCGAGGCCGCGGCGATGGCACGGAACGTGGTCATCAGGCAGGCGGCCAGCGACGCCACGAACAGGTGCTCCGGGCTCCACACACCCTCCGGTCCGTCGAACTCGGGTGGGGAGGCCACGTCGAGCTCGGGAAGACCATCCCCGGGCGCGGCCAGTCGCCCGGTCTTGATCCCGGTCGAGGTGATCTCGACCCGGTACTCGTGTGATTCGACCATGCCCCCTTGTACCCGATCGGCACCGAGCCGACACCGGCCATCGGTCCCTTTCGAAGAGGGAGAAGGTCCCATCCGAACGGCGGCGGGTAGTCCTCGGTCAAGACCATTCGACAGGTCCAGCCGACGGGTAGACCTGCGAAACGGCCACATCCCATCTCGTGTACTTTCCCGGCGATGGAAGCTGCCATGGAGCCGGTGCCACTGAAACCATTCCCCGATGGGGACGGGCCCAAGGTGGCGGTCCTCGGTGGCGGGGTAGCCGGGATGAGCGCTGCCCACGAGCTGATCGAGCGTGGTTTCCGGGTGGCCGTCTTCGAGAGGCAGCCCGAGCTGTGCGGTGGCAAAGCACGCAGTCTGCCGGTCCCGGTCGGCGGACCCAGTGGGAACTGCCCCGACATCAAGGGGGGAATGGGTTACCTCCCCGGCGAGCACGGCTTCCGTTTCTTCCCCCGCTTCTACCGACATGTCACCGACACCATGAGCCGGATCCCCTATGGGGACGGTCATGTGATCGACAACCTGGTAGACACCACCAGGGTTCAGCTCGCCCTCTATGGCAAAGAGTCGATCGAGCTGCCCGCCCGCTTCCCCCGGGACGAAGCGGACTTCGAGAAGATCCTCCAGGACCTCCTCTCCGACCTGCCCGCGGAGATGGGCCTCGAACCGGGGGAGGTCGACTTCTTCGTGGACCGGCTCTGGCAGGTCTACTCGAGCTGCGACGCCCGGCGGGAAGAGATCTACGAGACGATGGGCTGGTGGGAGTTCGTCGACGCAGACAACAAGTCGCTTGGCTATCAGAAGTTCTTGGCGGAGGGGCTCACCCGCTCCCTGGTCGCAGCCAACGCCCATCTGGCCAACGCACACGTCGAGGGTGACATCGGGCTCGCCCTCATCCTCGACATGATCACGCCCGGGCCGAGCACCGACCGGGTGCTCAACGGTCCCACCAACGACGCCTGGCTCGATCCCTGGCTGACCTACCTGCAGAAGAAGGGTGTCGCCTATCAGTTCGACCGGCACATCGACCGCATCATCTGCCGCCCCAATCGGGGCCGTCCCGGTGGGGAGATCGAATCGGTGCACATGTCCGATGCAGCGGGGCACACCTACCTCCTCGACGACGCCGACTACTACATCGCTGCCTTGCCCGCAGAGAAGATGGCGATGCTGCTCGACGACGGGATCCTCGCCGCCGACAGCTCGCTCGAGGGGATCAAGGAGATCGGCAACAACTACGTCGAATGGATGAACGGCATCCAGTTCTTCCTCAAAGAGGACGTGCCCCTGGCCCACGGGCACACCATCTATCTCGACTCGCCGTGGGCGCTCACCTCCATCTCCCAACGTCAGTTCTGGGCGGGCTATGACCTCGCCGACTTCGGCGATGGCAGCGTCAAGGGGGTGCTCTCGGTCGACATCTCGAACTGGCACCAGAACGGCAACACCGTCGACAAGCCGGCCAAGTACTGCACTTCCGATGAGATCAAGACAGAGGTCTGGGAGGAGTTGAAACGCTCCCACGCCCTCGACGAGCAGCCGCTCACGGACGACATGCTGTACTGCTGGTTCCTCGACCCCGACATCACCCGGGAGCGGTTCGTCGCCGGGATCCGACCCGGGATGATCCCCGAGACCGACGTGCCCATCAGCGAGAACTCCGAGCCCCTCTTCGTCGCCTACCTCAACACCTGGCGGCTTCGCCCTCAGGCCTTCACCCAGATCTCCAACTTCTTCCTGGCATCCGACTACGTGCGCACCTTCACCTCGGTGGCCACGATGGAGGCGGCCAACGAGGCGGCGCGACGCGCCGTCAACGGGATCATCCAGCACTCGGGTCATCGGGCGTCGCTGTGCCGGCTGTGGAACGTCACCGAGCCCGCCTTCGCCTTCATCTTCCGTCTCGAAGACCACTACCGCTACATGCGGGGGCTCCCCTGGAAAGGGCCCTCCCCCCTCGCCCGGGCGGTCACCGGGGTGGTGGCCCGGGGCGGTCGTGTCAGCATGATCGCCCGTCGGGCGCTCACTCGCTCCTAGCCACGGAGGGCCTGGTTGGCCAGGTCGACGAAATGACGCGCCCCCACCCGCTCGAACAGGTCACGAGCGTGCTGCAGGCGCGTGGCATCACCATCGAGACGCCCCAGATTCATGCTGGTCAGCGCCTCCTCGAATGGCATCTTCAGGCTCTGGGCCGATTGGAGAGCCTTGCCCCAATCGGAACGCGCTCCGCTCTGATCCCCGTCTTGTTCCTTGAGCCGACCCGAATAACGGAGGGCGGCCGGTTTGCCGATCGGGAACACCTTGCTGTACCCGGTGAGTTTCTTCACCGCACGCTCGGTTGCCGACTTGGCCGACGCCACGCTGCGCACCCGGCCCCTCTCCCAGAGCCCGAGATGGGCCTCGGCCGCCCCGGTGAAGCCATCGAGTACGAAAACCACTCCGGGGCGCTCCGAGTAGAGGGACTCCCCGGCCGAGGCGGCCGCGGCACGTGCCCGGTCGGGATCGTCGAGCCGCCGGTAGGTCTCGGCCATGACCCCGTAGAGCCAGCCAACGTTGGCGCCGCCGACACCGGCGTGGAGCAGACGCTCCCCGTTGCGCAGCTTGTTGATCGCCTCCCGGGGATCGCCCTGACGGAGGATGGCAGTGCCCTGATAGAGCCAACCCCAGAACTCGGCCTGAGCGTCGTCGCGCCATGCCCCCAGATCTCGCAGCTCCTCACCCAACGAAAAGGCCTCGGCGAAACGACCCTGGGCGGTGAGCATCTGGCCGGTGACGCCCAGGTTCTCTGCGAGCTGGCGCCAGTCGCTGAGCTGTTTGTAGAGGTCGTGAGACTCCCGGAGCTCGGGCTCGACGGCATCCCAGTCACCGACGCCCACCCCGTAGACGCTGGTGGCGAGACGCACCCAGGCGTGCTCGGGCATCTGGTCGACCTCGTCGGCCACCTCCCAACTGCGCCGCTGATAGGTCCTCGCCAGCTTGGGGAGAGGAACGATGCCGGCGACGATGGTCATGTTGGCGTAGATCCGTGCGAGCACCGGCGAGGTCCCGGCCCGCTCGGCCAGGTTGAGCCCGGAAACCGCGGCGGTGATCAGGGACCCGGGATCGTTGGCGTAGTAGTAGATCTTCATGAGCTGCTCGTAGGCCCGGGCCGCCTCGATGAGATCGTCCCGCTTCTCCGGGTCCATCTCAGACCCCTGAAGGCCGGTCACCCGGTGCCCGGCCTGAAGGGCCGCCGCCGAGAGAAGGCGAACCCCCACCCCGAGTTTGCCCTTTCCCATCGGGTGGCCGTGGAGCTGCAGGGCACGTTCGAAGTGGAGGGCGCTCTGGTCGACCCGGCCCATGCCGAGGTGGGCCTCCGCCAGGTCCTGCTCCCAGCGGGCACACACCCGCTCGGGAACCGGCGTGCCCGGCCTGACCCCG